>MVCR01000066.1 GCA_002050035.1 Planctomycetales bacterium 4484_113 | reverse complement strand
GGCGTCCCATTCGTCTTCTTCCTCCCAGGAAATGTCGCGAGTTACCGGTCCCATCTGAGCCGTTCCCACCCAGCGGGTTCGCGTGCGGTTGCCTTCGCGGGAGAGCACCTCGACGCTTTTTAAGCTGGCAATCACTTCCGGAAAGCGCTCCACCTGCTGGGCGAGCTCGAAAACCCGCTGCGGCTTCTCCGCGATTACGATTTCGCTATCAACTGTGGCCATCAAGAAACTCCTTCGAAAGAACAATCAAGCGAACTCAGACACCAGCTTCTTGGTTTCGGCCAGTGCCGTAGCCACTTTTTCCGCAACTTCATCAAATAGCTGATGGGGCGTGTTCAGTGGCGGCTCAAAGCGAATCACTTCCGGCGCATTGAGCGTGAATGCGACCAGCACCTGCTGCGCGATGAGCGAGTTTCCTTCACTAAATCGGGATAATCGGCGGCGAGCTTGCGCAGTCGTGCCAGGAAGGGCTCGCCCTCTTGCGCCGCGCGCTCAGCAAGCTGCTCCTCCTGCAGAACATCGAGGGCAGCGATTCCGGCAGCGCACGCGAGCGGATTGCCCCCAAAGGTGCTGGAATGAATCAGCGGATTCTGCTCGAACTTCGCCCATACTTCCGGTGTGCCCCCGATCGCCCCCAGAGGCATTACCCCGCCACCGAGCGCCTTCGCCAGAAGGATGAAGTCCGGCTCCACGCCTTCGCGCTCGCAAGCGAAGTTGTAGCCGGTGCGGCCCATTCCGGTCTGGACTTCATCGAGGATGAGCAGCGCGCCTCGCTGACGCGTAAGCTCTCGCACTTCGGCAAGGTATCCCAGCGGTGGCACAATGACTCCGCCCTCGCCTTGAATCGGCTCCAGGATGACTGCTGCTACGGTCTCATCCAAAGCCTTCGCCATCGCCGTAGCATCACCAAAGGGCACACCAGTGAACTCCGGCAGCAACGGGAGGAAGGGCTCGCGATACTTGTCGCGTCCGGTAGCCGAGAGTGCGCCCAATGTCTTCCCGTGGAAGCTGTTCTCGGCATAGATAATGCGCGAGCGCCCGCTGGCAAGCCGTGCCAGCTTGAGTGCACCTTCAACGGCTTCAGTTCCAGAGTTGCAGAAGAAGAACTTGCTGATACTCCCGGGGGTGATATCTGCCAGCCGGGCCGCCAGCTCTGCCGTGGGCTTGTCGAACAGTATCTTCGCGCTCAGAGGCATCCGCTCAAGCTGCGCCGTAACTGCCGCGACAATGCGTGGATGGCGATGCCCGAAGCTGAAGACGCCGTATCCTCCCAGGAAATCGAGGAAGCGCCGTCCCTGCTCATCCCAGACGAAGCAGCCTTCGGCTCGCACCGCGGCGGCGTCCAAGCCCATAAACGAGAGCAGCCGCGCCAAGCCATCGTTGACGTGTCGGGCGTAAGCTGCGGCAGCTGATTCGCCATCGCCGTTCATAGAAAGTGCCTCCCTTGCATTCAACAGGGAAGTTTAGCATAATGACCGACGACCAGTGCCCACAGGCGGAGAAAAAGTCGACATTGCCACGCTCATCTATCCTGGGCAGAGGGTAGAGCTGGACTGCGCCAAGCTTTACTCGCAGCTCGAGCACGTTCCGGGTCCCACCAGCGCCCCGGGGAATGAGGCTGCTTCCGGTCCAGTGAGCGAAACCACACCGACCACAGATGCACCGGTGAGCGCGGTTCCCCCTGCCGAGCTTCCTGCCCTTGTCACGGGTAACATCAAGCAGGTGTTGGAATCGCAGTTCTCGTTTGCGGTGCCGAAGCTGCCCATACCAGTATGGGATCTACTCGAACCATCAATGCTGCTGAGCCTTTTCATCGTTGATCCCCGAGGGATGTTCAGCACGGAAAGCCAGCTTCTGCGCACAAACCCGGCAATGATGCTCATCTTCGCTGCCCATCCTCTCAGCGGTGCCAGGCTCGCTCACCGCAGGTTCATTCGCGTGTCGATCCGCGGAAAGGCGTTTCTCCTCCATGAGAAGATCGAAGAAGGTCAGCGAGAAGGCTCTGTCGTGGATCTCGGGGGGGCCGGCGTCCGCATCCGCACCGAAGTTAGCTGGCTCAAGCCGGGAGAAGAGATGACACTGATGATAGTTACCGGCTTCGTTGATGAGCGCAAACAACAACACGTCTCGCTGGATCTGACGGTCCCGGCACGAGTCGTATGGGTACGTCAGACGAACGAGGATACTGAGCATCCCGTCTTCTTCGCAGGATTCGCTTTCACGGAGATATCGATTGCTGACCAAGAACGACTTATAGGTTTCTTACTGGCGTACGATGCTTCGCGTTATAGAGCGGAGTAAGGAGTTGAAGTGCATGAGGAACGCCAGCAGAGAATCGGGCCGGCCGGACTCGAACCGGCGACCCCTAGTCCCCCAGACTAGTGCGCTAACCAACTGCGCCACGGCCCGTTCAATCTGATTCTAGTGCAGACTGCATCGCTTTTCAACTTCGCGGGTAGGCTTGCTCGGAAGCTCGCTTCGCCGTATACTTGCTGACGAGGTGAGAAACCAGGTTCTCACAGGAAGTATGGATACCCGACAGGCGTTGATTCTGCTCGTTGATGCAAGGAATGAGTCCATTAACCGGCAACGCAGCTCATCGACGAATGGCAATCAGCAGGCCGAAGAGCAGGCTGATGCATTCAGCGAACGGTACGAAAACCGCGTTCACAATCCGCAAGAAGACTTCGATTTCATTGAGCTCGCGCTGGCAAACGAACTCAGCATCGGGCGCGTGATGAAGTTCCGACCCCGCAAGATTTCGCCCCACACTTATCTGGGCTCTGGGCAGGTGCAGGAAGTCTCGCGCGCCTTGCAGTCTATCCCCAATGCCATCATCGCCACAAACGCACCACTCTCCCCGGTTCACCAGCGCAACCTGGAAGAAGCATGGCAGACCAACATTCTCACGCGCGCCGACATCATCTTCGAGATTTTCGAGCGCAACGCTCATACGGCAGAGGGCAAAATGCAGGTCGAGCTGGCTAGACTCCGGTATCAGTTGCCACGTGTCGTAGGCATCGGCAAGGAGCTTTCGAGCCCCGGCGCCGACAGGGGAACCCGTGGTGGTGGCGGCGAGAAGCTAACAGCCCTCACCAAGGACCAGTTACGCCGACGCATCCGCAAGTTGGACGCCGCGATCGACCATACACGACAAGTACGCGAGCTGCGTCGCAAGCGACGTCGCAAAGCACGACTATTTACCGTCAGTCTCGTGGGCTACACGAACTCCGGTAAGACTTCGCTGCTTAACGCGCTCACGCAGAGCGAGGCGGCGGTAGCCGAGAAATACTTCACCACGCTGGATCCGCTGGCGCGTGGACTCACACTGGAAACCCGACAGCGTATCATCATCAATGACACCGTGGGATTCCTCCACGACCTGCCGCCGGAACTGACCGCCGCGTTCCGCGCCACCATCGAGGAGCTTGTCGACACCTCGCTTTTCCTTGTGCTGGTGGATGCCTCGCGTGAGAATGTGGACTTCCGCCTCGCTCGCGCTCTTGCCATCCTGGAGGATTACGGGCTAGGAGCAATTCCTCACCTCATCATTCTCAACAAGATTGACCTCATTGACGAGCCGGAGTATCTGGCGCGGTTGCGGGAGCGGCATCCAGACTCGGTTGCCGTAAGCGTCCGCACCGGCGAAGGACTGGATGAGCTACGGCGCCTGCTGGCGGAGAGAGCTGCCGCCTGGGCGAAGCGCGCGTCCAGGGTCCCCGCAAAAGCCCGCTAGGGCTTCGCCCGTTGCTACCGCCATCTGCTAGAATGCCCGCACCATGAAACCACTTCGATGGACGCTCTGGGTATCGCTGTCAGCTGTCTTGCTGGCGGCAGCTTCATATGCCGCCGAGCGGGCAGCGAACTTCCGCCTTACCGGTGTGGACGGCAAGACCTACGAGCTCAAGCAGGTCGCCAGCAAAGGGAAGGCGGTGCTGCTCAACTTCTGGGAGGTCAACTGCAAGCCGTGCAAGCAGGAAATGCCGCAGATACAACGCATCTATGAGACCTACCAGCCAGCGGGGTTACGCGTGCTCGTGATCTCGCGCGATACCTCGCTCACACTCTCGCGGGTCAAGCCCTTTGTGGCGAGCCAGAAATGGGATTTCCCTGTGCTTCTGGATCCCGAGCTCAAGGTGAGCAAGGATTACCACGTGAAGTTCTCGCCAGTGAACATTCTTATCTCCGCGAAGGGCGAAATCCTCTACCGGCATAACGGCTACAAGCCGGGCAACGAAGACGAACTGGAAAGAGCTGTCGTCAAGGCGCTGAAGCTGACATCAGACGAGGTGACGAAGCTGAAAGTCGCCTACGAGAAGTCTGAGCCGACCCTAGAGCCTGCCAAAGCGAAGTCAGAAGAAGCAGCATCCGCTGACGATGGCGGCGATACTAACGATTCCGGTGCTGAGAGCTGAACTCCTTGGCTGGCACTATTCCTCAAGGGAGGTTGCACCAATGACGGGACTTCTACATCATTTCTATTCATCACTCTTGAAGGCGCTCCTGCTATGGGTGGCACTGGCAGCTTCAGCGGCACTGGCGCAGCCTGCGCTAGCCGATACAACCGAAGGCTCGGAAGCCACAGTATCCGCTGGCGCGTCTCAGCAGAATGAAGAGGAGGGTGACCTGACTGCCGGCACTGCCGAGAGCACCGATGAAACAGCATCAGCCACCGATTCGTGGGGCGATGCTGGTGAGGGTTGGGGCGCCCCCAGTTTCGACTACTACGGCACCCTCACAACCGCCTACACCAAAGACGACAGCAGCGGACTGCATAAGTATGAGGGCGGCCTCGCGGTGAGCTACACCTTCGGCGATTACGACGGGCGCTTCCGCGTAAGCAATCTGAACACTTATCCCAATGTGAAAGACCCGATGCGCTTGGAGAAATGCCAGCTCAACGGACCTTTGGGGAGATTCCGCTTCAGTGCGGGAACCTTCCCGGTGAGCACCGGTGCCGGATTGGCGCTCAATGCGTTTGAGCAGCGCGAGCTGGAGTTCGATACTGAGCTCAGCGGCTTCAAGCTTGAATATCCGGGCACTGATTTCCATGCCACCGTTTTCGCCGGCGAGCAGAAGTATCGCTCTGACGTTTCTGCCTACCGCGTCCAGGGCGCGAGTGTTGAATATGCGGTTGTTCCGGAGTGGAAGGTCGGGGGCAACTGGGTAGGGCTGAGCATCCCTGCTGGCGGAACCGGCGGTAGCGGCGGCACCGCCCGAACCAAGAGTACCGCCAAATCGCTCACCTCAACCATCACCTGGAAGCACCTCAGCACCTACTTTGAATACGAGCGTTACCAGCCAGGGGGCGGGCTTACCAACGGTCGCGGCATCTATGGAAACGCCACGCTCACGTTGCCCGGACTCGGCTTAACCTACGAATACAAAGACTATCGCGGCATCGCACAGCGCTTTATGGCGCCGCCGCCGGCAAAGTATCATCCCGAGCATGCTTCCTCCGATCCCAGCGACGAGAAGGGACAGGGCTTCGTGCTCTCCTGGTCTCCCTTCGGTAACTCATCGTTCATTGAAGCCAGCTATGCGCAGGCAAACATCCACGCCGGAGGTTTCGGCTACACCGAGTTTCTGACCAGCTACCACTCGCCGGCGGAATCCGACTTCACCTACGTGCTGGAGCGGCAGTACGCCAACGACGGATTCACCAAAGATACGCGCTGGCGGGGTGAGTTCAGTTACCGGCTGGCTCCGGATGTCAGCGCCTACTTGATGACCGAGCTTAAGCATCTGAACGACTTTGGCACCACGCATAACGAGCAGACGGTGGAAGTGGATTTCAGCCTGGGCACCTGGCTCACACTGGCGCTTTCGCAGGAGAAAGCGCCCCGCGGCTCGGCAAGCGCTGCCAGGCGCTGGAATCTCGCGGAGCTGAAGCTGCAACGAAGTGGCGAGCAGGAACTGGCACTCACTTATGGCAAGCGGCGCGGCAAGTTCGCCTGTAGCGGTGGGCTCTGCCGAATGGAGCCGGATTTCGACGGCTGGAAGCTCGTTTACACCCGCTACTTCTAGGGCGAGCCTGCTGCCGAGTGGCAGCGCAAACTCGCAGTCGCTAGAATAGACCACGGGAGGAAGCAGCAATGAAGTTCGAATTCTACAATCCAACGCGAGTCGTTTTCGGTCCGGGAGAATTTGCCCGTGCGGGCAGGCTGGCGGTGGGAATCGGCAAGAAGTGCCTGCTCGTCATCGGCGGCGGCAGCGTAGAGCGCCACGGTTACTTGCAGAAGTTGCAGGCGATGCTTAAGGATGCGGGCGTTGAGTCTGTGCTCTTCCGTGGCATCGAGCCGAATCCGCATCTGGAAACCTGCATCAAGGCGGCGAAGCAGGCACGCGAGGCGGCGTGCGATTTCGTCCTTGGGCTCGGCGGCGGCAGCGTGATGGACGCCTGCAAAGCCATCGCTGTCGGCTTCTATGACCCCGACAACTTGTGGGATTACATCAACCACGGACAGGAACAGCTCAAGCGCCCGCAGAAGGCGCTTCCGATTATGCTCATCCCCACCCTAGCCGCTACCGGCAGCGAAATGGACGCCGGTGGGGTGATTACGAGATGGGAGACGCGCGAGAAATGCGTCCTCGTCTCGCCGCTTCTGTTCCCCAAGCTCTCGCTGATCGACCCGGAGCTTACGGTAACGGTGCCGCTCAACTACACGATGGATGGCGTGTTTGATATGGCGGTGCACGTGCTGGAATCCTACTTCAACGGCGATGGTGACGCGCCGCTGCAGATGCACATCATCGAGGGGTTCGTGAGGACGGTGTTCGAGGAAGGCGCGAAGCTCTACCGGCAGCCGGAGAATGTGAAACTGCGGGAGAATGTGCAGTGGCCGTCAAGCCTGGCGCTATCCGGCTTCTTCACCGCCGGGCTGGCGAGTCGCGGCGCGCCGGTGCATCAGCTAGAGCATCCGCTCTCGGCGCACTGGGACATCTCCCACGGGCGCGGGCTGGCGCTACTGATGCCGCGCTGGATGTGGTATGTGCTGGACGCTGACCCGCCGCGCTTTGCTCGCTTCGCCATAGAAGTGATGGGCGTGATGAAACGCGCGGATGATGTGGACACGGCGCGTGCGGGTGTGGTGGCGCTGACTGAATGGCTCGATAGCGTGGGGCTGTATCTCACTCTTTCCGATCTGGGGATTCCCGAGGATAAGCTGGAAAACCCCGCTCGCGACGCCGTGCGCCTCTACGGCGGCAAGCAGCAGGCGGTCGGCGGCGTCAAACCCCTCCGCTACGAGGACTGCCTGGCGATATACCGCATGTGCGCGGGGAAGGGATTTATGGATTAATCACCGGGTATGGGAAATCGGCGGGGCTGGTGAGGATGTAGACTCCCCACCACTCCTGAGGGATCTCCTCGTCATCAACTACCCAGGGAATCTGCAGCCGCTTGATAGCACGATTAACGAGGACCGTGCCTCCCAACGGTGCACTGTCGATTCCCCAGAGCCAGAATTCGTTCGCTGAGTTTAGGAGGTCACCGTCAGGAGCATAGACATTGAGGTCTTTGTAGCCAAGAGAAAGAGTATAACCAGCATCATCCATCGCTCCCGGCTTCCATTCGTGCTTATGTCCGGTTATCGTCCACTCGCCATCGATTCTCTCCATGAAGCAGGTACCGGTGAAGCCCTGATACTCCTCTTGCAGAGCAACCACCGCAACAGGGTTGCCGTTGGGTCTGAAGAAGACCTCGTCGTTCTCGAACGAACTTCCAGGAAACCACGGG
>MVCR01000065.1 GCA_002050035.1 Planctomycetales bacterium 4484_113 | reverse complement strand
CATCGGGGTAATATGCCCCGTCCCCGCGTCCCATGGGATTCAGGTCCCTACCTATCGCCGGATTCTTCACCCGCGTCTGCTCATACTCCAGGTCTGTTTGCGCAACCATCAGTGCCAGACGACCCACCGGCAGAACACTCCTGTCCGCATCCAGAGCCGTATTATACGCCGAGAACAGTTCGGACATGGAACCGGGAGTCCCTCTTTGGCCGACAGCTGAACCATTGATGAGCAGCCACCTGCTCCATTTCCCTCGATGAAGGGAATGAGCCGCTGCGTTCGGTTCGTATCCAGCTTGAGTATATGAGAGCAGCCGACGGGCGTCAACCGGCGATTGCTGGCTCGTGAAAATGCAGGAGCGTCCAATAGAGCACGCCCGGCAGGATTCGAACCTGCGACCTTCTGTTCCGTAGACAGATGCTCTGATCCGCTGAGCTACGGGCGCATCAGCCTGATGTTACGGTGAGCGCGAGTGATTGTCAATCTGTCGCCGGCGGCGGCGCTGTTGAGAGTTCTTCCACCGCCTGCCGCAGGTGATGAATCTGTGTTTCGTAAGTATCGCTTGGCAGGCTGCCTCCGGGAGCGAGGATGAGCCCCCTGCCTCCGGTCTGGTGCAGCGCGTCCCGCACCTGCCGCCGTACCTCTGCCAGTGGCGTCTGCTTGAAAGCGGCGTGTTCAATGCCGCCCATTACCGCATGCTGTGTGAGCTTGCGTCCCCGTCGCAATGACGGATTCTCCTTGTCGCGGTCCGCCCAACTGAACGCTGCCACCGGATAGTCGGCGACCTGCGAAAGGTAGATGTGCGAGCCGTGGAGGTGCAGCACATTGAAAGGCGCGTCCTCGGCGGCCTTGAGCAAGCGCAGGTCAAATGGTCGCCCGAACTTCCGATAGGTTTGCCACCTCGCAGCGTCGCGTGTCGCGCCGTCGATACGCAGGAAGATGCCGCTGGCGCCTGCCTCCAGCATTGCCGCAACCAGCCGCTCCAGGTTGGTGGTGATGACTTCGATGCCTGCAAGCACATCCTCAGGATGCTCCGTGAGATGCTGCGAGAAGACGGGAAAGGCAAGGCTGCGCGCGGTGCTCCACGGACTCAAGACCGAGGCGATGAAGTGTGCCTCGCCGGAGAGCCGCTTGCGCAACTCGCGCAGCGCAATCACCTCCCTGCGGTATCCCTCGTATTCCCAGGGATTCACCGTGGTAAGTCGGTGCCAGTCGGCGGGCTCGGCAATATCGTAAGGCGCTGAAGCGACCGGCGATACCAGAGCCGGGCGCGGATAGTCGCCATCGTTCACCACGTTGAGGAAGTCCAGATCGTAGTGGCGGAAGAAGTTGTGCTCGATCTCCGCGTGGGCAGCACCATCCAGGTGCTGGTCGCCGAAGTGATACCAGCAGGTAAAGGGCACCCGGTCCACCGGCTCACCGGCGAGCGCCGCTTCCACCCGCTCCAGCTTGGACATTGCATCGACCATTGCCATTCAGATGTGTGAGCGAAGAGCTCGCCCATTATACAGGGCGGAGAAGGTCGGATGCCCCGCCTTCCGAGCTGTGAGTGGAATGCGATCCACCGGACTGGTTGTTACCATCCGGCGCGAAGACATTCATCTCTCACTTCGCTTGGCAAGTCTTTGCGTAATCAAACGCATCAGCCTATAATGGCGTCCGGGCGCGGCTCAACCACGGTTGATGCTAGCTTCGCCGTGACGCCGTGCTGGCAGACTGCAATCACTTGACCGCTGGAGGGTTAGGAGTCATGCATTTCGAGCCTACCGAGGAGCAGCAAATGGTGCGCAAGACCGTGCGCGAGTTCGCTGAAGAGCGGCTCAAGCCGGATGCGCTTGAGCGTGACCAGGAGCATCGCGTGCCGCTCGATGCGATACGCGAGTTCGGGGAGCTGGGTTTCTATGCCTGCTCGATTCCCGAAGAGTATGGCGGCAGTCCGCTTGACCCCATCGCCGAATGCATCATTATCGAGGAGCTTTCGCGCGTGGATGCCGCGTTTGGGGTTTTCTTCGCCGTCAACGTCGGGATCGGCACGCTGCCGATTCTGAAGTGGGGCACCGAGGAGCAGAAGCAGAAGTATCTTCCCAAGATAGCCGCCGGTGAAATCTACACTGCTTACTCGCTCACCGAACCCGGCGCAGGTTCTGATGCGGCGAATGTGCAGGCAACCGCGGTGAAGGAGAATGGCGCCTATCGCCTGAACGGGCAGAAGGTGTTCTGCACCAACGGTGAGGTGGCGAAGCTCATCATCGTGATGGCGAGAACCGATCCATCCGCAGGCAGCCGCGGCATTTCCGCTTTTCTGGTAGAGCCGGATTTCAAGGGCTTCAATCTGGGGAAACGCGAGCGCAAGATGGGGATGAACTCTTCCGATACGATGGAGCTTTTCTTCCAAGACATGGAAGTACCGGCGGAGAACCTGCTCGGCGAAGAAGGTCGTGGCTTCAAGATTGCGCTGGATGCACTTGACGATAGCCGCATCGGGATTGCGGCGCAGGCGGTAGGGATTGCCCAGGGAGCGCTCGAGGAAACGGTTAAGTTCACTTCCGAGCGCGAGCAATTCAGGCACAAGATTGGCTCTTTTGAGCTAGTGTATAACACGGTGGCGGAGATGCGCACCCGGCTGGAAGCGTCGCGTCTTCTGACCTACAGTGCGGCGTGGCTGCGCGGACAAGGACGACGCCATACGGCTGAGGCGGCGATGGCAAAATACTTCGCCAGCGAGAACGCTCGCTGGATTTGTGATAAAGCGGTGCAGCTTCACGGGGGATACGGCTACACCACCGACTTCCCGGTGGAGCGTTACTTCCGCGAAGTCAAAGTAACTGAAATCTACGAAGGGACTAACGAGATTCAGAAGTTGGTTATCGGTCGCGCCACCCTGCCGCGTGAGACCTTCGGCTAGGCGGTGGCATTACGCTGACGATGCAGGCATGTAGCGGTGTGGACGACTGCTGCTCCGTGTGCTGGTTGAAAAAAAACGAGGGGCGAACCGAACGTACCCGACCCGGCCCCTCGCCGTCCTGAGTGAGCTGGTTTAACGTGAGTGAGTGGTTGTGTGAGTTTCGAGCTACTTCTTCTTGCGTGCGGTGGTCTTCTTCTTCGCAGTGGTCTTCTTGCGTGCGGTGGTTTTCTTCTTCGCGGTGGTCTTCTTCTTCGCGGTGGGCTTCCTCACGGTTTTCTTCGCGGTGGTCTTCTTCTTCGCGGTGGGCTTGCTCACGGTTTTCTTCGCAGTGGTCTTCTTCTTCGCGGTGGGCTTCCTCACGGTTTTCTTCGCAGTGGTCTTCTTGCGTGCAGTCGTCTTGCGTACGGGCTTCCTGCGCGCCGTTGCCTTCTTGGCCACCTTGCGGGTAGTCTTCTTTCTCGTTACAGCCATGTTAATTCCTCCCTGGGAATGGGATAATGCATTATAGCGTATTTTTGAGAACTTGTGAATAACCTGTTGAGGAAATTTAACTTTGTTCTTTTGGTGGCGCAAATCACATTCGAAGGCATCGTTGCTTCGTTCACAAATGCGCAGCGAGCAAGCTGGCGCATCACGCCTGCTACTGCTCCACGATGAGCACGAGCTCCTCGTCTTTTTCGGTGTAGTAATGGCTGCCCTTCACCACTTGGAACTGGTAGGACTTATCCTGCCGCAACCGTTCGCTTTCCCACAGTGCTTGCGAATACTGGTGAAACTGCCGGCTGTACTCCGCGTTCTCAGTTGCCAGTTCGCGGGATACTCGCACATACTCGATGACCTTGAATACGGTAAGCACGGCGAAGTGCAGGAAGATCATATAAATGAGCAGCAGCAGGAAGAACCGCTGAAGCAGCAGCTTGAAGCGCTGGAGGCGAGTCTGCGGATCAGGCGACATCTGCTCCTCCTTGCGCAAGCTCAATGATGCGGTTGAGCAAACTTCGGATCCGCTGTGCGGCACGCGCGACTTCAGCGTTCACTTCTTCATCGGTGACCGGAGCTTGCAGCGGGAGGTTGGTAATCAGCGCGAGAGGCAAAGTGCGCAAGCCGTAGGCTCTCGCGCAGATGAGCTCGGGCACCGTGCTCATACCGATGAGTTCGGCACCCAGAGATGCCAGCATCTTGAGCTCGGCGAGGGTTTCGAACTGAGGGCCCCGCACCATAACGTAGGTGCCCCACGCAAGTCGCTCTCTGGTTTCTTCGGCGGCCTGCTGGGCGAGTCTCGTCAGTTCCGGCTCCAATATCTGCCGCATTGATGCAAACAGACTGGCTCCCGATTGACCAGGGAATCCTCGCAACGGGCTGACCTGCGCGAAGTTGATGAAGTCCTCGATGAGAACGAGGAGTCCGGGGTAGTAGGTGCCTTTCAGTCCGCCCGCAGCGCTGAAGGTGAGCAAGTTCCGCACGCCCAGCGCCGCCGCGAGATGCACCGGGTAGCCAAGTTCCCATTCGGCGTAGCCTTCGTAGAGATGTGGACGACGGGAGAAGACGAGCACGCCGCTGTCCTGATTGCGAAACTCCGAGATGCTTCCCTTTGCGCCGCTGTCTCCTCGCACGGGATAGTTCGGGATATCGGCATAGTGCGACTGCCAGGACAGGGTGAAGCCTGCGGGGTCGATCTCTATCCCAGGACGACCGATAAGGGCCGTCTGCACGGGTCCGCGCAAGTGCTTGCGCAGGTGATTCACCGATTCGTTGAGTCGCTGCGCGATTTCCTTTGAGGACACCATCAGATCTAGGTTCCGCTTTCGAATGAGCCGAGATAGGCTTTCTGGGCGGGAGTGAGTTTATCCAGGTGCACGCCCATAGCGCTGAGTTTGAGCCGTGCCACCTCCGCGTCGATTTTTTTCGGCACCGGATGGACTCGCGTTTCCAGCGGGTGGCGCTGCTTCGCGATGTACTCCAGCGTTAGCGCCTGGTTGGCGAAGCTCATATCCATCACCGCAGCCGGGTGACCTTCGGCAGCAGCGAGATTCACCAGCCTCCCTTGAGCCAGCAGCCGGATACGCTTGCCCCGTGCCAGAACAAACTCCTCCACGTTCTCCCGCACTTTCCGGCGCTTCTTGGCGAGCTTCTTGAGCGCCCCTGTGTCGATCTCCACGTCGAAGTGCCCGGAGTTCGCCACGATGGCGCCATCTTTCATCACGCGGAAGTGCTCGGCGCGGATTACATCGCGGCAGCCGGTGAGCGTAACGAAGATGTCGCCGATTCGCGCCGCGTCTATCATCGGCATTACGCGAAAGCCGTCCATTTTCGCTTCCAGGGCAGGCAGCGGTTCTACCTCGGTAACAACCACTTCTGCGCCCATCCCCCGCGCGCGCATCGCCAGTCCGCGACCGCACCAGCCGTAGCCGGCAACGACGAAGGTCTTTCCAGCAAGGAGGATGTTGGTCGCCCGCACTATCCCGTCGATGGTGCTCTGCCCGGTTCCGTAACGATTGTCGAAGAAGTGCTTGGTCATCGCATCGTTGACGGCGAACATAGGATAAGGAAGTTTGCTCTGAGCTTCCATCGCCCGCAGACGGATAACGCCGGTTGTGGTCTCCTCGGTCCCTGCGAGAACCTGAGCGTAGTGCCGGGCCTTCATACCTGCCAGCGTGGCTACGAGGTCGCAGCCATCGTCCATGGTTATGGTGGGCTTGACGGCAAGAGCTTTGTGGATATGTTCATAGTACCGACGGCGTGAGGCACCGTGGGTGGCGAAAACACTGATGCCATGATGCTTCACGAGGTGGGCGGCAACATCGTCCTGCGTGGAAAGCGGGTTCGAAGCGCAAAGCGCGACCTTGGCTCCCCCCTCCTTGAGCGCGAGCATCAAGTTGGCGGTTTCGGTGGTTACGTGCAGGCAGGCGGAGACGCGCTGGTTGAGAAGCGGCTTCTGCCGGGCAAAGCGGCGGCGAATGGCGGTGAGCACCGGCATCTCAGCCGCTGCCCACTCGGTTCTGCCGCGTCCTTCGCCCGCACGCGCTGGGTCTGCGATTTCATATTCCATTGGAACCTCCAAACAATCCGGAATACACACTCGTCCCTTCTAAGTGGATTGTAGCAAAATGTGGCGAGCCTGCGCCGCGTGCCGTCATTGCCGGCAAAGGGCGATGATATAATCGCAAGCAGAATCGAAGTGGAGAAGGTTCCCGACAATCAGGACTACCTCAGGGCGGAGCGAAGAGCTCAGAGACTCCGTCTGATAACTGTTCTGGCTGTCGCAATCGGCGGCTACCTCCTGGTGACTTACATCTTCCATCAGAGCAAACTTGAAGTCCAGCGGATACTCGAGCGGCAGGGAGCGGCTCGCTACACCCTTGAGCTGGAGACTCCTCGGATGCGCGGCTATGACACCGAGGGCAATATGGTATGGAACATCGAAGCCGAAGCGGTTACGCTTGACGAGGACAAGAACATAGTCACTTTCACTGATACCACTGCCGAGTTCTATGACAAGGGCGAGAAGGCTCTGGACGTTTCCGTGGGCACTCTCATCTACAACCGCGATACCCGCAACATGGAGATGTTCCACGAGCTTAAGATCCACACTTCGGATAATCTCAGGGTGGACACCACGAGGGTCCGCTGGCTCGACTACTATCAGAAGTTCATCTTCCCGGAGGGCGCGACTCTGCGCTCGGAGGAGGGCAACTATGTCAAGTCCGACTACTTGCAGTCCAACAAGGCACTAGATCAACTGGAGGCGGTGGGTCATGTCACCATCTACATAGCCGAGTTCACCGACGAGGAGCTTATCAAGAAGCACGAGCTGACCGAGGAGGAGGTTAACCTCAAGGAGTTCAAGAAGATAACCATTACCGCCGAGAAGGCTATCTATGACCGGAAGAAGCAGGTCGTGGTCGGCACCAGTCGCCTTTACGACAAGCCGTTCCGCATCACGAGCCCCGACGGCAAGGTCATTGACGTCGCGAAGTTCCAGAAGGAGCCGGCGCAGGTGTTCTTCAGCAAGAAGGAGCTCGCGGTCACCGCGAACCACATCGAGACCCACATCAAGGATAAATGGGTGAGGGGCTACGGTGCGATTCGCGGGAAGATCCATCCGAGTGAGCCGCGTCCCGGCGAAGATAAGCCACTTCAGGTAATGCGCAAGAAGACCACCTGGTTTTCCAGCGAAGACGTAGAATACTGGTGGGGAAAGGATTACGCACGCACCAACTCGCGCACCGTCGTGGTGCAGAAAGACCGCCTGGCGGCTGCCGATTCCATCACCTACTACGGTCAGTATGAGGAACCGGGGCGACCGGGGAGACAGAAAGCCCTTTTCGTTGAAGGGCACGGGAAACTGTGGCAGAAGAGCGGCGACTGGATGTTTGATGAAGGACTGCTTGAGGGAGTGAAGCAGGAGAAACTGCAAAACACGCTCAA
>MVCR01000064.1 GCA_002050035.1 Planctomycetales bacterium 4484_113 | reverse complement strand
CCGCGCACCATCCACAGCGGCGAGAAGACCTCACCCGCGCCGAGCCGTCCGGACTCGCCCAGTGTTGCCGCCGCCTGCACCAGTCGAAAGCCGTAGTAGATGATAAAGTTGCGTTTCCGCGCCTCGTCCATCGGCAGATGCAAGACCGGTTGCAGGCGCACGCTTATCAGCTTCTTGCCCCGCTGGTCCCGCACCTGCCAGTCGGTGGCGGCGGTGAAGTAGAAGCCGTGCTGGTCAACATCCCAGAACGCGGAGGTCCCGGACTGTAGCAGTATCTCGTCCGGGCTTCCCCTTTCCAGGGAAGTCATGATGTCTCTCTTCGGCAGCTTAGACATATCGAAGCGCCAGAAGGGGCCGTCAAGCGCGTCCGTCGCCGGGTCATAGGTCAGCTCCACGTGCCGTCAATCCCAGTAATCGCTTAATCATCGCTGCCTCCTCTGGCTCCCATTGTAGCAACGAAGTTGCGCACAATCAAGCCAAAACCGGCGCCTTGACGGACAGCATGCTGATGGAAGTTCCATGCTCTTCGGGGCGGTGGCTACCCCAGCAGGTTGCTCACGAACTCATGGGCGTCGAAGTCCAGCAGGTCATCGGCGGTTTCCCCCACGCCGGCGAACAGCACCGGCGCCCCGCAGGCCGTCACCACCGCGAAGATGACGCCCCCGCGTGCGCTTCCGTCCAGCTTGTTGAGCACGATTCCCGTGAGCGACACCGCTTCGCTGAAGAGCTTCGCCTGGCTGACCGCGTTCTGTCCTGTGGTCGCGTCCAGCACCAGAAGATTCGTCTGATGCAGCTTCTCTTCACCGGCGACCTTCACCGCCGCACGCCCGATCTTCGCCAGTTCTTCCATCAGGTTGTGCTTCGTCTGCAAGCGACCGGCGGTGTCGATGAGCACGGTGTGCACGTCATTCGCCAGCGCGTGCTTCACCGCGTCGAAGACCACACTTGCGGGATCCGCCTGCGGGCGGCCGGAGATGACGCGAAAGCCCACGCGCTCCCCCCATATTTCAAGCTGTTCTACCGCCGCCGCGCGAAACGTGTCCGCCGCCGCTGCCACACAGGAAATCCCGCCTGCCATCAATCGCTTCGCCAGTTTCGCCAGCAACGTTGTCTTGCCGGTGCCGTTGACTCCCGCCACCAGAATGACGCTGACCTTTGCCGGATGCACAAGCTGCGGGCTCTGCTGCGCCAGCGGCTCTTCCAGCATCGCTATCAGGTGCTCTGCCAGCAGCCCGCGCACCTGTTGCGCCTGGATGTAGCCATGCTCCGCCGCCTCGCGCCTGAGCTTCTCCACCGTCTGCTCTGCCAGCTCGGCGCCGAAATCCGCCAGCACCAGTGTGTCCATCAGGTCTTCATAGAAGCGGTCGGTAACCTCGACTTCCGCACCGGCGAGGTCGCGCAAGAGCGTCCCAAATGCCGCTCGCGTGCGGTTCAGGGCGCGACGCCAGCGCGAGATGGCTGGCTGCGGCTTCGACGCCTCATTCTTGTCCGCGTCCGCTTCCCGCGCGGATGGTTTCTTCTTGCGAAATGGGAGTATCACCGGCTCCTATTATGCCACGATGCCGACAGGGCGGGCTAGGCGGCGCCGGCGTCGGCGTAGCCTTCAGCCTGCGTGAGCGTAACTTCCAGTATGCGACTGATGCCCTTCGGCTGCGTAACCACGCCCACGAGCCGATGCATCACCTGCATCGTATGCCGGTTGTGCGTGATGATGATGAACTGTTCCGAGCAGGTTGCAGAAGCGCTCAACATTGACATCGTCAAGTGCGGCATCCACCTCATCGAGCACGCAGAACGAGCCCGGCCGTACCATATGCACCGCGAGGAAAAGCGCGATGAAAAGCAGGCTGCGCTCGCCGCCGGAAAGCGCCTTGATGTTCTGTCGCCGCGCACCCGGAAGCTGCACTTCCACCTCGATGCCCGATGAAAGCAGATTCTCCGGATCGGTTAGCTTGAAGCGGGCGAAGCCGCTGCCGAACAAACGCACGAAAAGCTCATTGAACTTGCTCTCGATGCGCTTGAGCCCGCGGGCGAAGCGTTCTCGCGTGCGTTTCTCCAGCCGTGCCAGCGCCTTCTGCATATCTGCAATCGCGAGCCTCAAATCCTGCTCCTGCTTCTTCAGGAACTCGCAGCGCTCGGACTTCTCAGCGTATTCGCGTGGTGCCAGCGGATTCACCTCGCCCAGATTCGCCAGTGCCCGCTCGATGCGTGCAAGTTCATCTTCCAGCTCGCGCTCCTTCATTGCGTGATAGTCCAGCAGCGGGCGGCTCTCCTGGTCGTTTGCGGCAGCGGATGCAGGTTCTATCTCCGCTTCCACGCCAAAGACGGGGAAGAAGTCCGCCGGCTGGATGCGCGGGAACAGCAGGGGGCGCGACAGTCGTCGCACTAGTGTGCTCACGCCGACTCCCAGCACGCTGTGGATCTCGCGCAGCGCCTCGGCAAGCTCCTGATCCGCCTGCCAGTAACGTTCCTCGTAGGCGCCGGCGGAGCTTTCAAGGCGCGCCTGGGTCTCTTCCAGCTTCTTCATCTCCTCACGAGCCGCCTCCCGCGCCATTGTCAGTTCGCTTCGCTGCTCGGCAAGCTGCACTAGCTCCTTCTGCAAATGCCTCACCTCCGAGGTGAGAACTTGTAGCCGCGATGCGGTGGCTTCGGCGAGTTTCGCCAGCTCGTTCCGCTCGCGTACGGTTTCTTCCCGCGAGGCGGTAAGTTCGGCAAGTTCGTTCTTCACTCGCGCAGCTTCAGTCCCAAGCCGTTCCAGTTCGGCTTCGTCGCGCTTCTTCTCCTCGGACAGTCGTGCTTGCTCGACCTTCAGTTCCTCAAGGAGCTTGCCTGCCTGCTCGCGGCGTTTGCGAGCTTCTTCAAGGCTCTCGGTGATTTGCGCGAGCTCCTGCTTCTGGCTGGCGATGCGGTCGGCGCCGAGCTGGATCGCCTTTTCCGTGTCGGTGATGCGCGCCTGTGCATCCGCGAGTTTCGCTGCAAGCGTCTGCTTCTTAGCATCTAGGGCGCTCCGTTCACCGCCGAGAGTCTGCAGGCGCGATCCGCCGGCGGCTTCCTGCGCCTTCAATTCAAGCACCATCGCCTGCAGGTTGCGCACCTGCTTTTCGCGTTTCTGCACCTCGCCTGTGAGCCGGCTGCTTTCCTGCTCCAGTTGGTTTATCGCTCGACGCTTCTCGCCCAGAAGCGCCTCGTTTTCCTTTATGGCTTGCTCGACCGCGGGAAGCTCGGCGTGCTTTCTAAAGAGCGCGCTGCCGCGACCTGGCGTACCCTTCTTGATGAGTCCCCGACGCAGAATCAGTGCTCGTCCCCGAAGCACCACCGCTGCCACTTCCGGATGCTCTTCCAGCAGCCGCCACCCTTCCTGCGTGGACTCGACGATGGCGAACTCGCCCAATCCCCGCCGCAACGCCTGCACGAGCTGCGGTCTCGCTTCAATCTCGTCCCAGAGCGAAGCATAGGGGCGGGGCTTTGCCGCAGGTTCCTTCTCGGTTTGCTCCGATTGCACCTTGTCTGGCGTGATGAACACGCCTTTCACGTCGTCGCCCGCAAGTTCCGCTTCGGAGACTTCTCCTTCAACCACGTATCCCGCGGCGACCTCGCCCAGTGATGCCACCACCGCTTGCGACCATTCGCGGGAGAATCCGATAAGGTCTAGAAGCGGAGCCGAGCTTCTCGCGCAGGGCGGCACGTTCCTTTTCGCGGGCGAGCAGTTCTTCCCCGCAGGTTGTAAGCTCCTGCCGCAGTTCCTCCAGTTTCTCCTCTTCCTGCGCCAGCCGCTGCGCTTTCTCCTCAAGCTCGCGGCTGACCTGTGCAGTTTCCTCCTTGAGCCGATGCTCCTCCTCAGCCTGCGCCTTGCGAGCACGCTCGGTATCGTCGCTCTGGCTCGACAGCTCCTGCATTTCGGCATTCAGGGCTTGCAGCTTCTGAAGAGCCACTGCCTGCTGTTTCTCGGTATCGGCGAGGCTCGCCGTGAGCTCCTTCTGTTCATCGGCAGCCCAGCTTTCGGCATTCGCCTGCTTAAGCTGCTCCGCCTCCGCCTCCGAAATGCGCTCGGCAAGCCCCGCAAGCTCGTCCGTCGTCTTGGCGAGCTCACCGGCAACCTTCTGGGCTTCCACATCCAGTTTCTCGCGCCGTACTTTGAGTGCGGAAATCTGCTGGGCAAGCTCCTCGCCCCGACGCTCACGCGTACGCTCCTTCTCCGCCAGCACGCTCTCGTTTATCTTCTCGCGTGCCAGTTCGTCCTGGAAGCGATTGAGTTCGTTTTGGAGTTCGGATTCGCGGGAGGCGATTTCACCCAGGCTCGACTCAGCCTGCTGCTCGCGCTGGCGGCACTCCTCGCGCCCCGCAGTAAGGCGCGAAGCCTTGCTGCGATGCCCTTCGCGCTCGGCAAGCACACGCTCGCGTCGTGCCGCCGCCCGTGACAGCCGAGCTCTCGCGCGTATCGCCTGCAAATACCAGCGCAGCTTCCGCAGGTAATCCGCCCGCTCGGTATCTTCCGCCTGCAGACGCAGCGATTCGACCTCTCCGGTGAGCGCCGACAGAATGTCCTTCGCCCGCGTGAGGTTGCGCTGGGTGCGTTCCAGCTTACGCAGAATCGCCCCCTGAGCCTTGAGCAGAAGCGCCACTCCGCTGGCTTCGCCCAGCCACTCACGGATTTCCTCCGGACTCGCCAGGAGCTTCTTCTCCACCTCTCCCTGATTGATGGAGAAGGTGGCGAGCCTGCCGAGCTGGAAGCGAGTGAAGAATCTGTCCACCGTGGCAAGGGTTACCTGCCGTCCGTTGATGAAGTAGCCGGAAGCGCCGTCCCGATAGACGCTTCGGCTCAGTGTGATGACGTCGCCGGCACCCAGCTCGGAAAGCTCCAGGATGTTGGTGTCGTGAAGGGATTCCTCCTTAACCTCCTCGTCGCTTTCATCGCCGTTTGGCGTCATAAGCTCGCTTTCCGGGGGCGCGGAGGCGTATTCAATTGCCTGGTCGAAGTCGGTTAGGGGCACCAGCTCCAACGTCTTTGATGGTGCCGTCCCCTCAGTCTCGTCCTGCCGGTATTCAAAGGTGAGCGCCACCTGAGCGGCACCCAGTGCCGGGTGGGTTTGTGTACCCCCGAAGATGAGGTCGTTCAGACGCGCCACGCGCAAGAGCGATGGCTTCTGCTCGCCGAAGACGAAGTGAATCGCATCCAACAGGTTGGATTTGCCGCTGCCGTTCGGCCCTACGATGCCCAGGAGATGTTCCCGCACATCGACGCTCACGCCGAGGGCGAAGCTCTTGAATCCGTTCAGTTCAATCCGTTTGAGGGCGAGCACCTACTACCGTCCTTTCAGGCGGGTTCGGCGGGACTTGGATACACATTATACGCTATCCCAGCCAATTTGTCAGCTGGCGGGGTTCTGTTACAGTCGTGCCCTGCGAGGCGGGTTACTTGCCTTGCCTGCCGGTAGTGATGGGACCCTTAGCACGCACCGGCACGTCCTCCTTGCTTTCCACTCGACCAATCGGATAGACGCCCTCAAGAATCACGCCAGATTCCCCATACACGCGGGCATACACGAGCGCCGTGTCCATCTCGCTCCAGACGACACTTGATTGCTGTTCGATTTCCTTTAGGTAAGTCTTGACCAGCTTCGGTTCGGTGATCACTTGGAGCCATCCATCGCCGGGGCTAAACTCCTTCGCAAAGGGGTCGAAGAAACGCCCGCTGACTGGGCTTATGTGGGGTCCCAGTCGCTTTTCTGAGGGGAGCGCGAGTATCTGTTTGATCGCATCTGCGGAAAGACCCAGTTGGGGCAGCAGTTCATGCCAACTCGCCGGCGAGCTTCGGTGCTTGAAGTAGTAGTCGGCGTAAGCATCCAGCATCCATCTCCAAGGGGGTGGAATCTCCACTTCGTCTTTCACGTATCCAAACGCCAACAGGAGCTCGCGTTGGTTCAGTTGATCCGCACGCTCCTTCGGCGAGGAGAAGGTGTAATCTCCGTGGCTCGGCATGTTCGGCGTTCCCAGGACGAGAATGTTCAGCACGTGCGGTGGAGAGGCATCCTGGGGAATGCGCTTGGTATTCATCAGGAACTTCCCCTGCACCGGTTTCGGAAGCTCAAGCGAATCCCAATCAGCTTCCACTGGCTGCGCCAGCAGCTTCGTCACCATAGAATCGGGCACGGACTTCCCTGATGGTGTGCTGGTGCGCGACGGCTTGGTCGTGGTCCCGGAATCACTGGGATGAGCCCAGTTATGCCACGGAGTGGCGGTCAAGACCAAGAGGAAAACCGCTGCAACTAGCATCGTGAAGATTAGCGCTTTCGGTTTCATCGTGCCGCCTCTAGCGTAACGATATTATACTAATTTCCATTCTAGAGAATGTATGTGTGTTTATCAATGGTCTCTGCGAATCGCTGGTCTTGGCTTGAGAATAGTGGTTCATCGCCGGGCGCGCACTGCGTGAGATATAATCGGGTGGAGGATTTCAATTCGCAGGTCGTGAAGGCAAACTCAAGAATCGCAGAAATGAAGCAGCAGCTCGATATGACGCGGCTGCCGCGGCACGTAGCCATCATTATGGATGGTAATGGTCGTTGGGCGGAGCAGCGAGGATTGCCGCGCGTGAGCGGTCATCGCTATGCCATTGAAGCCATTCGCAAGACGGTCGATCTGGCACACGAGCTCGGGATTCCGTATCTCACGCTATTTGCTTTCTCGACCGAGAACGTTGCTCGCCCGCCAGAGGAGGTTTCGGAGATATTCCTTCTTTTCGAGGAGACGCTGGAGCGCGAGGTTCCCGAACTCAACGAAAAGGACGTCCGTTTGCTGGTGAGCGGCGAGCTGGAAATGCTTCCGCAGCATCTTGAGAGAAAGTTCAAGGATGCGATTGAACTCACGAAGGCAAACTCGGGGATGGTGCTGAATCTGTGTGTTATGTACAGCGGGCGGCAGGAGATGGTGCGAGCGGCGCGAGCGGTCGCCGAAGAAGTCGCTGCCGGTCGGATGAAGCCGGAGCAGATAGACGAGCGCCGGCTAAGGGATTTCTTCTATCATCCTGAGCTTCCCGACCCCGACCTGCTGATTCGCACTTCCGGCGAGCGGCGCATCTCTAACTTCTGCTTGTGGCAGCTTGCCTACAGCGAGTTTGTGTTTACCCCCACGCTCTGGCCCGGCTTCAGCGAGACCGATTTGCTGCAAGCGCTCCTCGAGTTTCAGCAGCGCGAGCGCCGTTTCGGACGCGTCAGGTAACCAGCGACGATGCAGCCGTGAGCTCCCTCTGTGCTAGAATCCACCTGGGATTGTGCATTCACTGGCTGTTAGTTGGGAGGGTGATCATCTACGGGCGCTCGACCAAACCCGGCTGCCTTTCGAAGAAAACTACCTTGTCCTTAAGAGTGTGGACGATTACATTCGCGCTATCAGCGAGATGCAGGTTCGCGGCGCGCCTCTCATAGGCATCGTTGCTGCATACGGGGTGGCACAGGCGGCGCTGAACGGTGCCGACGCGGACTTTAGTCGTTTCGAGGGCGATGTAAGGCAGGCCATCGAGAGGCTCCGAGCCAGCCGTCCCACGGCAGTGAATCTCTTCTGGGTGCTTGCGCGGATGGAGGGGGTTCTGCGTGCGAATCCTGACCGTTCTCCCTCGGAGCTGGCGCAGCTTCTGCTCGCCGAGGCGCAGGCGATTCACCGCGAGCAGATGGAGGCGGATTCCCGCATCGGCGAGCTGGGAGCGTCCCTCATCCCTGAAGGAAGCGAGCTTATCACCATCTGCAATACTGGCGAGCTGGCGACCGGAGGGAAGGGCACTGCCTTCTCCATCATCCGGCAGGCGCACTTGCAGCGCGAGCTGAAACAGGTCTGGGTGCCGGAGACGCGTCCCCGCTTGCAGGGTCGCCTCACCGCCTGGGAGCTCACCCGCGAGCGCATTCCATTTCGCGTGATTGCCGACACGATGGTTGGCTGGCTTTTCAGCCAGCACCGCATCGCCGCCGCGGTGGTTGGCGCCGACAGAATCGCCGCCAATGGCGACGTTGCCAACAAGATCGGCACCTATCAGCTTGCGGTGCTCTGTGCACGACACGGTGTGAGCTTCATCGTCGCGGCGCCGGAGAGCACATTCGACCCGGATTGCCCCGCAGGCGTTGATATTCCAGTTGAAGAGCGCGATGCCGAGGAGGTTCTCCGGCTCGGCGATGTGCCGGTGCTGCCGGAAGGCTATCCCGTGTGGAATCCGGCGTTTGATGTAACGCCGGCAGAACTCGTCTCCTACTATGTGAGCGAAGCTGGCATCAAACACGGAGTGCGGGCGCCGCGGGAGCAGAAGGAGGAGCAATGAGACTCATCGTTTCGCTGGCGGAGAATCGGCTGGAGCTGGCGCAGGCGGCTGCGGCTGGCGGAGCCGACGCCATCAAGGTGCATCTGAACGTCACCCACGACGCCAGCGGCGCTCACTTCGGCGGCTGGGCGGACGAGCGTGCTGCGATAACATCCATCATCTCAGCCGTTGACGTGCCCGTCGGCGTGATGCCGGGCGCGGAAGAACTACCTTCACCCGAGGACTTCGCCGATATGGCGGCTTCGGGCGTGCGTTTCATCGACCTGTTCGCCCACCACTGGCCGCTGCATCTTCTGGAGCGCTGGTCGGTGTTTGAGCTGATTGTCGCCATTAACCGTGTGCTGCCGGAGCGCGAGCTTTTTCACCTTACCAGCCTAATACGCGAAGGAAGCAACCGCATTTCAATGCTTGAGGCGTCAGTTATCTCGCAGGAGGACTATGGCAAGCCGCTCACCTTCGGCGACATCGCTACCTATCGTGCGCTCGCCGATGCCAGTCAAGTGCCACTGCTGATACCGACGCAGAAGCTCATCCAGACCGAGGACCTGCATATGCTCGATTTCGAGGGCATCGGGGGCATTATGCTGGGCGTCATCGTCACCGGTCGCAGCCCCGGGAGCATCGAGAAGGTCACACGGGACTTCCGGCTGGCGATTGAGGATATAATCAAAGACTGAGGTCGTATTCTGAGAGTGTCGAGAACCTGCCGGACGCAAAGCAGGTAGTGGTGACGAGGTGGCTGGCGTACAACATAGATAGCTCGTGAGAACATGGTTATGCAGGCATGAAGATCGTCTATCTGCCGACTGACGACCGACCCTATTGTTACGGCGTGGTGCGGCGTCTCAAGGACTTGGTGCCGCTGGAGATAGCTATGCCGGAGCGTCCCATGCTGGGGAACCGGTTCGAGGGGGCGGCGCTGGAGAGGCTTGGCTCCTGGGTTCAAGGAGTTGCCTCGCCGGGTGATGCCTTGCTTCTATCCCTGGACGCGCTCATCTACGGTGGTCTGGTGCAAGGTCGGGAGACTGTAGATTCCCGCGAGCGCGTGGACGCCGTCTGCGAGCTCTTGCGCATGCTCCGTCAGCGCATCGGTCCCTCAGGGAAGATAGTGCTCTTCTTTGTCTGGAAGCGCCTTTGGGGGAACCTCGTTCACCCCGACGATATGGAGAAGATGAAGCAAGCTGAAGCTACTTCGCGGCGCCTTGAACAAGCGTTGGAGAAGCGTGGAGAGTCCATCGCGGTATTCCTCCGTATGCTGCGCCGGGGTGCACGCGTTCCTGAAGGGCTGGATGTCGGGCAGGTGGCGCAACTCGCTCGGCTGCGCAGCGCTCAGCGGCGCGATCTCCTCACCATACTCGACCTGAAGACGGAAGTTATCGACCAGGTCCACCTGGCGCGGGAGGATAACAACGGGCGCGGCTTCTATGCGCTGGAGGTGGCATCACTCATTGCGGAAGCTAAGCAGAGGAGGGTACCGATGAGCTCAGCGGAGGGCGGTGATGAGTCGGGCATGGTGCTGCTTGCCGGAATGATCTCTCGCTTTGCGCCGAAGTCCTCGTATGCCGTGGGAGTGAACATCGCGAACCGGGAGAATCTGGAAGTTTCGCCCACATACGAGGGACGTCCTTTCGGTGAGACTTTGCAGATGTTGCGACAGCTTGCGGGGATTGCTTCAGCAGCCGGCTCGTCGACATCCCCTGAGAACTACCTCAATATCAGTTTCACCGGCGAGATTCAGCGGGGCGACCCTCTTCTCAATGTGCTTCATGATAGGCCACCCAATCCGCCGCCAATGGACTGGCTCCTTGAGCGTTCGGTCCCCGCGAAAAAGATCTCGCGCCGGTATCTGCGTGTTGACCTCAGCCACATCAACGGAGTTAGCGAGAAGCTGGTAACCTGGCTGGCTGGCGAGACCGAGCTTCCGCTGCTCGTAATCCAGAGCGGAACCATGGCAAATCGCGCTGGCTACGGCTTGTTCGCCGCATCCGTGGTCAGGTATCCGCTGGAGATGAAGGTGCCGGAACCAGTGAAATGGAGGCGCCTTGCTGAAGTAACGGTGGCGACCTATCTGGAAGAGGTGGTCTACAACGGCTATCTGCGCACCTGGGCGATGAGCAAATGGGGTGGGCTGGAGCCCTCGGATGAGGCAACATTGATGTCCGCTGAGAGGGAGTTCAGCGATGCTGCCTTTGCTTTCGCGAGCCGGAAATTCAATGGGCTATCATTCCTCGAGCGCCCTCTGACTATAGAAGCAGTTAGACTGCGGCTTCCCTGGAAGCGCTGGTTTGAATGCGAGGTGGAGGTTACCGTAAAGTCACCGTGACTTCGCAACCGTCAAGTGGATTTTCCCGCGAGGAGTACGATGTCATCGTTGTCGGTGGCGGGATGGCGGGAGTCTGCGCCGCTCTCGCCGCGCGCCGCGAAGGCTGCTCGGTCTTGCTGGTGGAGCGGGCGAATCTGCTCGGAGGCTGCAGCTCGCTCAGTCTGGTGCAGCCGTGGCAGAGCTTCCACGCGCCACCGCTGAAGCCAGTTGATCCGCCCCGACAGTTGATCTCTGGTATTGCTCAGGAGCTGGTGGATGAGCTGGTGGCGCGGAAGGCATCTCCGGGGCATCTTCCCGACCCCATCGGCTTTGCTGCCACCCTCACTCCCGTCTCGACGGACGTGCTTCCGCTCTATCTAACCGACAAGCTGGTGCGCGAGGGCGTAGAGGTGCT
>MVCR01000013.1 GCA_002050035.1 Planctomycetales bacterium 4484_113 | reverse complement strand
GTGGTGATCAATGCTGCACCGACTGACACGACCCATGATCTGCAGTTTTCCAGCAAGCTCGCTGGAGGAGTGATTCCGAAGGAGTTCATCCCTTCCGTAGAGCGAGGCATCCGCGAAGCCCTGACCACCGGCGTGCTTGCGGGGTATCCAACCATTGGCGTGGCTGTCGAACTCGTTGATGGTTCTTACCATTCCGTGGATTCGAGCGAGCTGGCGTTTCGCATTGCCGGCAGTATGGCGATGAAGGAGGCGCTGCGGCGTGCTGAGCCGGTGCTGCTGGAGCCTGTTATGCTGGTTGTGGTGATGGTGCCAGAGGAGTATATGGGCGATGTGCTTTCCGACTTGCATAGCCGCCGTGCCCAAGTGGAATCCACTGAGGCGAATGAGAGCGGGGCGCGAGTGCTCAGGGCACGCGTGCCTCTTGCTGAGATGTTCGGATACGCCACCAGCCTGCGTTCATGCACCCAGGGTCGCGGGACCTTTAGCATGGAGTTCTTTGCGTATGAGGTAGGACCCGAGAAGCCGGTTCACCAGACGGTGGCGGGTCTGCCGGTTTAACAACGAGAGGGATTATGGCTCAGAGAATCAGAATCAAATTGAAGAGTTACGATTACAAGATTCTTGACGAAAGCGTCGAGCGAATCGTGGGTACAGCGGAACGGAGCGGTGCGATTGTGGTTGGACCGATTCCCTTGCCTACGGAAAAACGGGTGTTCTGCGTGCTGCGGAGCCCGCATGTGGATAAGAAGAGCCGTGAGCATTTCGAGATGCGGACTCATAAGCGATTGATTGATATTCTGCGCCCGAGCTCGCAGACGGTGGAGCACCTTTCGAGCCTGGACCTGCCGGCGGGCGTTGACATTGAGTTGAAGGCGTAATAAAGTTTTAGGTTTGGCGACAACGCGGCCCCGAGCTTTGTGTGGAGTTCGCGATGCTGAATATAATTAAGGGAAAGAAGCTGGGAATGACCTCCGTCTTTGACGGAAGCGGTACCACGCTTCCGGCCACCCTCATTCGACCGTTCCGAATGGTAGTCACGGGGCTCAAGACGCCGGAGCGAGATGGCTACGCCGCGGTGCAGGTTGCCTACGACGAGACAACGGCTAAGCACGTCAATCGCCCGATGAAGGGCGTGCTCGCGCGGGCAGGAGTGAAGGGTTATTACCGCAAGTTCTTTGAGGCGAAGGTGCAGCCGGAAGAGCTGGACAACTATACTCTGGGGCAGGAAATTGATCCGGCGGAGTTTCTTGATTACTGGGGCGAAGTGGATATCTGGGGTACTTCCAAAGGCAAGGGCTTTGCCGGCGGGGTGAAGCGCTGGGGATTTGCCGGGCAGCAGCGGACTCACGGCGATCCTGATAATCGGCGTCCTCAGAGCGGCGGTGCCACCGACCCCGCACGGGTTTTCAAGGGCTCGCACCGTCCCGGGCGTATGGGCAACCGACGAGCGACGGTTCACCAACTTTCCTGTTTTGAATACCATCACGCCATCAATGTGCTGGTCGTGCAGGGCTCGGTCCCCGGCCCCAACGGCGGCGAGGTTACGCTGAAGGTGCGGCGTCGTTTGAGCGATGAGGAAGTACAGGCGATTCAGGCGGACCGCGAGGCGATGGATGGAGCACTGCAAGAGCGGCTGCGCAAGGAGCGCGAGGAGATGGAGCGGAAAGCGAAGGAAGAAGCTGCGCGGAAAGCTAGGGAAGAGGCGGAGCGCGAAGCAAGAGAAGCTGCCGAGCGCGAAGCGCAAGAGGAGGCGCAGCCGGAAGTGGAGGCGGGAGCGCCGCCTGAAACCGCACCAACTGCGACCGACGGCTCTGCATCCCCTGCTGAGGATGCCGTGAAACCTCAGGAGAGCGAGCGGATCGCCGAGCCGCCTGCGACGGAGCCGGTGGCGGGAGAGGTAGAAGCAGAATCTGGCGATGCCACCGCGGAGAGTGAAAGCTGATCATGGCGGCGAAAGTGAAATACTCGAAAGTGACCGAGCTCCCGGAGCTTACCGTGAGCAAGGTTAACTTCGCCCACATCGCTCTCGCCTACGGAAGGCAGCTTGTGAACGCCAAGCCGCGCACGGCGAAAACGAAGCGGCTGTTTGAGGTTAGGGGGTCGGGGCGCAAGGTGCACCGGCAGAAGGGCACCGGTCTATCGCGGCAGGGCGAGAGCCGCAATCCGCACATGCGCGGCGGGGTCAAAGCACACGGTCCGCTGCCGGTCAAGCGCGAGCGGGGATTGAACAAGAAGGTGCGTCGCTCTGCTCTGCACTCGGCGCTGAAGTACCACCTTGACCGTGGTGAGGTTTCGCTGCTGAAGTCGTCCGAGTTTGAGGCTTACACTCGGACTTCCGATGCCTACTCGGCGCTGGTGCGCAGCGGTTATTCGGGGCGCGGCATTGTGGTGGTGCCGGAGGGCGCCGTGGTGCATCGCGCGCTGCGCAATATCGCAGGCATCAGCACGCGCACGCCGCTCTGCATAAGCACCGGTGATCTGGTGGACGCGAACTTCATCATTTTCACCGAGCGGGCGCTAGCCGAGTTTCGCGCTTTCCTTGGCGGACGGAACAAGGAGATCGCTCCATCGGTAGAGGAGGAAACGGCGGTCGAGACTGATGTGGAGGTGGAGGTGGAAGCGGCGATTGATGAGGAAGCCGCACAGCCGGTGGAAACAGAAGGCGGTGGTGAAGATGAGTGAATGGCATCCCACTGATGTGCTGATCCATCCGGTTGTGAGCGAAAAGTCGATGGATATCGCCGCTCAAGGTCGTTACGTGTTCGTGGTCAGTCCGAACGCGACGAAAGCCGATGTCAGGCGAGCGGTGCGCGAGCTCTACGGGGTGGAAGTGGTGAAGGTGAATATTATAAATCTGCCGGGTAAGCCGAAGATGTGGCGAATGCATCGCTTCCGCACCCCGCGCCGGCGCAAGGCGATTGTGACTCTCGCTGCTGGGCAGAGCATCCCGGAGATCACAGAGGCGGTATAACCAGTGGCACTGAAGAAATCCAAGCCGTATACGCCGTCCCGCCGGGGAGTGCTGAAGGCCGATTACTCGCAACTCACCGGCGGCCCGGTGCCGAAGTCGCTGGTTGCCGCCAAGAGGAAAAGAGGCGGACGCAATGCTCAGGGACGCATCACGGCGCCGCGTCGCGGTGGCGGCAGTCGCCAGAAGTACCGGCTGGTGGACTTCTATCGGCGGGAGCAAGGGCTGGCGGAAGTAACCGCGCTACAGTACGACCCGAATCGCAGCGCTTTCGTCGCGCTGGTGCGATATGAGGGGACGGGCAAGCTTTCCTATATCCTGGCACCGGACGGCTTGAAGGTTGGTGATATGGTGGAAGCGGGGGTGGATGCGCCTATCAAGAGAGGCAATGCGTTGCCAATGATTAAGATACCGGATGGCAGCCTCATCCACAACATCGAGGTGCATCCGGGTGCACGGGGAAAGCTGGTGCGGGCTGCCGGCACCTTCGCCCAGCTAATGGCGAAAGAAGGGCGGCGGGTTATAGTGCGGTTGCCCTCTGGCGAGGTGCGCTATCTGCCGGGTGAATGCTATGCCACTATCGGCAGGTTGGGGAATCTGGATCATGAGAATGTGAAGCTGGGGAAGGCGGGGGCGACTCGGCATCGCGGGAGACGTCCGCGACCCCGCCCAACGCATCTCAACCCGGTGGATCATCCGATGGGTGGTGGAGAAGGAAAGTCGAAGACCGGTCGACCTCCTTGCAGCCGCACTGGGATTCCGGCGAAAGGATTCCGCACCCGCGTGAAGTCGAAATCCCGCAAATACTTGGTCAAGGACCGCAGGAAAAAGTGATTATGAGGACGACCGATAGACAATGAGTCGCTCGACTAAAAAGGGTCCCTACGTAGAGGCGAAACTGCTGCAGAAGGTGCAGCAGATGAACGAGACCGGCGAGAAGCGGGTCATCCGCACCTGGTCGCGTGCATCCACCATTGTGCCGGATTTCATCGGGCACAACTTCGAGGTTCACAACGGGAAGCGATTTGTTCCGGTGTTTGTTACCGAGGACCTAGTGGGTCACAAGCTTGGCGAGTTCGCGCCCACACGGACTTTCCGCAGCCATCGTCGTGACGAGAAGAAGGCACGTCTGGGAGCTAAACCATGAGCGCAAGTGCTCGCGTCAAGTTCCTCCGCATATCGCCCTTCAAGGTGAGGCGATACACGCAGCTCATCCAGGGGCAGAGCATCGAGCAGGCGCGTGCTCTGCTGCGCTTCCAACCGAGTCCCACGTGCCGCGAGCTGCTGCGGCTGCTGGATTCGGCAGTGGCGAACGGAGAGAACAACCTGGAGATGGACCCCGAGCTGATGATTGTCAGCCACGTGCAGGTTGACGGCGGTCCCAGCTACAAGAGGATACGGCCGCGAGCGCGGGGGCGGGCGTATCGGATCTTGAAGCGGACTTCACATGTGAAGATTGAACTTGACCTGCGCCCTGAACTGCGAATCGCGACGGCGAGGGCATCGGAAGAGGAACCGGCTCCCCGCAGGCGACGGCGGGTAGGTGCTCGCAAGGCGGGTCCAGCCCCTGCGGGCGGCAAGGAGGGTCCTGCGACAGCGGGCAAAGCCGCGGCGAAGGCGAAGAAGGGTCGGAAATTCCGTTTTCGCCCCGAGCGGGAGCGAAAGAAGCCTTCCGCTCCCAGCGACCGTCACCGCAGCGCTACGACCCGGCCGATGCGGAAGAAAGGAGGAGAGTAGTATTGGGCCAAAAAACACATCCAAAAGGATTTAGACTCAAGCAGACTACCACGTGGGACGCGATTTGGTACGCGGATGAGAAACAGTATGGGCCGCGCCTGGTGGAGGATCTGAAGATCAGGAGGTTGCTTGAGCAGGAGCTGCGCAGCGCTCAGGTTTCGCGCGTGGAGATCAGGCGCTATGTCGGGCGGCTGATCGTGAACGTCTACTGTGTGCGTGTGGGCATTGCTGTTGGTCGGGGTGGCTCGCGACGGGAGCAACTGCGCCGCAGGATAGAACGCCTTGCGCCGTCGGTGGGCGAGGTGCACCTTGATTTCTACGAGGAGCCGCATCCAGACCTGTCGGCTCCTGTTGTCGTCAATAACATCATTGCGCAACTGGAGAAGCGCATCAACTTCCGCCGGGCGCTCAAGCAGCAGTTGAAGCGTTGCTTGCAGGCGGGCGCGCAGGGCGTGAAGCTGATGGTTGCCGGTCGGCTTAACGGTGCCGAGATGTCGCGCACCGAGTGGTACCGGCGCGGCAGGATACCGCTCCATACCATCCGGGCGAAGATCGATTACGCCTGCGATGTGGCGCGTACCGTCTATGGTTCTATCGGCGTGAAGGCATGGATCTATACGGGTGAAGTGGTTCCCGAACGGACTATGGGTGAACCCGGGGTGGGAGAGAGCTAATGCTGGTACCCAGTCGTGTCAAACATCGCAAGGTAATGCGTGGTCGCATGAAGGGTCGGAGCCTGCGGGGCTCTTCGGTGCACTTCGGCGAGTTCGGTCTCAAGGCTCTGGAACCGGCGTGGGTGACCGCTAACCAGATTGAGTCCGCGCGTATCGCTATTAACCGTGTGCTTAAGAAGGCGGGCAAGGTCTGGATTCGTATCTTCCCCGACAAGCCGTTCACGAAGAAGCCCGCTGAGACCCGCATGGGTAGCGGTAAAGGAAGCCCAGAAGGGTTTGTCGCCGTCGTGCGACCGGGGCGGATTATTTTCGAGGTTTCCGCGCCTTCGGCAGAGACTGCGCGAACCGCGCTTACACGGGCGGTGCATAAGCTGCCGATGAAATGCCGTATTGTTGAGCGTTCTCTCGTGTGAGGTCTTGGTGTGCCTGAACATATAGACGAACTGCGCAAACTGTCGGAGGCGGAACGAACCAAGCGGCTGCGCGATCTGCGCCGGGAACTTTACGAGTTGAGGTTCCAGAAGATGACCGGCAAGCTGGAAAAATACTCGCGAGTGCGTCAGGTGCGACGCGACATCGCACGTCTGCTCACCCTTGCTCGCGAGCAGGAGCTGGAGGACTGATGCCACGGAGAGTGAAAATCGGACGCGTTGTATCCACGTCGATGGCGAATACCATCGTGGTTGAGGTCGAACGGCTCAAGCAGCATCCGCGATACAAGAAGTACATTCGGGTGCGCAAGAAATTCATGGCTCATGATGCCAGGGAGCAGGCTGTGGTGGGCGATACCGTCCGCATCATCGAGTGCGCGCCGGTGAGCAAGCGAAAGCGCTGGGAGCTGGTCGATGTCGTTGCCCGCGGCGTGGGACCTGAGGTGGAGCTGAAACCTGAGGCAGGGGTTGAAGAGATGCTGCGTGCGCGCAAGGAGCGGTAGGGGAACCTCGCCGGGACCAGGATGAGGAGGTCGCGGCGGGATGATTAGACCCGAGTCACGCCTGATCATCGCCGATAACACAGGCGGCAAGGAGCTCCTGTGCATCAATGTGCTGGGGCGGAGCGGTTCACGCTGCGCCTCGGTCGGTGATCTCATTGTTGGCACGGTGAAGGTGGCTTCGCCGCACGGTCAGGTGAAGAAGGGGCAGATAGTGAAGGCGGTGATTGTGCGCACCCGCGCGGCGGTGCGGCGGCGCGATGGCAGCTGCGTTCGTTTCGATGGCAACGCCTGTGTGATCATCGATCCGGAAACCCGCAATCCTGCCGGAACGCGCGTTTTCGGCCCGGTGGCTCGAGAGCTGCGCGAGCGAGGATACATGAAGATTGTCTCGCTGGCTCCGGAGGTGCTGTAGATGTCGGTATCTAGGATAAGAAAAGGCGATACGGTAATGGTTCTCGCGGGAAAAGACCGCGGACGCACTGGCAAGGTGATCAAGGTGCTGACCAAGAAGGGAAAAGTGGTGGTGGAAAACATCAACATCGCGCGCAAGCACCAGCGTCCCACTCAGGAAACGCCGCAGGGCAGCATCATCGACAAGCCTATGCCGCTGGATATGTCGAATGTAATGGTGGTGGACAAAACCAAGAATGAGCCCACGAGGGTTGGGCGGAAGCAGGTGCACGGCAAGTGGATGCGATACGCGAAGCGCAGCGGCGAAATTATGGACTCGCGGAGTTAACGGTATGGCGACGCTGAAATCCAGATTGCAGGAGCGATATGAGAAGGAAGTGCGTCCCGCGCTGATGAAGGAGCGCGGTCTGCGCAATCCGATGCAGGTTCCGACTATTGTGAAGATAAAACTCAATGTGGGAGTGGGCGAAGCCAAGGACAATGCGAAGGCGCTGGAAAGCGCTGTGCGCACCCTCACCGTGCTCTCGGGCCAGAAACCGGTGATCACGCGGGCAAAGAAGTCCATCAGCAACTTCAAGCTCAGAGAAGGGCAGGCGGTGGGCGCAACGCTTACGCTTCGTGGGGAGCGAATGTGGCACTTCCTTGACAAGATGATGAATCTCACGCTTCCGCGAGTGCGGGATTTCCAGGGCGTTAGCGTTCGCGGGTTTGACGGAAGGGGCAACTACAGCCTCGGATTCCGTGACCAGCTTATCTTTCCGGAGATTATCTTCGACGAGATTGAGCAGATTAAAGGTCTGGGAGTCGTAATTGTTACCAGTGCGGAGGACGACGCGATGGCGGCGGACCTGCTGTATCGGCTGGGGATGCCGTTCCGCGACTACAAGGTATCTAAGGAGGTTGATTGATCGCGCGTGGCTAAGAAATCAAAGATCCTGCGGAATCAGAGACCATACAAGTACGCGGTGCGGCACCGGAATCGCTGCGCTATTTGCGGGCGTCCGCGCGGGTACTACCGTCAGTTCAATATATGTCGCATCTGCTTCCGGCAGTACGCATTGCGCGGCTATCTGCCGGGGATAACGAAAAGCAGCTGGTAGGAGGCGAATTGTCACGAACCGATCCAATAGCTGATTTCATTACCGTACTGCGGAACGGCGTGCGCGCGGGGCGCACGGAGGTGACATTTCCTCATTCGCGGATGAACGAGTCAATTGCCCGGCTCCTGGGGCGCGAAGGATTCATCGAGCGGGTGGAGGTGACGAACCAGCCGGGGAAGCGCCGCTTCCGTCGCAAGTGGCTGCGAGTTCACCTGAGGTATTTCGATGAGCTGCGGCGCGACTCTCCACTTTCGCACATTGGACGGGTGAGCAAACCGGGCCTGCGGGTTTACCGAGGGCACAAGGAACTTCCGCCAGTGCGCGGAGGAAGCGGCGTGCGCATCGTCTCGACTTCGCAGGGAGTGATAACAGATATCGAGGCTCGTCGGCGTGGTATCGGCGGCGAAGTCCTGGTGGAGGTCTGGTAGCATGTCTCGGATCGGCAGACAACCTATTGCTATTCCACCGGGAGTCCGAGTCTCTCTTGATGGCCCGACGCTGAGCGTCAAGGGGCCGAGGGGCGAGCTTTCCCTCACCGTTTCGTCGGGAATCTCGGTGGATATCACGGATAACGTCTTGAGCTTCCGCCGGAAGAGCGATCGTCCGGCGGTGCGGGCCCAGCACGGTCTGATGCGAGCGCTAGCGAACAATATGGTTATGGGTGTTTCGCAGGGGTTTGAGAAACGACTGGAGGTGCGCGGCACCGGCTACCGGGTGAATGTGACCGGGAGGAAGCTCAGTATGAAGCTGGGCTTCTCCCACGATGTTGAGATTGAGTTCCCGCCAGATATTGAGGTGAAAGTGGTGGGAACGACTACGCGGGACCAGTTGCCCACGAGTATCATCGCCATCTCGGGCATCGATAAGGGGAAAGTGGGTCATTGGGCTGACCAGGTTCGGCGGGTGTATCCGCCGGAACCTTACAAGGGCAAGGGGATTCGGTATGCGGATGAATACGTGCGGCGGAAGGCCGGCAAGACCGGCTAGGAGACTTGCCTGATGGCAAAGCAGGTGAATCGACAGTTGCTGCGGGTGGTGCGTCACCGGCGTGTGCGCAGGCAGATCAGGGGCACCCGGGAGCGACCTCGCCTGGCGGTGTTCAGAAGCTCGCGCCACATTTATGCGCAGATTATCGACGATATCAATGGCCACACCCTGGTGGCAGCATCCACTCTAATGCCCGAGCTAAGAGCGCAGAAGGGGTCTCCGACCGAGCGGGCGGCACTGGTGGGTCGTGAGCTCGCGCGGCTCGCGGTGGAGAAGGGGATCGCAGAAGTCGTTTTCGACCGGGGCGGGCACAAGTATCACGGCAGGACGCGCGCCCTCGCGGAAGCGGCGCGGGAGGCTGGCCTTAAGTTCTGAGCGGGAGGTTTATGGGCTACTACCGAAGAAAAGAGGAAACGGCGGAAGAAGGCGGGATTGAGACCACCGTAATCTTCGTGAATCGTGTGGCGAAGGTTATGAAGGGCGGGCGCCGCTTTCGCTTCACCGCTCTAGTGGTGGCGGGCGATAAGGACGGAACCGTAGGCCTCGGACTGGGAAAGGCGCCCGAAGTGGTGGAGGCCATTCACAAGGGCGAGGAACTTGCCCGCAAGAATGCCATTAAGGTGCAGCGGAAGGGCACTACCATTCCTTACAGGCTTCTGCAGCACTACTGTTCGTCAACCGTGCTGCTGACGCCGGCGCGTGAAGGAAGCGGGATCACTGCGGGCGGCCCGGCGCGAGCGCTGCTGGCACTGGCGGGAATCAGCGATTGCACCGCGAAGTTCTTTGGCTCTAACAACCAGGTGAACTGTGCCCGCGCCACCTTTGAAGCTCTGAAGTCAATCCGCGACCCGAAGGAGCTCGTTGACCGGCGGCGGAACTTCAAACGCTGGCGGGAGCGCGCGCAAGCGGAGAGCCCGCGCGCCTCAGCTCTGGCGAAGGCAAAGGCGGTTGCCGGCTCCGAGGTGGAGCTACAGACGGCAAGCGGTGAAGAAGCGCATCCGGCGTCGGTAACGACCGGTGGTTCGGCTGCGGTTGAGCCGGCGGCTCCACCCGATGTGGATGCACCGTCAGTGGTCGCCAAGGCTCCGGACGATGAGTCCTCTTCCGAGGCGAGTGCGCCCGCGGCTTCGGGCGCGGAGCGGGATGGTGCTGGAGAATAAGCATGCCGATTGAGTTAACAGAAGTACCGGGGAGCCGTAGTCGCCGAAGGCGCGGTCGGGGAATCTCGGCCGGGCAGGGAAAGACCGGCGGACGCGGAATGAAGGGGCAGCACTCTCGGTCGGGAGGCAATGTGCCTCCGCGCTTTGAGGGCGGTCGTATGTCCGTGATCCGGCAGTTCCCGAAGTACGATGGCTTCACCCACCATCGGAAGCGAGTGTTTCATCCGGTGAACCTGGGCGATCTGGGTGAGATTGAAGAAGGCGCAACGGTGGATCTGGCTTATCTGAGCATGCGGGGATTGCTGCCCCGACGGCTGCTTCCGGTGAAGATTCTTGGTCGCGGCGAAATCAAGGTTAAGGCGCATTTCGCGGCTCATGCCTTTTCTGCATCGGCGCGAGCGAAGATTGAGTCCGCGGGCGGAAGCTGTGAGGTAATACCGCTGTGAGCACTCCGCTGAACATTCTGCAGGCGTGGAGCATTCCGGACATCCAGAGGCGCTTGAAGTTCCTCATCTTCGCCTTACTCATCTTCGTGGTGGGTGCGCACATTCCGACGCCGGGGATTTCTTCGAGCCTGATTGCTCAGTTCTTCGGCGCAACGGGGGCTGGAGGGGGCGGTCTCTTCGGGTTGCTCAACCTCTTCACCGGTGGCGCCATGCGCAAGTTCTCTGTACTCGCCCTTGGCGTGATGCCGTACATCAACGCGTCCATTCTCATGCAGATCCTGGTTGCCGTGGAGCCGAAGCTGAAGGAGATTCAGCAGGAAGGTGAGGAGGGGCGAAAGCGCATCAGCAAGATCACGCGTTACCTCGCCATCATATTCGCGTTCCTGCAGGGCTTCGGTCTCATCTTCGCGATTCACGGCGGGAGTTTCATCTCTCCCGACTATGCGTTCCCGATGAGCGTGGTTGCGCCGCTGACAGCTCTTCTGGTGGTGGTTGCGGGCACCTGCTTCTTGATGTGGCTGGGTGACGAAATCACCGAGAAGGGTATCGGTAACGGAATCTCGCTCATCATCTTTATCGGCATCGTGGCTCGTGTTCCCCAAATGCTGGCGCAGGAGTTACAGCAGGCGCGGTTCGAAAGCGCGCGCTTAGCCGCGATTCTGCTGTTCGGAGTCTTCCTGGTGGTGATCGTGACCGGCATCGTGTTCATTCAACTCGCGGTGAGGAAGATACCGATTCAATATGCGCGGCGGCAAGTGGGGCGGAAGATATACGGAGGGCAGAGCACCTTCCTGCCCATTAAGGTCGCGCTGGCGGGAGTTATCCCCATCATCTTCGCTGTCTCGGTGCTCATCATACCGACGACCATCCTGGGCTTTTTTCCTCAAGCAACGACGGCACAGATGTTCTGGGGCAGCTTCCGGAACAGCTTCTGGTATCCGCTCGTTAACTGGACGCTTACCTTCGTCTTCACCTTCGTATATACAGCGATCACTTTCAACACCAAAGATATCGCGGATAACCTGCGCAAGAACGGTGGTTTCATTCCAGGCATCCGTCCAGGGAAGCCGACTTTCGATTTCCTCGATAAAGTACTGCACCGCGTAACCTTCTTCGGGGCCGTTTTTCTGTCCACGGTGGCAATCCTTCCCATCATAGTCAACAGTCTGGTCTTCGAGATCTCAAGGGTCAATGTTACGGTGTTCTACATCGGCGGCACGAGCCTTCTGATTGTGGTTGGTGTGGCTCTGGATACAGTCCAGCAGTTGCAGGCTCACATGGTAATGAGGCACTATTCGGGATTCACCAGATAGGATGGCTCTAACGTTCATCTTTCTGGGACCTCCAGGATGTGGCAAGGGTACGCAGGCGGCGCGGTTGGCTGAAAGGGAAGGTTGGGTGCACTTTGATATGGGCTCGATGCTGCGTGCGGAAATCGCCGCTGGTGGGGAAACGGCGGAGGAGATTGTCTCCTACACCAGCGAGGGGAAGCTGGTTCCCTTGCCGCTCATCCGAGATCTCGTGGAGAAGTTCTTCCGCGATCACGCTGAGGACAATGTTCTTCTTGACGGTTTTCCCCGTTCGCTGGATCAGGCAGAGCTCATCGATGAAGTGCTGCAGCGAAATGTGGATGCGGTAGTTCTCTTTCAGCTCGGCGAAGACGAAATCAGGACGCGCATTATCTACCGGCGCTTCTGCCCCGAGTGCGGTGCCGTTTACAATCTGAGGACTAATCCTCCGCGTGAGGACGAGCGGTGCGATAATTGTGGCGTGCGGCTGTCTCGTCGCGAGGATGATACGGAACCGGTGCTCTTGAAGCGCGTGCGCGTGTATCGACAGCAGACCGAGCCGGTGGTAGAACGCTACCGCGAGTGCGGTTTGCTGCGGGTGGTGGATGCATCCGATGACGCCACTGGCGTGGAGCATCGGCTCAAGGAAGTGCTGGGTCTAAATGACTAATGACTAAGAACCTGAGATTGAAGAATCGGGATGATATCAGAGGCATCTATCGCTCCGGGCAGGTCACGGCGGAGCTACTCGCCGAGCTGTCCCGACGCGCGGAGCCAGGCGTGACTACCGGCGAGTTGAACCGGTTCGCCGAGGAGTTCATCGCCGCTCACGGCGCGCAACCGGCGTTCAAGGGCTATAACGGTTTTCCGGCGTCCATTTGCGCTTCGGTCAACCAGGAGATCGTTCACGGGATTCCCCGTGAAGACCGTATTCTGGAGCAAGGAGATGTGCTGAAACTGGACACCGGCGTAGTGCTCGACGGGTATGTGAGCGATGCTGCGCGCACGGTGATTGTAGGTGGCGGCGAGGTTCCGGCGGAAGTGCTGCGTCTGCTGGAGGCCACCCAGATGGCGCTCGATGACGGGATCAGCCGGATGCGGACCGGGAACCTACTCAATAGGGTATCGAGTGCCATTTCCGAGCGGATCCGGTCTGCGGGGTTTAAGGTGATTCGTGATCTAACGGGACATGGAGTTGGCTTTTCCCTGCATGAGCCGCCGGTGGTGCACAACTACCCAGTTCCGGAGGGTGGTGTATTTCGGCTGGTGAATGGTCTCGTGCTGGCGCTGGAGCCGATGGCGAGTCTTTCCTGTGAGGAGATCCTCCTAGGCGAAGACGGCTGGACTTATGCAACCGTGGATGGCTCTACGGTGGCGCACTTCGAGGATACTGTCGCCATCGTGCACGGTCATCCGGTGGTGCTGACACGTCGGGACGACGGGGCGGAAGCACTGAAGCGTATTTGAAGGAGGGAGAGGAGGCGGTTGCCGAAAGAAGACGTTATTGAGGTCGAAGGTACGGTGGTGGAAGCACTGCCGAATGGCATGTTTCGCGTGGAGATTAAGGGGGGGCATTGCATTTTGGCGCACATAAGTGGTAAAATAAGGATTCACTTTATAAGAATCCTCCTGGGAGACAGGGTGAAGGTGGAGCTTTCGCCCTACGACCTGACCCGCGGAAGGATTACTTATCGCTATCGTCACGATACGCGGAAGCCGTGAAATGAAAGTTCGCTCGTCGGTGAAGAAGATGTGTCCGAAGTGCCGCATTTTGCGGCGGCGCGGCATCGTTTACGTTATCTGCGTGAATCCTCGGCATAAGCAACGCCAGGGATGACGGTGCTACCGGCTTCCTGGTAGTGCGATGGAAGACAATATAGAATGCGTATCATAGGCGTAAACATACCGGATAGTAAACGGGTGGAGATTGCACTCACTTACATCTATGGCATCAGCCGCACCACAGCTCGCCGCATCCTCGAAACGGCAGAAGTAGATGCAGGGAAGAAAGCCGGCGAGCTGACGAGCGATGAAGTGGTGGCGGTTCGAGATGCAATCACCTCGCTGGGCATTCCCACTGAAGGGGAGCTGCGGCGGCAGGTGACGATGAACATAAAGCGTCTGATGGAGATAAAGTGCTGGCGCGGGATCCGGCATCGCAAGGGATTGCCGGTGCGCGGTCAGCGAACCCATACCAACGCTCGCACTCGCAAGGGGCCGCGGCGGCAGGCGATTGCGGGCAAGCGGCGACCTGGTAAGAAGTAATCTGGAGGAACGGGATTGGCGAAGGGCAAACCGCGTGGACGAGGTCGTAGGCGAACCAAGCGCAACGTGCCTGAGGGGCACATCTACATAAAGTCAACGTTCAATAATACGATCGTGACGGTAACGGATTCGGACGGGAACGTCATCGGATGGTCCTCCTGCGGGACCCGGGGATTCAAGGGTACCAAGAAGGGCACCGCGTACGCTGCACAGATGGCGGCGGAAGAGGCGTGCCGCCAGGCGAGAGAGGTTGGTATGCGGGAAGTGCGCATCTACACACGGGGTCCTGGGTCGGGCAAAGAGGCGGCTGTCAGGACAATCAACAGTCACGGCCTGCGCATAAGGCTGATTAAGGATGTGACCGCGGTGCCACACAACGGCTGCCGACCACGTCGTCGTCGGCGCGTGTAGTCGTGAGCTGAGGCGACTCACAACTATGGGACAATACACCGGAGCAAAATGCAGAAAATGCCGAGCGGCGAAGATGAAGCTCTATCTCAAGGGCAAGCGCTGTTTGAGCGGGCGCTGCGCAATGGAGCTTCGCAACTTCCCGCCAGGTCCTCGTCGCCGTCGCCGCAAGCCTACTGACTACGCGCTGCATCTGATTGAGAAGCAGATGGTGCGCAACATCTTCGGCGTAGGTGAGCGGCAGTTCCGTCGCTACTTCGTCAGGGCAAAGCGCACCCCCGGCGTTACCGGTGAGGAGTTGGTAAGGCTGCTGGAACGACGCCTGGACAATGTTGTCTTTCGCGCTGGACTGGCGGATTCCCGTCGTCAGGCGCGACAGCTGGTGGCGCATCGCCATTTCTGGCTCAACGGCCGGGTGGTGGACCGTCCATCATTCCTCGTGCGAGCGGGTGATGTGGTGGAGGTGAAGCCCGAGCGGCGGAATCGGAAGTACTATCAGATTCTCAAAGAGGAGGGCATCGATGAGTTGCCCTCCGATTTCTGGCTGGGGCTGGATGTCGAGCGGCTGAGGATTGACGTCAAGCGTATGCCCACGGCTGATGAAATGGAGGAGAATTTCAATCAGTTGCTGGTGGTCGAGTATTACTCGAACCGCGTGTAAATCGCCAGCAAAGGACCAAGAGTCATGCTCGAGTCAAAAGTCATTAAAGAGGCAAATCCCTACTTCGGTCTCCTCAGCATGCAGCGGGATGAGCTGGTTGAAAAGCGTAGGGCTCGCCTTATCATCGAGCCGCTTCCCCGCGGCTACGGTTCGACTCTGGGCAACAGCCTCCGCCGCGTGTTGCTGTCGTCCATTCCCGGATGCGCAATCACTCACGTGATGATTGCGGGCGTGCCGCATGAGTTTGCGGCCCTGGCGGGGATTCTCGAGGATACCACCGAGCTCATCTTCAATCTGCGGCGGGTGCAGGTGAAGCTGGTGGGTTCGGTGAGGGAGGCCACTCTAAGCCTGAAGGTCACCGGCACTAGGAGGGTCACAGCAGCTGATTTCGCAGAGAACCCTGAGGTCGAAATCATACACCCGGAAGAAAGCTACATCTGCGAGATCACCGATTCCAAGCGCACGCTGGAGATGAGCTGTATTGTGGGGCGTGGTGTCGGTTTCCAACTCGCGGCTGACCTCAAGCACAAAGAAGCTCCTATCGGCGAGATTGCCCTGGATGCGAACTTCAGCCCGGTGAGGCGGGTGGGGTTTGCCGTGGAGAACACCCGTGTGGGCAAGGAGACCGACTTCGAACGCCTGATTCTCACTATCGAGACTAACGGCACCGTTACGCCGGATGAAGTCATGGCGCAGGCTGCGAGCCAGCTCGACTCTTACTATTCCTGGGTTCGGGAGGAGCAGAACCGCTTTCTCGGCATTGAAGAGGAACCCGAAGTGGACGAGGAACTGCAGCGGAAGCTGGCCATGCGGATTGAGGATTTGGGGCTTTCTGCGCGAGCGGAGAACTGCCTGCGTGCGGCGAAGATAAAAACAGTGGAAGAGCTGACCAAGTGTACCGCTGAGCGGCTGATGAAGATACAGAACTTCGGCGAGAAGAGCCTCGTGGACATTGTGGACAAGCTGGCGGAGCTGGGTCTGTTCCTGGCGGAGAAGGAGGAGTAGGCGATGCGTCACCTCCGCAGCCGGGGCAAACTGGGGCGTCCGACGGACCAGCGAATGGCGCTTGTACGTGGCCTGGTTAGCGCGCTCTTTATTGAGGGTCATGTGGAGACGACACTCGCCAGGGCGAAGTCTGCTCAGACTATGGCAGAGAAACTGCTCGTGCGAGCCCGTAGGGGTCGGCTGCATGACCTGAGGCTGGTCGCCCGTGTGATCTGGGGTAAGCGCGCCTTCAAAGCACTGCGCGAGAAGGTTGTCCCATCTCTGCCCGCGCGGAACTGCGGATATACCAAGCTGGTGCGGGTGCGGCGACGGCGTGGTGATGGCTCGATCATTGCGCGCCTGTATATTCCAGGTCATCCTTCTCTGCGAGAAGCGGAAGCTGCAGAGGAGTGATAGTAGGAGCTTGATTGCGCCAGTGCGGAATGTAATGCTGGTGGTGCAGTACGATGGAACCGAGTTCTACGGTTCCCAGGTGCAACCGTCAGTTCGCACGGTGCAGGGCACTTTGACAGAAGCGATTGGGCAAATCCTCGGTCGGAAGCCACGGCTGCTCTTCGCGTCGCGCACCGATCGTGGAGTTCATGCAACGCACAACGTGTGCGCGTTCAAGGCTGAGGGCATGCCGATGCCGCTGTCGCAGTTCCTCGATGCGCTGAACGACCGGATGCCATCTGATCTGGTTGTAGTGAGTGCGCGGGAGGTGCCGGCGAAGTTCCATCCGCGCTATCTGGCGGTGCGGCGGGACTATGTCTACCGTATCTGGCAGGGAAAGCGTGAAGATATCCGCTACCGACGGTTCGCGGCGCACTGGCCGGGAACGCTTGACCTTGCCAGTATGCGACTCGGAGCGATGATGCTACGGGGACGGCACGATTTCAGCGCATTTGCACTGGCATCCTCCAAGATTGAGGATCCAAAGTGCAACCTGTCCGAGATACGGCTGAAGAGCTATGGTAAACTTCTGCGCGCTGAGTTCAGGGCTGATCGTTTCCTCCGTCGGATGGTCTGCTTCCTTGTGGGTGCGTTGGTGGATGTTGGAAGCGGACATCGGTGGCTGGATGAAATAGGGCAGGCGCTTGGCGGGGACACCGCGATGCGGCGGTTCACGAATATGCCGAGCCGCGGGTTGACCCTGACCGGGGTGCATTATCCGGAGCACTTTTTCAGCGAGGGATTTGCCGATCGCTTTGGAGCGGGGCGCCGCGAAGCACCCGCTGAGGTGGAATCTGAAACCGTGGCCGGGGATTCGAGCGCAGCAAAACCGGCGAAGAACCGATGATGGATAACATGGCGCAGAAAACAAGTTACTTCACGCGGTTAAGGGTGGATCGCGAGTGGTACGAGGTTGACGCCGAGGGCGAGGTGCTCGGTCGGCTCTGCTCGCACATTGCCCGGCTGCTGCTGGGGAAGCACAAGCCCACCTATACGCCGGGGCAGGATACCGGAGCCTTCGTTGTTGTTGTGAACGCCGACAAGATCCGCCTGACCGCCGGCAAGGAGAGCAAGAAGCTCTACTATCGCCACAGCGGGTATCCTGGCGGGCTGCGCGTCGAGACATTCGCCCGCAAGCTGGCGCGGAAGCCGGCGCAGACAATCAAGGACAGTGTCCGCGGAATGCTGCCGCGCAACAAGCTGGGCGACCGTCTTATCACTAAGCTAAAGGTCTATGCGGGGCCGCGCCATCCTCATAAGGCGCAGCAGCCGGTCAAGCTTACCCGCGAACAATTACACCAGATGTGGGGTCGTATTTAGAGGATTATGGAAGAAGAAAGACAGTTCATCGCGGTGGGTCGTCGGAAGGAGGCGGTGGCTCGCGTGATTCTGAGTTCGGGAAGCGGCAATATCATCATCAACGGCCGGCCGCTGGATGATTACTTCAAGACGGTGAACGCACAGCTTCGGGTGGTGGAGCCGCTGAAGGTGCTGCAGATGCTAGAAAGGTACGATGTCCGTGCCAATGTGAGAGGCGGTGGATCGAGCGGGCAGGCGGATGCGGTTTGCCTGGGTGTCGCTCGCTACCTGGAGCATCTCCATCCCGACAAGCGGACGCTTCTGAAGAAGGAGGGTCTGTTGAGACGCGACCCGCGGGTAAAGGAGCGCAAGAAGTATGGGCGGAAGCGGGCGCGCAAGCGCTTCCAGTTCAGCAAGCGGTGAGTTTCCCATGCGTTTGACCTGGCGCAGTTGGATTAGGGCGCTGGTAGTACTGGCGGCGGGGGTGCTTCTGCTGCCGATGATGGCGTGGGGGAAGCCTGACGGTGAATCTGCCAGCAAGGAGTCCGCTCCAGCCAGCCCGGTGAAGAAGTGGGTGCGCGTAATCAGTACTTCCGCGAAGCTGCTGCAGGCGCCCTCTTACTATAGCCGCGTCGTACGCACTGCGAAGCTGGACGACGAGTTTCTGGTGGTTCAGCGGGTGAAGACTTTCTTCCTGGTGCGTGACGAGGAGACGGAGTCATTTCTCTTTCTCGATCAGTATGCGGCGGAGTTCGTCGAGCGAAGCGCTAAACCGAGCCGTCCGCGTTATTTGCGAGACGAACTTATGCATCTGGGCATTGCGAACGTCCCATATCCAGAATGGGATCGCAGTCCGTCTCGCGGCTCCGGGCGGGAGCGGGCATATGATGGCTGGGCGCGGGGGAAGCGCTATCCGACGAACTACTCGCCGAACTGGGACTATTCACCGCGACTGAGCGGGACTATGCTTATTCGCAGCGCTCAGAAATACCTGGGTATGCGCTATGCGCTTGGGGGAAACGGCAAGGCAGGTATAGACTGTTCCGGGCTCACCAAGCTGGCGGCAGCGGCTCAGGGTCTGGAACTGCCGCGCCGCGCGAGCCTGCAGGCTGAGATTGGCTCGATGGTCGCCCGGGAGGATCTCCGAGCGGGTGATCTCGTGTTCTTCCGTGACCGCAAGGACCCGGGGTTCCTTTCCCACGTCGGGATTTACGTGGGCGGCGGGCGCTTCCTGCATGCATCGTCCGCCCTAGGGCGCGTGGGTTACTCTTCTCTCGATGAACGCTACTATCGTTCTCATTTCGCGTTCGGGCGGCGCCTGTGATGACCGCAACTGCGTCGGCGGCGATCGCCCCACAGCTAGAGGCGGTCTGTCGCTTCCTGTGCTAAGATACTTGCCTGAGCGATGCTGACAAGCATGCTGAATCTCATCCAATCCTACTGGCCGCAGGCGCTGGAGGTGCTGGTGCTTGCAGCCATGTTCTACTACCTGCTCATTGGGGTGCGGGGGACCAAGCCGCAGGTGCTCATTCAAGGCATATTCGTGCTGCTGCTGCTCTATGCGCTGGCGCGGCTTCTCCATTTGATGGCTATCGTGCGGATCTTCGAAGTGGTGCTTTACATCGGCCCGCTAGCAATTATTGTCATCTTTGTGCCGGAAATCCGCCGGTTTCTCGAACGCGCCGGGCGCACTCACCGGCTTCTTTCAGCCTTAGTTCCGACGGCTACTGGAGAACCGGCGGAAAGCAGAGGCAGCAGCACTTTCGAGGCTGTGATTTCGGCGGTGGAAGCCCTGGCATCGCGCTTCCATGGCGCTCTCATCGCTATTGAAAAGGAAGAGGTACCCACCGACTTGATGGTGCCTGGGACGTGGCTGAATGCCCAAGTCAGCGATGTCTTGCTCAAGGCGATCTTTGAGCCGCACAATCCGTTGCACGATGGGGCGGTGATCATTCGTGATGACCGGGTGCTCTATTCCTCCTGCTTCTTTCCACTCTCCACGCGTGAAGACCTTGACCGTGACCTGGGGACGCGGCATCGAGCGGCGGTGGGAATAACGGAGAAGGCTGACTGTGTTGTCATCGTCGTGAGCGAAGAGCGAGGGGAAGCTTCCATTGCCTATAACGGGCGGCTGGCTCGTGATCTGGACTCCCGACAGTTTCGGGAGCAGCTACGAGCGCTCTATTACGAAAACCCGAACTTCGCGACCAATCTTTCACGGGTGAGTGGCTGAGATGTTGCGGTTGCTGTTTAACAACTGGCAGTACAAACTAGCATCGCTGCTGCTCGCGGTCGTGTTCAGCCTGTATATCTACTACTTCGGCAACTACCAGGTGCAGGCGACGGTAAGCGTTCCGCTTGTGGTGCAGAACCTGGCTTCGGAGCTGGCGCTTTCGGATCGGGTGCCAACTGATGTGAGGCTGACGGTGTCGGGCACTCCGCAAGAAGTGAACTCGCTGAAGCGGAGCCTTCCGCGGGCAACGTTGGATCTGGCGTCCTTGACCAACCCCGGCACCTATGCGCTCAACCCCAAGTTGCCGGAGCTGCCCAACGTCAAACTGGCGGGCTTCGTGGCGCCGGTGACGGTGTGTCTGGAGCGGCGTCAGGAGCGCCGTCTAAAAGTTGAGATATCACACGAAGGCAGTCTTGCTCCTGGGTATCTGCTTTCGGATGAAACGATCGAGCCGAAGGAAGTGACCATCAGCGGACCTGAGCAGGCGGTGCAGCGCAGCGAGCACGTGGTGGGAGTAATCAACCTGAACGGGCGCGTCAGCAACATCGTCCAGGCGATCCCGCTGGTGGTGCGGGACAAGGATTACGCACCCCTGCTCGTGGACAGCCTTACAGTCATTCCGTCTACGGTTCATTACAGCGCCCAGATAAAGCCGGTAGCCGACGCGAAAGTCATTCGTGTCATCCCGGTATTGAAGGGCGAGCCGGAAGTGGGCTATGCGGTAAGCGAAATCACGATCGAGCCTTCGCAAATCCTGCTGGACAAGAAACTGGCTGCCAGCCGTTCGATAAGTTCGGTTTCTACGGGGGAGATTGATCTTGCCGGGCGCACGAAGTCCTTTACCGTGACGGTGGCGCTGGACTACCCTTTCACTCCGCCGGTGGATGTGCCGAGGAGCGTTCGGGTTAGAGTGGTGTTGCGGAAGGTGGAGTCGGAAGCGGCCAACGTGCTCAATCTTACAATCAGCCTGGAGAACCGGAATCCGGATTACGATTACCTGGTGCGACCCTCTCTCATCGCTGTGGAGTCGGAGGATCTGGTTGATCTGAGCGCCAAGGAGCGCTCAGCAGTACGTGCGGTGGTGGACGTGGCTACGTTCGGTGTTGGAGTCTATCGAGTTACACCCACAGTCGTGCTGCCCAGTTCGGTGCTGCGTCTGCGGATGCGACCGCAGACGGTGGAGCTCTCGGTTGAACCTCACGCCGCTTCGAGCAGCGCAGATGGGGCTTCCCAGCCCGAGCCTACGGGGGGAGAGGAAGGCTGATGGCGCGGCATTTCGGCACTGACGGGATTCGCGGTCGTGCCGGGGAGGAGCTAACCCCGGAGTTTGCACTGCGAGTGGGCTATGCGGTGGGACAGGTCTTGCGGCGGCGCTATCGGGGGCGGAAGCTCCCCTATTTCCGGCATCGCAAGAAGGTTGTGCCTGCGCCCGCCGTGATGATGGCACGGGACCCGCGGATTTCTTCCCCCATGCTGGCAAGCGCGGTTACGAGCGGACTGCTGGCTGCGGGTACAAATGTGGTTGATCTTGGGATGCTGCCCACTCCGGTGCTGGCGCTTTCGCTGAACGCGATTGATTCCATCGGCGGAATCGTGATAACCGCCTCGCACAATCCGATCGAGGATAACGGCATCAAGGTGTTCCGCAGCAATGGACTGAAGGTGGGCGAAGGAACAGAGCGCGAGATTGAGCTCCTGCTTCAGCATTCGCCGGAGCCTCTGCCGCACGCTGCGTTTGGGAAGGTGGTGAATTACGACCCGCGTGAGATTTATGGCGCTCACCTGCGGCGCGTGCTGGGATCGGGGAAAAGCGGCGCCCGGGTGGTGCTCGACCTCGCATACGGTGCGGCGGTGGCTACGGCAACCGAAGCCTTCAGCCAGTTTGGTTATGACGTGAAGCCACTCCACGCGAAAGCTGACGGATGGAAAGTGAATGTTCGGTGCGGCTCCACCGATCTGGGGGCATTGCAGCGGGCGGTGCGTCGGCTGGGGGCTGATTGGGGCTTGGCGTTCGACGGAGATGGCGACCGGGTGCTGGCGGTTGATGCTGACGGAGAGATTGTGGATGGGGACAAGATAATGGCGATTCTCACCCTTGGCGATCCCCGCTATCGGCGTGAGCACCGCCTGGTCTTCACCCAGATGAGCAATCTCGGCGTGGAACGCTACCTGCGCGAGCTTGGCGTGACCACGTACCGCACGGGGGTCGGGGATGTGCAGGTGCTGGCGGAGATGCGTCGGCGCGGCATCAATATCGGCGGCGAGCAGAGTGGTCACATCATCTGCTGGGATCGACAGTGTACCGGCGATGGCGTTCTGGTAGGCTTGCTGCTCAGCGGTCTGCTGAGCCGAAGCGAGCGTGACCTGGGCAGCCTGGCGAAAGCAATCCCGACGTATCCTCAGGAACTCGTGAGCCTGCGGGTGGCGGATCCCCGTGGCTGGCAGCAGGATCGGGAGTTCCTGCGCCAGCTTAGGCGTCTCACCGGCAAGTACAACCGCCAGGTGCGGATAGTCGTTCGACCCAGTGGGACTGAGAACGTGGTACGCTTGCTGACGGAAGCCGAGGATGCTGCATTGGCGAGAGCGGCAAGAGACGAGATAGCGGGCCTGTTCGCGGCTCTGGAGCAAGCCTGAGCCTGTAGTCTATTATGTAGATGCATAACTCACAGGAGGAGGCTTATGGCAGACAATTCGTTTGTTTGGTGCGGGCATTCGGCTCTCAAGGTGGTGACCGGAGAGGGCACCGTGCTTTACGTTGACCCGTTCCTCTCCGAGAACCCATCCTGCCCGCCACAACTGAAGACCCCCGAAGCCTGCGATGTCATCGCGGTGACGCACGGGCACAGCGACCATCTGGGCGATACTGTGAAGATCTATGAGCAGTTCCGACCCAAGATTGTGGCTATCTTCGAGCTGGCGCAGATGCTGCAGGAGCAGGGTGTCGCTGCGGAAGACCTTGTTGGGATGAACATCGGCGGAACCGCCGAGGCGAAGGGTCTCAAGTTCTCGATGGTTCCGGCGACTCATTCCAGTGCGGCGGTGGATGGGGGCAAGCTCCGCTACAGCGGTGACCCCGCGGGATTCGTCGTAACGCTGGAGGACGGGTTCCGCTTCTATCACGCGGGCGACACCTGGATAACCGCGGATATGGAGTTCATCGGCAAGTTGTTTGCGCCCGAGGTGGGGTTTCTTCCCATCGGGGGCTTCTACACCATGGATCCACGGGCGGCGGCTATGGCGGCGAGGCTTGTTGGGTTGAAGAAGGTCATCCCGATTCACTACGGAACTATGCCCGTGCTTAGCGGAGAGGTGGCGGAACTGGAGGAGGAGCTGAAGGGAAGCGGCATCGTGGTTCAGGCTCCACCGGCTGGTCAGGTATTCAGTTTGCCGTGAGAAGTAAGCCCCGCCATTTCGAGGTGGTTTGCGCTTGACCAGCATTCTGCACCTGGACTTCCTGGGAAAGGGCAGCGACCGCACTTACGGGTTCACCCTGGGTGGACGCACCTTCACCGTGCGCAATGTGCCGCTTGCCCAGGATCTCTCGCGACTGACGAAGCTCGCGCGGCATCACAGTGAGGACTGCGTTGCCCTTTCGGGATTGAGCCTGCAGATCATCCTGCCTCAGCGCACTTATCAGCATCGCGCGCTGCGCAAAGCGCTCGCAGGCATTGCGGATTCGCCGGCTTTCAGCGATGGCAATCTCGTGCGGCTTACGCTGGAGCGCATTCTTGCACAGCAGGCGATAGACGGCCTGGCAGTGAACTTCCGCGACCGGCGGACTCTTATTTTCAGCGGTCTGAGTCATTACGGTTTAACCGAGCTGCTGGCGACCTATACGCGGCGTCTCATCATCGGCGATATGCTGTGGGGATTCCGACTGGGGTTACCGCTCACTTCTGTTCAGGCTTTTCGCAGTGGGGCACCGGCGCTGGCGCGCACGGTAGCGCGCACACCTCTTTCGTGGTTCGGACCTGCGGCGCGTCGCTTCGCCCGACGGCTGCCGCGATTCCGCTGGTACTTCTGGTGGGCGGAGGTTATCGTCGGCGGGATGGAGTACTTCCACCGTTACGCTCCGCCTCAGCTCACGGATAAGATTGTCTTCACCAATCTGGCAGATGACTCCGACCTGGCGTGGCTGGAGGAGCGCGGGGTGAGTACGGTGGTAGGGCTGCGGGCTCGGGTGGACGGTCAGCGGCTTCCGCACTCGGTGCTTGGAGTCGCCCTGCGAGAGCTGGTGCAGCCGTCAAGGGACGATCC
>MVCR01000063.1 GCA_002050035.1 Planctomycetales bacterium 4484_113 | reverse complement strand
ACTGACAATGAAGTGGTGCGCGGCTGACTCTCTGACCGTATCAGCGACTCGACGGGTAGAGTAGGGTCGGGGCTGCAGGTTCTCCAGTCCTGCGGAGACAACACACCATCCTGGCGAGCTCTGTCCTGCCTTGAAGGAGTGCGCGAGCACGATAGCGTACTCCCCTGTCGGCCAGTTGAGCTGGGAAGCCACTGCCGCAGCTTCCTCGAGCCAGGAAGGAAGCAGCTTCCTCGAGCCAGGAAGGAAGCGGCTCTCTCGGGAAGCGATAGTAGTCGGAGAAATCGGTGAAAGTGAGCCCGCTAGCGCGCCATTCGGCGATGCGGGCTTCCCAGAAGTGGCGGTAGGATCGCGCTTCATTTTCAATGAGTGCCGGTTCAAGGAACACCAGTATGGGCGGAACAGAGGCAAAGCTGACCACTGTCTCGTCGCGCATTCCCGCGGCTTCGGCGTAGAAACCTGCTCGTGGGGGGTACTGTCCCTCCGCGATCGCTGCCATGTCTGCTTCAACCGTTCGCACAAGGGTTGAGAGTGCTCCTTCGGGAACCCGTCCTCGCATTTCCCGCGCGAAGGCTGCAAACTGCCCCTCCAGGCTGCTCCGCGCCCACGGCTGCCGCAAAACGCGGTTCGCCGTGCTTGCCGGCAGGATAACCACGTCGTCAACCGGTCGGATACTGCGCTGGGTCATGGGATCAATGCTTCTAATTTCCTCGATCTCGTCGCCGAAGAAATCCAGGCGCACCGGGTAGTAGGAGCCGTATGGAAAAACATCAACTATGCCCCCCCGACGCGCAAACTGCCCTTTCGCTGCGACTATCTCGTGGTACTCGTAGCCGAAATCCACTAGCCTTTCGCAAAGCTCCTCGAGCTCAATGACGCAGAGGGCTCCATCTCCGTGGTCCTCCTGTTTTCCTTTGCTGCCCGCAAGGTGCAGGCGTGAGCCACGCACTAGCTCTTGCCCGAGAGTGCGGCGGAAGAGAGCTTTGTAGGGCAGGAAGACCACTCGCGCCGTGTTCGCAAGCAGAGCTTGCTGGGTTCGGCTCATCTGCTCTTTCAGCTCTGCCGAGAGGGGCTCATACCCGAATAGGCTGCTCGGTTCAAAGTCGGGATAAAACAGGGACGCTCCTTCTGGAAGCTCTATGCCCAGTGTCTTGATGGCGCTCTGGAAGTAAGCCTGCGACGCTTCCGCCTGCTCGTTGTTCTCGGTAACCAGGAAAACCGGGCCTCGGCCCTGCTGTACCAATGAGGCGAGCCAGAAGTAGACCGCAGAACCTGAGAGATCTTCAATGGCGACGATTTCTCCCGCCTTGGGGCTCGAAATCCTCAGGAGGTTCCCGAAATACTCTGCGAGAGCTCGCGCCATTGCAATCTCTTAGTCTATCAGACTGCGTAGCAGCAGCGCAATGAGCAGAGGTTCTGGCGCGGATGGCAATGCCTTCAGCGATTCGGCTTGTGAAAGGTTAAATTTCGCCTTGCCTGCCGTTAGGCATTGCAGACCACGTTGACGGTTCGGCTTTCCCCCGATAGACTCAAGTTCCAAGAAGGGTGCCTTTGCGATGCCGGGAGAAGGCAGTTATTAACCGGTTATCAACGGCCGTGGTGCCCCACCGTCTTCTTGGGTTGATAAGTTGGGCACAGTGTTTTACCATTGTCCCTGGAACCGTCCTGAGTGCTGGGCAAAATGAAGACTGAGGGAGATACTGATGGGTACTGAGGCCACACATTCTGCCAGTGTGAAACATATGCATTTGGAGCCAGAACTCACTGAGAACGCGCGGTTCATTCTTCGCAAGCGTTACCTGCTCAAGAATGAGAGAGCCGAGGTTATTGAAACCGAGCAGGAGATGTTCCAGCGAGTAGCTCGCGCGGTGGCGGCACCAGACTTGGTTTACAACCCGTCAGTCGACCTTCGGCAGACCGAGCAGGAGTTCTACGAGCTAATGGTGAAGATGGAGTTCCTTCCCAATTCACCTACGCTGATGAACGCGGGCAAGCCTGGGGGGCAGCTTTCTGCCTGCTTTGTGCTGCCGATAGAGGATTCGCTGGATGCTATCTTCGACTCGGTGAAAAGTGCTGCTCTCATCCATCAGACGGGCGGCGGCACCGGGTTCTCCTTCTCCCGCTTGAGACCGGCAAACGATGTGGTGCGCTCAACGGGTGGGGTCGCCAGCGGTCCCATCTCGTTCCTCAAGGTGTTCAATCAAGCCACCGAAGTCATCAAGCAAGGCGGTACCCGTCGCGGTGCCAATATGGCTATTCTGGATGTGCATCATCCCGATATCCTTGATTTCATTACGTGCAAGAAACGCAACACCGAGATTACGAACTTCAACATCAGCGTAGCCGCAGACGAGGAGTTTATGCGGGCAGTCGAGAAAGACGCCGACTACCCGCTGATAAATCCCAATACGGGCAAGGAAGTGAGGCGTCTCTCGGCGAGGAAGGTGTTCGACTATGTGGTGAATAGCGCGTGGCTCAACGGTGAGCCGGGCATGGTATTCCTCGACCGGGTCAATGCCGATAATCCGACGCCTTCGCTGGGGCGGATCGAGGCCACCAATCCCTGCGGGGAGCAGCCGCTGCTTCCTTACGAAGCCTGCAACCTCGGCTCCATCAACCTCGCTAAGTGCGTGAATGAGCGTAAGGAGATCGATTGGGAGAAACTGCGGCGCATCGTTCGCACGGGCGTGCATTTCCTGGACAACGTCGTTGATGCCAGCGATTTCCCCCTCGAGAAGATAACCAAGATGGTGCGAGGCAATCGCAAGATAGGTCTTGGGGTCATGGGCTGGGCGGATATGCTCTTCCTGCTGGAAACGCCCTACGATTCAGAAGATGCAGTGGCTTTGGCGGAGGAAGTGATGGAGTTCATCCAAGAAGAGAGCGATCGGATGAGCCTGGATCTGGGAGAGGAGAGAGGTCCCTTCCCCAACTGGGAGAAGAGCATCTGGGCAGGTACCAAGCAGAAGTTCCGTAATGCCACGCGCACCACAATCGCTCCCACCGGCACCATATCGATGATAGCGGGCACCAGCTCTGGAATCGAGCCGCTCTTCGCCATCGTCTTCATCAAGAATGTTATGGGCGGGGCTCAGCTCGGAGAGTCCGATCCCGTGTTTTTGGCAGTCGCTAAGGGAGAAGGCTTTTACAGTGAAGAGCTGATGAAGCAGATCGCCCAGCGCGGCAGTGTGCGTACCTTCTCTGAGATTCCAGAGAAGTGGCGGCGCATTTTCGTGACCAGCCACGATATTTCCCCGGAGTGGCATCTGCGGATGCAGGCAGGTTTCCAGGGGCATACCGATAACGCCGTCTCCAAGACGGTGAATTTCCCGCAGGAGGCGACGCCCGAAGATGTGCGCAATGTCTTCGTGCTGGCGCATGAGCTGGGACTGAAAGGAGTCACGGTCTACCGCGACCGCAGCCGCGAGGAGCAGGTGCTCAACATAGGTAATGCCACCACTGTGGAAGCACAAGCTGTGCAGCCCCCGCTTCCCGGAATGAGGATCAAGCCGCGCCCGCGACCCCAGCTCGTCACTGGTGCCACCACCAAGATAGAGACTGGCTGCGGCAAGATGTATGTCACCATCAATGAGGACGAGGAAGGACACCCCTTTGAGGTTTTCAGCCAGATGGGAAAGGCGGGCGGGTGCGCAGCCGCTCAGAGTGAGGCGATTACTCGTCTGCTGTCGCTGGCTCTGCGTTCCGGCATCGCCATCGAGAGCATTCTCAAGCAGCTTCGCGGTATCTCCTGTCCCAACCCACGGCTCCTGCCGGGCGGGGTTCGCGTTTCCTCCTGTCCCGATGCCATTGCCAAGGCGGTGGAGAGTTACCTTGCTTTCAAAGGGAGCCCCGTGGTCGGGCGCTTCAAGTTCCCGAGCAAGGAATCCCTGGTGTCGGAGAGCTCCTCTGCTGCCTCCGCAAAGGGTGAGCCGCCGGCGCAGGGAGACGGGGATAAGTCAGACAACGTTTCAGGTACTCGCAGTGCTTCAGGGGCAGCAGTGGTGAACAACCTCTACAAGAATATGATCGACGTCTGTCCGGATTGCGGGGGCACGCTGATCCACGATTCCGGCTGTGTCTACTGTCCCATCTGCGGCTACTCCAAGTGCTGAGTGGTTGAGATTCTCTCGAAATTGGCAGGGCTCGCGAAGTCAGGCTGGCAATGCTCTCAGCGAAGCCGAGCCGCCTTCATGAGTTCAAGCCACAGGTCTTCAGCCCGTTCTCGCAGATGCGCGACGAGTTCCCCATATTCCTGCTTCTGCCGGTGACGTCGCCAGGTGCTCTCGGCGAGATGCTGTCCCGCTGCCAGGTGTTGCTCGCAGAAGTAGAATACAACCGAGCCGGGTAGCAGCACGCCGGATACAGCCTCGTTCCCGCAAACAAAGCACCGCTCGCTGGGAACGATGACCGGCTGCGGGCGCTGGGCTGGCAGTGGCGGGGAAGGCGTGCGACGGCTCGCCTCGGGCGGCAGTGCATCTCTTCGATGGACTTCCGCCAGCAACTCTCGCGCCGCTCGCATAACCCGAGCCCGATGGATCGCGTCTGACTCTTCGCCGGATGCCATCTCGATTCATCTTCATACTAGCAGGTAATCAGGCGGCGTGGCAAATCTGCTATCGTCCGGCATTTCCGCTATAATCGCGCGCGTGCTGCTGGGGCTTATGCTCGTTCTGCTGGTGGTGGCGATGGGGCTGCTTCTCTTCCTGCTGCGGCCGCCGACTGCTCTCGTGCTGCCCCTTGCTGCCATCGCCATTGCACTGCTCGCCCTTGCCCCTCGGATCCTGGGGGGTGACTTGTCGGCTCCGCTATCAACTCTCTTCAACGATGTCATCTTCGGTGGTTTCCTGCGCCTGGCGCCGGCGGTAGTCGCGGTTTTCCTGGGCGCTGTGCTGGCGGCACAGGTGAGCAACGCTGGTATTGCTCGTGCCATCGTGCGCGCAAGTGCTGAGTTCGCTGGCGACTCACCGTTCCTGCTAGGATTGTTGCTCCTGCTTGTAATCGCGCTCCTGTTCACGAGTCTTGGCGGCTTGGGTGCAGTCATTATGGTGGCGACGACGGTTCTGCCCCTGTTGCTCGCGCTCGGTCTTGATGCGCTCACGGCTGGAGCTATTTTCCTCTTCGGTCTATCGCTCGGTGGAGCATTGAATCCAATCAACTGGCAGCTCTACATCTCCGTGCTCGGTCTCGAACAGCGCCAGATTGTGCCCTATGCGCTGGCGGTTTTCGTGGTCTTCTTCGTGGTGGCAAGTGGATTCGTAGCGTACAAGATTCAGCGCGGGCAGGGCATTCGAGCGAGAGAAGGCCTCTGGGTGGGTGCGGGCGCGGCGATTTTCGTGCTGGTCGGTCTGTCCTGTTTCCAGTGGGCATCCTTCCTTGGTGTGGCGAAGGTCTTGCTGTTCGCTGTGCTTGGCCTCTCAGTCGCGGTGCTCACCGTGGGCGTGGTTGTCCGCAGCTTTGCTCCGCGCCGGTTCTTGCCAGGGCGAGTTAACCTGCTGTCGGTCTGCGCGCTCATCTATCCCTTGTTGGTTGTGCTGCTGGTGAATCTGGGAAACAGCCTCGGCTGGCTGCATGGATTCCGCCTGGAGCTGGTCGCGGCGCTCTTCATTGGCGTGGTCTACGCTCATCTGGCGTCGTTTCAGCCCGGGACCGGAGAGAGCGACCGCATTCTGCGAGCCTGCTACGAGGGATTCCGGCTCGCTATCCCCGCCATCCTGCTCCTTTTCGGTATCGGCATGCTGCTCAAAGCAACCACTCTGCCGGAAGTAGCCGCCGCGGTGAAGCCGCTCATTGGTGCGGTGATTCCAACGAAGCCGCTGCCATTCATCATCGGTTTCACCATCTTCGCCCCGCTGGCGCTCTACCGAGGGCCGCTGAACCTCTACGGAATGGGTAGCGGCATTGTGGGACTCATCCTTGCTGCAGGCAGACTTACCGCGCCTCTGGTTATGGTGGCGTTCTTCAGCGTCGGAATGATGCAGGGAGTCAGCGACCCCACCAATACGCATAATGCCTGGCTTGCCGGCTATCTTAAAGTGCGAGTGATGGAGCTCACACGAGTCACCATCGGCTGGGTTTTCGCTGTCGTTTTCGGGGGACTCATCGCTGGCGTCTTGATGTTTGGCATCTAGCTGCTGCTGGCAGCTCTTTGCTGCGTGAGGACTGCCAGAGCTTTGGCAGCAACTTCCTCCGGCTCCACCATTTCTAGACAGCGCGGCTTCTCGAACAGGCATCGTCCACTGAAACAGGGATGGCAGGGCAGGCGCGTTCCGCTGAAAGCAGATGAATGGCTGCCAAGCGGACCCGTTCGCAACGGATCGGTCGCCCCGTAGATGCCGATGGTGGGTCTTCCCTGTACCCACGCCAGGTGCACGGTGCTGGTATCGTTGCTAACGATGAGGTTGCAGCGGGCAACCAGTGCTGCCGCTTGCAGAATCGTTGTTTTGCCGGCGAGGTCCGTTGCCTGACCGGGAAAATCTGCTGCCAGTTTGGCGGTGCGCTCGCTATCGTGGGCGTCACCGATGAGGAAGAAGTGGACTGGGACTTGCTCAAGGATAATCTCCATCATCTTCTGGAACCGCTGCACCGGCCACACCTTCGTCGGCCAGATTCCTCCCATGCCCAGTGCTACCGGTAGAGAATCGCCTGCCACGCTCGAAATCACCTCGCCTGCCCAGGAGTCCTCGCTGGTTGACGCCAGCATTGCAGGCGCAGGCTCTTTCGGCTGCGAGATCCCAGCCTCGCGCAGGGTGAGGTAGCATTTTTCTAGCTGGTGTATTCGCATCCAGCGGTTGAAGGTGAACCGACGGCGCGCTCCAAGGGCTGCTGTGAGAACGCGGGAGCGAGGGTTCGCCTGCCAGTCAAAGACGGCATCGTAGCGCTGCGCACTCAGGTACGCCGCCAGCCCCAGCGTCTCCGCTAATCCCGGAATCCCTGCTCGCCGCTCATACGTGATGAGCCGGTGGAAGAGCCTGCCGCGAAGCGCCCCTAGGACGTCCGCATACTTCGTGACCACAAGGAAGTCCACTTCGCTTTCCGGAAACGCCTTGCGAAAGCTCGCCAGCGCAGGCAAGCACATCAGGATATCGCCATAGGCAGAGAAGCGCACAAAGAGCACTTTGCCCAGCTTCACCGCAGTCTCTCCACGTATCTTCGTGTAGAGTCCATGATTCGAACCGGCGCGCTTCTCTTCTGACGAAAGCGGCTTGGGTCACTCCTTTGGTGTGATACGTTTCAGGCGGATGGTCGTTTTCCACTTCATCTCTTCAACCGCGATGTCCATGAACGATGCCTCCAGCAGTGCCGCGTAGATACGTTGCGCAAGCGTCAGGCTGATTCCGGGAACCTTGGCAATTTCATCGACGCCGGCTTCCCGCATCCTGCGGGTGCTCCCGAAGTGGCGGAGCAGCTTCCTGCGACGCACAGCTCCGATGCCTTCGACGCTATCAAGAATGCCCTGCACGCCTGCACGCTGACGGCGTTTGCGGTGTTGCTGAAGGCAGAAGCGATGCGCCTCATCACGCACGCGAATGAGGAGGGAGAGTCCAGGGTCGGATTCGCTCAGGTGCGTTTCAGTGAATTCGAACCCGTTATCCTTCGGCTGCGCGGTAACGATAGTTTCCTCCCGCTTGGCAAGTGCGATGATGTGTGGCTGCGCAAGCAGCTCGACCTGCTCGGTAGAGAAGGATGGATC
>MVCR01000062.1 GCA_002050035.1 Planctomycetales bacterium 4484_113 | reverse complement strand
GAAGACGCTGGCGTCGTACTGCTCGACATAAGGTTCAAGAAAGCGCCAGCCGGCACGCTGGGGGCGCGAGAGGTCGATGTGGCACCGCCAGACCCAAGGGCACAGCTTGCGTGTGTACGCGATGAGACCTACCGGCTGAGGGTCGTGGATCAGTATCACATCGCGCTCGAAGTTGAGGCGCTCTGAGTTTATCTGTAGAACCGCCTTGTATTCCTCAAAGTCCTCCGGTGTTGGCTCTTCCTCCAGACCTTGCAGCGCGTTGTGCAGGTTCTTGGTGAAGCGGAAAAACTGCGAGGTGCCTTCGATGACTTCCCATTCGGCGTCGATGCCCAGTTCCCGCAGCAACGGCACCAGACGCTGAAGTATCTCCGCGACCCCGCCTCCCGTCCGCGTGGAGTTGATGGTTAGCAGGCGGATGCCTTCCAGACCGGACGCCAGACGGCGGATCATTCGCAGGGTGGTAGCTCCCACTATCGGAGCGTAACTGTCCAGTAAGCTCATGGTGCCGCCATTCCCCGACTCATGATTTCAATCAGTTCGCCGCGGACTTCTTCGAGGCTTAGCATATGGAAGTCAAGACTGGCGATTCGCCGGCAGAGGTCATGGTCTTGCGTGGTTTCTTCCAGCCAGCGCGAGAAGTCATCGAGATTGCTGCCATCACGGCGACGCGCATCGAAGAAATGCAGGTAAATGGCACTTACGTCCACTTGGTAGAGGCGCCGGGCAAGCTCGGAAGCGTTTGTCGCCTTCAATCCCGAATCCGTCACGAAAAGCAGGCTGCGCTCGAAGTGAAAATTAAAGCCCCATTTCGCCCAGGGCACGTAGTCGCGTGAGCGTAGATGGTCGTCGATAATGTCGGCGAGGAGCTGGCGGATTTCTGCGATTGAGTCGTGCAAGTAAGGGTCGAAGTTGGCGAGTTTCTCAGCAAGTGCGAAGTCCCCAAGTGCCCTTGCGCTCCAGATAGCGAAGTCGTTCGGAAAGACTGAGCGCTCATATGAGGGCTTGAGATGGCAGCGGAATATGTGATGATGAACCACGTCCTCATCTACATCAAGCAGTCCCTGGTGCAGCTCGCGGAGATTCGCCGCCGAGCGACCGGTTGGGCTGATGAGAATGGAGCATTCCTTGAGATGGAATCTGCGGTCACTGCCATTGGCCGCGGCGGGGGCAGCGCCTTGGTCGCTTGCTCGTTTTCCTCCAATGTTCACCATCGTATGAGGAGTCTGGTGATTCGGGCTCCGGTGACCGCCATTCTTTGGCGCATTTGAGCCATCATTGCCGAGCGGCCTGAGCCGTCCACCTCCACACAGTAGTTAAAGCTTCGCGCTCTGACATCGGTGGATTATACAGCATTCTGCCCGAGGCGGAAGGACCATGCGAAAGCGCGTTACCTTTCGGCAATGTGATTCTATGGCAGAGCAGTCTCTCAGTTCACGAGAGGAGTGAGCGGAGGCTTTGGGTGAGCTTGCGCCGGGCCTCGTGAACCAGATGGATAGTTCTTGCCAGGTAAGCTGGTGTGGCCCGACTCTGATTCGCGACACCTTGGGGCGCGTCGTTGTAGCTAGCCAGATAAACATCCCGCCAGACCGGATCGGAAACCTTCAGGAAGCGTTCGCCATAATCGATGAGACCCTTGCGGTACTCAGCATCTTGAATCGCTTCCGCCGCCGCTTGGTCCTGCGGCGTGGGATGAGTTTCTTGAATGATGTCATACAGGCACGCGTAGTGGTCACGGATGGGGCAGGGAGCAATGACATTGCCCATCTCTCCCGGCGGACGGTCGTAGACGTATGCCCGCTGCCATTTCCGAATGCCTTCAAAGTAAGGGGAGAACAGCACGCAATCAAGATTATCCCCCCGCGCATATACATCGTTGATGTTGTCGGTGGAATAGTGGTTGAACACGCACGGGGTTACTTGACCGTCCCAGAGGATATGGAAGTAGCCACCGTGTACGCCCGCGGCGATGCAGCCGGTACTGACAGTGCCTGAGTTCCAGAAGTCGGCGATGAAGCGCTCCTTCTCGCGCACATGGCGCCAGACGTGGTGGTACAGTTGCATGCGTTTCTCAGGGCTAATCATCAGGCTCAACGTATAGGCCCGCCCAACCGGCATATACTGGAAGAGCCATGAATAGAGCGCCCCCTGCTGATCAAAGTAGAAGTCCCAGAACTCGTCTGTCAGCAAGATGTCGACATTCTTGCTCGTGGCGGTTACGCTGATGCCGAAGGGCACTCCTGCCTGACGCAAGTTCTCCATCCCCTTGAGGATGCGCTTATGCACGCCTTTCCCGCGACGCTGATCCGTCTGTTCGGCGAAACCCTCTACGGAGATGGCGGGTGTGATATTGCCGACGTCGGCCAACTTCTCCGCGACCTTCTCACTAATCAAGGTTCCATTGGTAAAGACTTGAAAGAAAGTATCCTGATGCTCTGCGGCGAGATCCAGCAGAGTGCGCCCCTTGTCTCGATAGATGAATGGCTCGCCGCCAGAGATCACCGTGAAGTGCGAGCCCCACAGCTCCTTCTGCTCGCGAACGATTCGGGAGAAAGTCTCGTAACTGAGCTTGGTGTGCTTTGCTTCCGAGCTGGAAGCATAGCACCCCTCGCATCTCAGGTTACAGTGGTCGGTGGGACTGATGGTGATGAAGCCGGGAGGTTCCAGCCCATACTTGGCTTTGAAGGCTTCGACCCGCTCGCGCCCACGAGTGAAGATGCCGCCGAAGCTATCGAAGAGCTTATTCCAATACTCGCGGGAGAGGTAACCGGATGAAAGCCCGTGATCGACGGCTCTGAGCAGCGCCAGCACCATCCGGTACTTGTCGTCAATCACGCGGGGGGGTGGTTTGTACGGCGTCGGTCGTCGATAGCCGTTAGTGAGCGCGTGAGCAGCCCGCTTCAGCAGGAGTCTTCGGATTGGACCATTCAGTAAACTACTGCGAACCAGTGCTCTTGCCCACTTGCTGGTGAAGACAGTACGCAGGCGTTCCATCAGTTACCTCCTCCTGAGGTGGTGGATTGAAAACTGGACCGGTTCTCCGTCGGTACCGCCGCCTCACTGATTATAAAATACTACCAAGATCATGCAAGTGTTAACTTAGGGATTGGGACGGCGAAGGCTGTTTATCTCCCAATTCCCCTGCACGATGACCAGCGCCTATAATGTTCAGGCTATGCGAAGAATCCTGCTTCTTGTGATGACCGTGATCGGTATTGTGGCTGTGCTCCTGCTAGTGCGAACATTCTTGCTGGGCCGCCAGAGCGCACCCAGGGATCAAGAGCCTTCGGCAGAGTCCGTGCACATTATCTTCTGCGCTGGCGGAGCACCAAGTGAGATCGAGCTCTGGCAGTCTCTGCTGGATGATTTCGCAAGAGAGAATCCGGGCATATCAGTTGAGCTGCGTCAGCTTCCGGCGGATTCCGACCAGCAGCACGCCTACTACACCACTCTGCTTGGCAGCGGTCAGCCGGATGTGGATGTGATGCGCCTCGACGTTATCTGGGTGCCGGAGTTCGTGGATGCCGGATGGCTGGCGCCGCTGGATGCCTCTGCCCTGGAGACGAATGATTTTCTCTCCTTCGCCTCCAGAGTGGATTCTTACAGGGGCGTGTGGTTCGCCGTGCCCTGGAATGTGGATGCCGGAGTCCTCTATTACCGCAAGGATTTGCTGCACGAGGCGGGGATTGACCGTGTGCCGGAGACGTGGAGGGAGCTTACCGATGCCGTGCGAAGGATCCGGCGGCTTGACAACGCACCGCGGGAGGGTTTCGTCTGGCAGGGGCGGCAATACGAGGGGCTTGCGTGCGTCTATCTGGAGCAGGTTATGAGTCGGGGTGGCAGCCTCGACCCGCGGGATGAGTTCGCTCGCGGAGCGCACCTGGAGGCGCTTACTTACCTGCGCGCACTCATTGAGCGCAAGGTCTCGCCGGCAAACACCGCCAGCGCGATGGATGAGGAGCGAGCGCGGGAGATGTTCCAGAACGGCGATGCGGTGTTCATGCGCAACTGGCCCTATGCCTGGTCGTTGCTGAATGCGGAATACTCTCCAGTTGCAGGAAAGGTGGGCATCGCGGCACTGCCACGTGGTAAGGGTGGGGCGAGTACGGGTGCTCTCGGCGGATGGCACCTGGCGATCCCTGTGACAAGCGCTCACAAGGAGGCGGCGCAGGGCTTGATTGTCTTTCTCGCAAGCGCGAAGGTGCAGGAAGAGCTGGCTGCGCGTCTCAACTGGCTGCCGACCCGCCTCAGCGTGTGGAACTCGCCGCAGCTTGCGCAGATGGCGCCTCAGGTGATGGCGCTGAAAGAGGTCGCGCCAACAGCGACTCCGCGTCCGGCGATTCCTTCCTATCCCGCGCTATCACTGGCGGTGCAGGAGATTGTGAGTGGCGTGCTGGTGGGAAGGCTATCGCCCGATGAGGCGTGCGACCGGCTGGAGGCGAAGCTGAAGGAGTTCAGATAGGATGCGCGAGCGGATGGGAACTGCTGCCGCACTGCCGTATCTGGCGCCGGCGCTGGTCGTGGTTGGCTTGGTGGTGCTGCTGCCGCTTGTCGCGACTGTCGGACTGAGCTTCACCGATGCGGCGCGTGGTTCGGCAGGTCATTTCGCAGGGCTGGCGCAGTATGCGAAGCTGGCGGGGGACGCCGGCTTCTGGCGCGCGCTTGTCTTCACCACACTTTTCGCGGTGGGCACGGTGGCGGTAGAGGTCGCGCTGGGGCTGGCGGTTGCGGGCGCGCTGGTGCCTGCATTCAGAGGTCGGGGATGGGTGCGGGTGCTGCTGCTGCTGCCGTGGGCGCTTCCCACGGTGGTCGCCGGACGCATCTGGGAATGGCTCTTTCACTACCAGTACGGGGTGTTCAATCTGCTGCTGGCGGGAGCATTCGGCGAAGGCGCGCGCGTGGACTGGCTGGGAAGCATACCCACGGTCTATTTCTCGCTGGGCATCGCGGACATCTGGAAGACGACTCCTTATGTCATCATCCTGGCGCTGGCGGCGCTCTTGACGCTGGACGCGGAGGTGATGGCGGCGGCACGGCTGGACGGAGCGAGGGGAGGATTCATCGTGCGGAAGGTGGTGCTGCCGCTGATTGCACCGGCGTTGCTGATTGTGGCTGCGTTTCGCCTGGTGGATGCCTTTCGCGTCTTCGACCTGATCTATGTGTTGACTGGCGGCGGACCCGGGGGCTCAACCGTGAGCGTATCGCTGTATGCGTATCAGCAACTGTTCGCGGTAGGTGATTTCGCCTATGCGGCTGCAGTGGCGACGGCGAGTTTCGCTATCTTCCTGCTGCTGGCGCTTGCATATGTGGTCGTCTACCAGCGGTCGCGAGCGTTTCGGGGAGGCGTACTGTGAAGCGAGGCTTTCCTATCGCTGTGGCGTGGTTGGCGGCAGTTTTCGCAGTCGCACCAATTCTCTGGGTGCTGATTACTAGCGTAACGCCAGCGGAGAAGCTGGTGCAGGGACGGGTAGGCGCGGGTTTTTCGCTTGCGAGCTATATCCGCGTGCTCTCACACACAGAGTTTCCCCTCTGCATCATCAACTCAGCACTGGTGGCACTGCTCACCACTCTGTTTACGCTGGCTCTTGGACTCATCGCGGCATATGCGCTGACGAGGTTCCGCGTTGTGGCGAAGCCCTTAATTCTCGCCCTGCTGCTGGCGATTCCGCTGTTTCCCCAGATTAGCATTCTCATCTACCTGTATCTTGCCGCATCGCGCCTAGGGCTGATCAATACTTATGCGGCGCTGATCGTTCCCTATACCGCACTGGCGCTTCCGCTGGCGATCTGGTATCTGGTGGCGGTGCTGGATGATATTCCGCGTGATCTGGACAATGCCGCCCGGCTGGACGGCTGCGCGCCCTTGAGGACGCTGACTTCGGTATTGATGCCGCTGGTGCTGCCGTCGATGGTGGCGGTGGGGCTGCTGGTCTTCCTCTTGAGCTGGAACGAATTCATCATCGCGCTCGTGCTGACGACTGATGCGAAGGCGCGCACGGCGCCGGTGGGCCTGGCGATGTTCCAGGGGACTCACTACATCCCCTGGGCAGACATCACGGCGGCGGCAGTGGTGGTGCTGCTGCCGGTGGTGCTGCTTGCGTTCTTCGGGCAGCGGATGCTGGTGGCGGGACTGACGCGAGGAGCTCTGAAGTAGAATGGGGACGGAGGAGCTAAAGCTGGATGGCGTGACCGTTGGCTACGGCAAGACCGCAGTCTTCCGCGATCTGAGTGTGAGCTTCTCCGCAGGCAAGCTGACGACTATTCTGGGACCCTCCGGCTGCGGCAAGAGCACCCTGCTGTTGACGGTAGCCGGTTTGTTGAGCCCCCGTGAAGGACGTGTGTTCCTAGGCAGCCGCGACATCACAGAAGTCGAGCCGGGCAAGCGCAATGTGGCGTTCGTCTTTCAGTCGTATGCTCTTTATCCGCACTTGAGTGTCTTTGAGAACATCGCGTTTCCGCTGCGGGTAGCTCGCAAGGCGACAGCAGAAATCAAGCAGCAGGTGCAGGCGACGGCGGAGCTTCTGGGAATTGCCGAGCTTCTGCCGCGATGGCCGCGCGAGCTCTCCGGCGGGCAGCGGCAGCGCGTGGCGGTGGGAAGGGCGCTGGTGAGAGAGCCCACTCTCTTGCTGCTGGATGAGCCGCTTTCTAATCTTGACGCTCAGCTCCGACTGCATATGCGCCGGGAGATTAAGGCGCTCCAGCGGCGGTTCGGCCTGACCACGCTTTATGTGACTCACGATCAGGCGGAAGCGCTGACGCTGGGAGACCGCGTGCTGGTGCTCAAGGATGGCGAGGTGCAGCAGTATGCGCAACCGGCTGATTTGCTGACGCATCCGGCGAATGTGTTCGTGGCTTCGTTTGTGGGCAGCCCCCCAGCGAACATCGCTTCGGCGGCGCTTCGTCGTTCTGAAGAGGGTTGGCGGCTAACTATCGGGGAGCGCGAGTATGCTCTTGACATCGGCGCCTGGCGATGGCGTGAAGGCTGGCCGCGTGAAGGCGAGGTCACATTCTCAATTCCTGCACGGAGCTGTGTGCTCGGAAGGCGAAACGAGGACGGATGGGTTCGCCTTAAAGGTGAGGTCACATTGGTGGAGGACCTCGGCGGAGAGTATCTGGTCAGTGTTGAAGTTGCGGACGCCGGCTGGACGGTGGCGGCTCGAAGACCCCCGGCGCTGGGAGAGGAGCTTAGCGTGAGCCTGCCCTTGGGCGACGTGCGATTCTACGACCCGACTAATCAGCTCGCCGTAGTGGAATGAGATGGTGTCTGCGGCGCGGCTTCCCCGGCTTTGGCAGAAGCTCTCTGGGTCGCCTGCTCGATCGAGCCGATGATCGTAGATGTAGTGTTGCTGCCAGTTGCGGATGGCAACGAAGTATGGCGTGAATAGGGCGTCGGTCAAGCTGCCGCCGTTGGTGTAATAGTCTTTGATGTTACCGACGGAGTAGGGATTGAATACGCATGGCATAATCTCGCCGTCCCAGTTAATGTAGAGATACCCGCCGCGAGTGCCGGTGGCGGTGCCGCAGTTCCAGAAATCGGGCACGAAGTAGTGCTTATCCCGAATCAGATGCCACACCTTCTCAAAGAGCGCGAGCCGCTGTTGAGGCGTGAGCATCAGCTCCAGCGTATAGGCGCGACCGATGGGCATATACTGGAAGCCCCAGGCGTAGAGGGCGCCCTGCTGCTCCAGGTAGAAGTTCCAGGGCTCGTCGGTAAGCAGCGTATCTATATTCAGCTTGGTGGTAGTGATGCTGATTCCGAAGGGCACGCCGGCGTCACGCAGGATGGCGAAAGCGCCTAATATCTTGCGATGCACTCCTTTTCCCCGTCGGGCGTCGGTTTCAGCTTCCATTCCTTCCACGCTGATAGCCACTGTGAGATTGCCTGCGTCCGCCATCCGTGCTGCCAGCTTTTCGGTAATCAGAGTTCCGTTGCTGAAGATGAGAAAAAAAGTGTCGGGATGGTTCGCCACCAGATCGAGGATGTCGCGCCCTTCACTGCGCCACATAAAGGGCTCGCCGCCGGAAATTACCGTGAAGTGCGAGCCCCAGAGCTCCTTCTGCTCCCGCACGATGCGATCAACGATGGAGTAGGAAAGAGAGCGCTTGGTACCAGGTGCGCTGGCAGCGTAACAGCCGACGCAGTGAAGATTGCACACCTGCGTCGGACTGAGCGTAATGAACCCGGGCGGCGGCATGCCGTGCTTGCTTTCGAACTCCTGCGCCGTGCTCCTCCCCTCAGACAGCACGTCGCTGAACTTGTCGAACAGGCGTGTCCAGCGTCTGCGGTCGAGATGCATGCGGTCCAGACCCCGCTCAATGGTGCGCTCAAGCGCGGTGATAATGTCAATCTTGTCGCGCACAATCTGGGGTAGATTCCGGTCGTGCGGTCGGAAGGCGCGCGCAATGGCGCTCGTGGCTAACCGGAGTAGAGCACAGCGCGGCGCTGAGTAGTAAAGGAAGTACTTTGCCAGCGGCTTGAGATTCCCGATAAGGAGAGTGCGTCTCAGTGTATCCATATATGCCTTCTCCTTCGCGATGGGGCAGCGAGTAGAGCCAAGAGGCTTTGTCTCGTCCTACTCCACCACTCTTAATACTTGATACCAAGCGCGGCTTGTCGCTATCGCGGGAATTTGAGAAGGTATTCACTTTCGGTCCGGCGGGAAGCTATCGCTGGCTTTATCTCTAGTCGTCAACCATGAACACTGTCTCTGATGAGGGACGTCGCTCCGTGCGCCGGCCGTATCCCGCGGGACGTCCTACCGGAATGATAGCCACAGGCTGGTGACCCGAGGGAAGGGAGAGCACTTGCGACACCGCACTGTCATCGAAGGCGCCAATCCAGCAGCTTCCGTATCCCAGCGCGGTCGCCGCCAGCATGAGGTTCTCGACAGCGGCGGCGGTATCCTGGATGCAGAAGAGGCGACGACCACGGTCGCCATATCTGTCATATGATTCTTCTGGGACCGCTACTACAGCAAAAACGACCGGCGCCGGGATGATGAAGCTCTGGCCGAAAGCCGCGTCTGCAAGGTCTCGCTTCTTCTGTTCGGAGGTAACGATGTAGAAGCGCCATGGCTGGCGGTTGCCAGCCGAAGGCGCCCAGCGCAGGCTCTCTATGAGCGCCTTGAGATGGTCTTCGGGCAAGGGATCGCTGCGGAAACTGCGGCAGCTCCGTCGCTCGAAGATCATCTTGAGCGCGGGGTATTGTTGTAGTAGTTCCTCGTTTATCGCCAATGTCATTGGATGCTCCTTTCACGCGCGTTGTGACTCTCAGAATGCAACACTGTAGCTTGCCCAAGCTGGCGATGCCGCCTGCGTGAGGGCTTACCAGAACGAATACGCCTATCCCTGTTGGTGGGAACCGGCTTCATAGAGAAACTCCGCGGCAGTCTCGATGCGTTGGTACTGCGCAAGGGTGTTCAGCCACCGCTGGGGAATCGCTTCAAGCCCGAACTTCGCGCCCAAGAGCGCTCCGGTCACCGCGCCAGTAGTATCAGCATCATGCCCCAAGTTCACCGCCGACGTCACGCCATCTTCATAGGACTCGGCATTCAGTAGGTGCCACAGCGCAGTTTGCGTAGTGTCGAGAACGAAGCCGCCAGTGCGCAACTCTTCGCGCTGCAGGTGCGGTATCGCGCTCACCCGCTGGGACAGCGCCTCGTTGCGAGCTCTCGCCCAGTTCATCAGCTCACGATGGGTTACAGGATACCCGCAGGCGAGACTCGCCACCGCATGGTCAATCAATGCCGCAGCTTCCTGACAGCGTGGATCTCCATGCGTAATTGCCGCCACTCCACGGGAGTGTTGCGCACGGGTTTCGAAATCCTCGTTGCGGCAGAAAAGACCTA
>MVCR01000012.1 GCA_002050035.1 Planctomycetales bacterium 4484_113 | reverse complement strand
TAATGAGTTGTGCCGTACTTGCCCTCGTAACGGATCGACTCAGCCATCATCTCGGCCAGAACCTGCTCGAAACCAGACTTGGTGGTCTCCATCTCCACGGTTGCGGCGACTTTGAGCAGTGCGTTCGCCATGCGGTCCGAATCAACCTGGAAACTGCCGGGGAAAGGCCACTCGCGCAGGAAACGGGATGTGAAAACGACAACCAGCACCGCGATGACCGTCAAGAGCACGACTTGATAGACAGTAAGCCCCACAAGAACGCGCTGGCGCCGGTCGCGCTCCCACTCCGCCAACTGCATATTGAGTCGCTCGAAGTCCTCGGAGATGCTCTCGCGTTCGAGCGCAGCAGATGTGGTGGCTGGTTCCTGATTGCGCACCAGGTCAAGATTGAAACCGCACTCCATGCAGATCGTTCTGCCTGCGGGGTTGACCGTCCCGCACTCCGGACAAGTGATAGCCTCGTTGGTTTCTTCCATCGCCTTCGCCTCCTTCACCCTTCCCCTGGCGGGGACGAAAGGAGACCATGGACTCCCCGTTTGCACTCGTCAATCGTATCATAGCATGCAAGCTTGACCGCTGTCAGCTTCAGCGCCCTGTGCTACACTTTCAGGTGTGCGCATACTGCTTACCGGTGGAGGCACTGGCGGCCATGTGTTCCCTTTGCTCGCAGTGGTGCAGGCGGTTCGGCGGCTGGCACCTGAGAGCGAGTTTTTCTGGTTCGGCAGTCGACGGCTGGAGTGGGACATCGCCAGTCGCTACGGGATCGATGGCAGCTTCATGCCCTTTACCTTCAGCTATCGACGGATGAACCTAGCTTCAGCGTTCTACTATCTGCGTACCGCGCCGGTGTGGCTTTCGGGAAAGCCGGTGTTCACAGCCTGCCTCAGCATCGACCGCTTCCAGCCGCATATCATCCTTGCTTCCGGCGGTTATGTGAGTTTCCCCGCGCTTATTGCAGCGAAAGTTCGCAGTATTCCAACGTGCCTCGTGGAGACCAATGCAGTTCCAGGACGCATAAACCGCATCTTCTCGCCATTCGCGCGGCGGGTATATTGCGCCACCGAGCGAATCGCCGGAGCTCTGCGATCTCGGGCTGCACCTGCAAGCGTTCTTGTGACGGGCTACCCCGCCCGCAGTGCCGGAGTGAGTGACCCCTTTGCCTATCTGGGGATCGAGCGGAACAACCTGCCGCTGGTGCTCATTGTCGGTGGCAGCAGCGGTGCGGAGTTCCTGAACGAGCTTATGCTGCGCGTTGCCATGACGCCGGGATTCGCCGATGAATTCGGCGGCCGGGTAACTATCATCCATCAATGGGGACGGGCACCGGAAGAGCGTGAAATCGGGCGCTTTATTCTCCTGCCGCATTATCATGCCGTGTCTTTTGATCCGGTTATTCCGGATTTCTACCCTCACGCGAATCTCTTCGTGGGACGCGCAGGGGCTTCGACCATCGCGGAGCTCGCGCAGGCAAAGCTGCCCGCGGTGCTCGTTCCCTATCCGCACCACGCTGACCGTCAGCAGTATGCCAATGCTTCGGTGCTAGCAGATGCCGGCTGCGCGCTGATTCGTGAGGAGGCGGAGCTGACACCACGCAGCTTCATTGAGCTGCTGCGGGAGCTGGTCCTGGAGCAAGGCGCGGCGAAGATGCGAGACGGCTTTGGCCGTATCCCGACTGGCGGCGCGGAAGTTATCGCGCGAGACATCCTCCGCCTGGGAGGAATAGGTTCTTGAGTTCCAGGTGCTGCCTGCTCGCCCTGCTGATAGCAGGCGCAACTCTGTTTTCGGCTGCTCCAGCTTCAGATTCACCGGGCAGCTTCCTGGATATCGGCGAGCGCATGGAGTCCTTCGATTGCGCGCCAGTGGTGAGCGAGGGGGGGCAAGCCTGGGTTGCTTTCCTCGCCCTCACACGCATTGACTCCTATCGTGAACTTGGAGCGGATGGCGAAGAAGGTGAGAATGCAGCGGATCATGCAGAGCCAGTGGAAGCGGAAGGAGCAGACACCGCGACTGTTGACGATACTGCCGAAACCCTGGCAAGCCCTGATGAAGTGCAGCCGGAAGCGGTGGCGGAGACGGGGAGGAGCGAGGCGGTCGAGCTGAAACTAGTTCGTCCCTCGCTGATGCCGCGCCGTAATCTCCCGCTGGACTTCCTGCTGGGGGGCAAACACTACCAGTTAAGACGAGATAAAGATGATGAGATCTGCCTCATCAGCGCGGATGGCACGAGATTGGGTTCGCAAGCGATAGTGCGGGCGCGTCGCATCTACCTGGCTGAAGACACGCTCCACAAGCTTGGCATCAGGCTGAGCTATGCCCCGGCAACTTCCAACTTCCGGCTCGTAGGTGGTTTGGTTTCGCTTCGCTACGACGAAGGGAAGAAGACGCTGGTCTGTTCGACGCTTCTTCCGACGCGGGCTTACGCAGAGCGGGTCGCTAACGACACCTTCCGTGTGGTTTTCGCCAGCGGGTTCGTCGGTAAGTCGGAAGAGCGTCAGGTGGATTCCCTCGGTAACACTCGACTCACAATGAGCAATCTGCCCGGAGACCGCGTGGAGCTTCGATTCGTGCAGGAGGAAGCTACCGGATACAAGCTGTATGCTGAGCCGAAGCCGGAGACTTTCTTCAAGCTGCACCTCGCGAACCACTTCAGCCTGGTGGAATACCGCGAGACCGCGTCAGGCGAGATATCGGTTGATGTGGAGTTCTCTCGTGCTACCGAGGTAAAAACCATGTTCCTGACGAGTCCGCCACGGCTGGTACTGGACTTCGAGGGAACCATCTACGACGAAGCGACGAAGCGCATCCCAGTGGACATCGGTCGAGTGCGGGAAATTCGTGTAGGGCAGTTCCAGAGCCAACCGCCAACCGTGCGCGTGGTGGTGGAGACGAAGCAGCGGCTGAACTACCGTATTCTCAAGGAGGGTGCCGGCGAGCGCTATTTCATTCAGTTCTACCGAGGCGAACTTCGCGGCGGCGCTGTGCTACTGGATCCCGGGCACGGCGGCTCGGATACTGGCGCTATTGGCGTCAGCGGCGCTTACGAGAAGAGCATCACCATCGCTATTGCGAAGTCTGTTGCTTCCAAGCTGAAGCGAATGGGCTACCGGGTTTACTTCACGCGCAGCGACGATAGGTTCATCTCTTTGGGAGAACGGGCGGACTATGCCAACCGACTGCTGCCCGCCATCTTCGTCTCCATCCACGCCAACTGGCTGGACAATGCAGAGTTTTCCGGTGTGATGACCTTCCACTTTCCAGGGTCGGTTCCGGGTCAGACGCTTGCCGCGATGATACAGCGCCACACGGTGAACACAACCGGCGCGGTGGATCGTGGCGTGCGGACTGCGAACTTCTTCGTCCTGCGGGAGACCATGGTTCCGGCAGTGCTCATCGAGACCGGCTTTATCAGCAATGCGGCGGAGGAACTGAAGTTGCGAGACCCGATCTATCAGTCGCGCGTGGCGCAGGGCATCGCCGATGGCATAAACGAGTATTTCCGTACCGTGGGCGGGTTCTTCTGATGGCGGTAGGGGGGAAGTTGCGCGAGTTGCTCTCTCAGCCAGTGGAGGAGGTTGCGCCACGACTTCTCGGCTGGGGGCTGGTGCGGCGGATGCCGGAAGGCGAAATCGTTGAAGCGCGACTCATCGAAGTAGAAGCCTACCACCAGCGCGAGCCGGCATCGCACAGCTTTCGCGGGCCTACACAGCGCAACGCGGTGATGTTCGGGGCTCCCGGATATGCCTACGTCTATTTCATCTACGGCATGCACTACTGCCTGAACGTGAGCTGCGAGCCCGAAGGGGTAGGGGCAGCGGTGCTGATTCGCGCGGCGGAGGCGGTTCGTCACGCACGGCTGCGGCTTAATGGTCCCGCCGTGCTCTGCAAGAACCTCGCCATCGACCGCTCGCTGAACGGCACTGATATGCTGGATTCCTCCTCGCCGCTCTATCTTAAACCGGGCATGCTGCGCCAGGACGAGCGCATCGTCTCCTCCCCTCGCATCGGCATCCGCGTAGCCAATGACCTCCCGTGGCGGTTCCGGATTGAGGAGCACTGACTCTGCGCGTTCCCCCTGATATAATCGCCCTATGGCGAAAACAGCGATACTTGAGCGGCTGAAGGGGCTGGGCATTGAACTTCCTGAACCCTCAGCGCCGGTGGGAGCTTATGTTCCCTACAAGCGCATCGGCGACACCATCTGGACCTCGGGGCAGATTCCGATGCGCGACGGAAAGCTACTCTACGAGGGTAAGGTGGGCGCGGAGCTAAGCCTTGAGCAGGCGCAGGAGTGCGCAAGGCTGGCAACGGTTAACGCGCTTGCGTGGCTGAGCTACGCCACCAACGGTTTCGAAGGCGTGCAGGGCGTCTTGCGGATGAATGGCTATGTCGCATCGGCAGAGGGTTTCTTCGATCAGGCAAGAGTGCTCAACGCGGCGAGCGAACTGCTCGGGCAAGTGTTCGGTCCTGACGGGAAGCATACACGAGTTGCGGTTGGCGTGCCGATGCTGCCATTGGACTCGCCGGTGGAGCTTGATTTGGTGTTCCAAGTCGAATGAAGAAGATACGATGCGGAGTTAGTGCAATCGCGGTTGGTGCGATGCTGGTGCTTTTGGCGGGCTTCATCCTCGCAGGATGCCAGCAGATGCGTTCGCGCGGCGAACCAGGGGCGAAGGCGGGGGCGAGGAAAGAAGGAGAGAAGCAATCCAAGCCCGCGCCTCCAGAATTGAAGCTGCGTGTGATACTTGCTGACCCGACTCAAACGCATGACGCAAAATCACTGGCGACTAAGTATGCCTTCGGCGATGCCGTCATCCTCGCAAGCTATCAGACGGCGGGGAATATTGAGAACTGTGGTTGTTCGCCGGTACAGCTCGGCGGGATGCCGCCGCGAGGCGCACTGATTGCTGAGGTACGGAAGCGACAACCCACGCTGACGCTGGATCTGGGCGCCATCATCGGTGGCAACGGTTCGTTCCATATCCTCAAAGCGCGCTATGTCCTGCAGGCAATGCAGCTGGCAGGATACGATGCGATGGGGCTGGGGGTTGCCGAGCTTGCGCTGCAACCGGACAAGCTGCAGGAGATTCTGGGGGCGTCCCAGATTCCGTACTACTCGGCGAACGCCTACGTGGACCTGAAGCGATGGCATCCACCGGCGGGGGTCGAAGAACGATACCGCGACTGGAAGATCCTGCCCTCGGTGGAGCCTGCGAATCTGCCTTCACTTGGGAGGGATGAAGCTTCGACCCTGAGGCCGCTTGCACCACCGGGATTCGTCTGGGAGGTGAAGGACCGTCGTGTGGGGGTGGTCTTCCTCAACTTCACAGGTTTGAGCGAAGCCGGTCTTCAGTTTCCTGGATGCTTCCTTGCCACACCGGCTGAGTGGCTTGAAGCGTGGGGCAAGCAAGAGCATTGGGATCTCGCGGACACATGGGTACTCGCCGCCGAGGGCTATTCGGCTCAGATAGCCACAGTGATCAAGGACTATCCGCAGTTCAGCCTGATTCTGACCGGTGACTCCCATCCCTCAGGGCGATCCGAGGAGAGGATGCTTCAGCCGGTGATGACCGAAACCGGCGCCACGTGGCTCAATACCTACAATCTTGGCGGTTACCTGGGGTTGGTCAACATAGATTTCCCCGCAAAAAGGGATGAGCGGAATTCCCTGGTGGCGTACAACCTACCGGTTGTCTCCACTTTCTATCCCGACCAAACGATCAAGGAGTTGATTAGGGGACCGTATCATGATGCCCTGAAGCAGGTCTTCCCTGAGCAGTCGTTTGAATATCGGGCTGCGGTCATAATCGAGCCGGAAGACTGCCGTCAGTGCCATCGGCGGGCGTACGATATCTTCAAGCAGAGCAGGCATCCGCATTCGCTGGAAACGCTGGAGGAGAAGGGGCAGAAGTACAACGCCGAATGCCTTGGTTGCCACGTCGTATATGACTACGGTGAGGACAAGATGTATCCCCTCCAGTGCATTAGCTGCCACACAGGTATCAGCTACCGCCATATCGGTGAGGCGCAGGGGCGGCGGAAGTTCACGCAAAAGGGCGACGCTCGCTTCACCTACGAGTTCTGCGCAAAGTGCCATACGCCGCAGCGCTCCACGCGCTTCAAGAGGCATTTCGCAGAATACGTGAAGAAAGTGCGGCACTGAGAGAACAGGGAAGCGAAGCGGCTGGCGGGAGCAGTGAGGCCGCTGATAGGCGAGCAATGCCAGCGCCTGCTGCTTAGCCTATAATCAGAGCGTGTTTGCGTTTCATCTTCGGGAGCCTCCGCGGGTAGAAGGGGACATCTTGACCTCAACCGACCCATTCACCATCCGCCACCTGCGAGTTGCCCGCATCAAGCCGAAGGAACCGTTCGTGCTGATTCATCAGGGGCTGCGGATGGAATGCCGGTTGATAGCGCTGAAGCACGATAATTTGAGAGCGCGCGTGCTGTACAGCGAGAAGCCACCTAGACCTCGTCCGAGACTGCTGGTGGCACTCGGTCTGCTTGAAGGCAGGAAGCTGGACGAAGCAGTGTTCGTGTTGACCCAGCTCGGCGTGGACAGCTTCATCATCTTTCAGAGCAAGCGCAGCGGGGCTCTACGTATTACTGCGAGTCGTGAGGAGCGCTGGCGGAGGAAGATCCTCGACGCGTGCGAGATTGGCGATATCGTGCACCCGCCGGCGTTGCAGGTGGTGGCGGGCATTGATGCTCTCAGTGAACTCGGGAACAGGATCCTGGGGGTAGGGGCGCATCAGCTACTCTTCTACGAAGCGGCTGATGATGAAGTAAGGACGCTGATGGACGTGGTCAGTGAACCCTATGGTGGGCAGGGGATCATCGCGGTAGTGGGACCCGAAGGCGGATTTGAATCCGAAGAGGTCGCGGCCTTTGCGAGGAGGAGGTTCCAAGTGGTCTCGCTGAGCGCGCGCATCCTGGAAGCACGCGCCGCGGCCTATTACATAGCGAGCCATCTTACAGCCTGGATGGGGAAGCTAGCGTAATGCCAGTCTTCATCAAGACCTTCGGCTGTAAAGTGAACTACGCGGATAGTGTGGAACTTGCAGGGAAGCTCATCCGAGCAGGCGTGGAGTGTGCGCTGCTGGAAAGGGCTAAGCTCCCAGAGCCAGATCGAAGGAGCCACGCAACTTTCATCGTGAACGCGTGTGCCGTCACCGCTGAAGCCGTCGCCAAGGCGCGACGATTCTGTCGGAGACTGCTGAGACTGCATCCTGATGCGCGAGTGCTCGTTACCGGCTGCGGGGCGCGGGCGGAAGAAATCGCTGCTGAGTTCTTGGCTCTCGGGGTTCCCGTGCGGCAACGGATGGATGAGGTTGTGGCTTTGCTCGCGGGTGAAGATGACTCGGGCAAGGGTAGGGGAGAGGCAAAGACGAAGGTGCCCGTGCTCAGTGGGCGCGCGCGCTATTTCCTCAAGGTGCAAGACGGCTGCAATGGCGTTTGCAGCTACTGCATCATTCCGCGGGTTAGGCACCGTGAAAGCAAGTCCTGGTGCGATATCCGCCTGGAATTGGAGAGCGTCTTGGCGTCCGGCGTGCCTGAAGTAGTGGTAACCGGAATAAACCTGGGACTCTACAGTGATGGCGATACCGGCTGGGGTCTTGCGGAGCTTCTTCAGAACATGCTCCGACTTGTCCCTGAGAGCTCGCGACTGCGGCTGTCATCGGTCGAGCCCGAACACATTGATGAGCGCCTGCTCGCCTTGTTTGAGCACCCGCGGATGTGTCCGCACCTTCATTTGCCGCTGCAATCCGGCTCCGATGCTGTCCTTAGGTCGATGCGACGGAAGTACACGGCGCAGCAGTACCTCGATATAGTCAGGGAATTCAGGCGCCGCTATCCTCGGGGAGCAGTAAGCAGTGACCTAATGGTGGGTTATCCTACCGAGAGCCGAGACGACTTCGAGCAGACACTGGCGATCGTGCGCGCCTGCGGCTTCGAACGGGTTCATATCTTCCGCTTCAGTCGGCGTCCGGGGACAGCCGCGGTGAATCTTGAGCCGCTGCCGGCGGAAGAAGTCAAGGAGCGCGAGCATCGCCTGTTCACGCTGGCGGATGCAGTATCGGCGCATGCTCTCGCGCGTTACCTCGGCGGAAGCTGCGATGTCGCGGTGGAAGCCCGGTCGGAGCCTGCCCTGAAAGGCTACGGTGAAGCCTACCAGCGAGTGAGCCTACGAATACCGCCGGACCTCTCAGGACCACGCCTGTTGCCGGTTCAGTTGAAGGCGTTGAAGGACGGTGTTTTCTTGGGCAGCCCCCGGAGGTGATAGAGCACAGAGCACCGACAATAGCCAAGAGCGGCCCTCGCGAGCCGCTCCACTCTTCCCCGACCAACCGTTGAAGGAGTAGGCACTGGAAAGACAGCTTCCCACTGCCTCCAAACACTATGATACCAGATACGTCGCTGCTTTGGGCAGTGATATGGGTACCATTTCCCGAGAAATGCTGGCGCGATCTTCGCGGCTAGGTTGACTCCAGATATTCTTTGCCTGCGTAGTAGGCGCGCACATTAAGGTCGATCAGATCCTTGCGCGCCTGGGGAATCTTCCACTTGATCGCCTGTTCCATATTCTCGTCGCTAACCACTTTCTTGAGAGCATTGAACGCACCCAGTGCAACAACGCTCACCAGTATCTCGTTGCCCACTTCAAGAGCAATGTCCGCACAGGGAACATAGGCTGCCTTGATGTCAGAACGTTCGCTGCTCTGCGTTGCCAGGTTGGTATTAACCACAAGCACACCGCCCTTGCGCACTTCTGGCTCGAACCTGTCGAAACTGGGCGCATTCATCACGATGACGCCATTGGGGCTGTGGGTATGGGGTGAGCCAATAACATCGTCGGAAATCACGACGTTGCAGTTGGCGGTGCCGCCGCGACTCTCAGGTCCATATGAAGGTATCCACGCCGTGTCATAGCCCTGAATCATCCCCGCATAGGCGGCAAACTGACCGATGGTCATGATTCCCTGACCGCCAAAGCCCGCGAATATGTATTCTTCAAGCAGCATGTTTACACCTCGGTTTTCTCAGAAGATTGCGCCTTTGTCTTGGAGGGGGCATCGGCGCGAGCCTTCTCCTGGTCTTCTGCGAATACGTCCTTGTAGGTTCCCGGAGGAAAAACCTTCGTCATCTCTTCTCCGACCCAATTCACTGCATCCTGCGGTGTCATCCTCCAGTTGACATTACAGTTGGACAGAATCTCCACCATACTGAAGCCGCGGTCCTCCAGCTGTGCGCGAAAAGCCTTCTTGATGGCGACTTTAGTCTTGAGAATGCTCTTGGCATCGTGGCAGGTAGTACGCGCAACAAATGCCACGCCAGGCAGAAGCGCGAGCATCTCGCTCATTCTGATGGGCCACCCGATTCGGTGTTCGTCGCGACCTTCGGGCGTTGTCGTCGTCCTCTGACCGATGATCGTCGTCGGAGCCATCTGACCGCCGGTCATACCGTAGATGGCGTTGTTCACGAATATAGTTGTGATCCGTTCGCCTCGATTGGCCGCATGGATGGTTTCTGCTGTACCGATGGCAGCGAGGTCACCATCCCCTTGATACGAGAGAACCACCGTATCCGGTTGCACCCGTTTCACACCGGTGGCAACCGCAAGTGCCCGGCCGTGTGCGCAGCTGATGAAGTCGAAGTCGAAGAACTCGTAAGAGAAAACGCTACAGCCAACGCTCGCCATGCCAACGCAGCGGTGCTGAATGCCAAGTTCGTCGATGACTTCAGCGACAAGACGGTGGATTGTTCCGTGGTTGCAGCCAGGGCAGTAGGTAAACGGCTTCGATGTTAGCGAAGCCGGACGCCCAAAAACGAGCTCGTAGTCCTGACCATCAACGGTAACTCTTTTCTTCTCGGGTACAGCTTCCATAGGCATCTCCTAGGTTTGAACCCACAGAGTCTCGGGATTCATCGGGTTCTCTCGGATAGCGCGAATCGGTTCAAGCATGTCCTCGGGTGTGAAAGTGAGCCCTCCGTGCTTGGGTACGAAATGAACCGGCTTCTTCCCCGATACCGCCATCGCTACATCCTCGACCATCTGTCCCCAGTTCATCTCGGTAACAACAATCGCTTTGACCCGATCGCTCTCCGCGTACTGGCGGATGACCCCGTAGGGGAAGGGCCAAACTGTTATCGGGCGGAGTAATCCGAGCTTGAGACCCTCTTCGCGGCCAGCCTTGATCGCGCTTCGCGCGACGCGACTCGGCGATCCGATCGCCACGATGAGAATCTCTGCGTCATCACTCATATAGTCGGTATAGCGAACTTCAGCCTTCTTGATTCGCTCATACTTCTTGACCAGGCGTTCGTGCACCGGAGCCATATCCTCAGCGAGGAGATAGATGGTCGTGATGAGATGTCGTTCGCGTCCCTCTTGGTGCGCGTTCAAGCACCAATCACTCTTATCGGGCGGCTCGACATAGGGCATCTCAGAGAAATCCACCGGCTCCATCATCTGACCGATGGTACCGTCGCTGAGCACCAGCGCGGGGTTGCGCCACTTGTCGGCAAGCTCAAAAGCCAGGTACACGAACTGCGCCATTTCCTGCACCGAGTTAGGCGCCAGCGTTATGGTGCGGTAATCACCGTGTCCGCCACCGCGGGTTGCCTGGAAGTAATCGCCCTGGTGCGGTGCAATGTTGCCGAGTCCCGGCCCGCAACGTACAACATTCATCACCACACAGGGAAGCTCGCTCATTGCGATGTAGCTGATTCCTTCCTGCTTCAGCGAGATGCCCGGCGATGAAGAGCTCGTCATCGCCCTTGCTCCGGCAGCGGACGCACCCATTAGCATGTTGATGGCCGCAACCTCACTCTCCGATTGAATGAAAGTCCCGCCGTGATCCCAGATATGCTTGCTCATATACTCGGGGACTTCGTTCTGCGGGGTAATGGGATACCCGGCGAAGAACTTGCAGCCCGCGCGGAAAGCACCTTCGCAGGCTGCTTCGTTACCTTTCATAAACACGCGTTGGGCGGACATATGGCCTCCTCGGATTTGAACTTAGCCTGCCTTCGCCTCCGCGGCAGCAGGTTGCTCCGTCTTTGGCTTCCGTGGCTGCTTGTAAACGCGTATCGCCACATCGGGACAGACGATAGCGCAGAGCCGGCAAGCATTGCATTTACCCTCAGGATCAACGAACTCCACAGGGTAAAGCCCGCGCTTGTTGATCTTCTTCTTGGTCTGATGCAGGAGCGATTTCGGACAGGCTGCCACGCAAAGCAGACAGCCCTTGCAGGTATCATCCAGTATCTCAATGAAACCAATCGGCATGAGCAACTCCTCGGATTGCGCAGAATTTACTCAATTGTAGCACTCATCACAAAGCAACTACCGACCTCTGGGTAAGGTCCAGCCGCTACATCGCGACCGGTGGAAAGAAGCCAACTCGCTTCCTCTACTCCATTTATAGCACCTTGTGAGCGATTTAACAAGCCTCAGAAGCCGGATCGCCATGGAGTGGCTAATGCTGATACCCGTAACGAGCGAAAAAACTTTCACCAGCGGACTCATTTGTCGCGCCCAACAGGAAAACGCAGCGGCGAACGAACCAATGGCTCGCCGGACGGGAAATATCCAATCGATCGGCGGTCGCGTTGGGTACGGCGGTAAGCACCGTGCGAGCGGTGATATAATTCGCGCAGGCGAGCCTGGGCTGACCACACCAGGTCGTACGCAACGGGTGCTGCGCGAATAATGCGTGCCAATTCTCGGCAACGCCATGTGGCGGAGACCCGGATGCAAAGGAGCCAACATGCCTGATTTCGACCTTGCAGTGATTGGAGCAGGACCGGGTGGGTACGTCGCCGCTGTTAGGGCTGCCCAGCTGGGTTTGAAAACCGCCATCATTGAGCGGCAGTGGTGGGGCGGAGTATGCCTTAACGTCGGCTGCATTCCCACCAAGTGCTTGCTGGAAGACTCGCATATGTGGGCGCAGCTTCGCACCGCCGAACAGCGAGGGGTCGTTCTGGGAGACGCACGGTTTGACTTCACCGCGATGCAGGCGCGCAAGAGGCAAGCGGTGAAGCGGCTTACAGACGGTGTCCGAGCGCTGCTGCAGAAGCGGGGCGTTCATCTTATAAGCGGGGCCGCGAGATTCGAAGACCGGCAGTCCCTCCTCGTGACGGATGGGGAGAGCACGCAGAAGGTGCTGGCAACGCACTTCCTTATCGCCACTGGAAGCAATCCCGCCGAGCTTCCGCACATCAAGATAGACCATAGGAATGTTCTCGACTCTACGGACTTGCTGGAACTGACAGATGTCCCAGGCTCGCTTGCCATCATCGGCGCCGGCGCCATCGGGCTGGAGATGGGGAGCATATTCGCCCGCCTCGGCACGGAAGTGACCGTCATCGAGATTATGCCGCAGTGCCTTCCGGGCACCGACCGGATGGTGGCGTCAGCTCTCGCGCGGGAACTAAAGAAGCAGGGGCTGACGATACACCTCGACTCAAAGGTCGTCGCCCTTCAGGCTGACGGCAATGGCTCCGTGCTGAAGGTGGAAGGCAAGTTCGAGGGCGAGGTGAAAGCGGATAAGATCCTGCTCTCGGTAGGTCGGAGCCCGCGGACGCAAGGATTGGGTCTGGAAGAAGCTGGCGTTAGGGTAGGGCGTCGCGGTTTTATTGAAGTCAATGAACGCTTCCAGACCTCGGCAGACAACATCTACGCTGTCGGCGATGCCATCGGAGGCATGCTGATGGCGCACAAGGCTTCCTTTGAGGGTGAGCAGGCAGTCGAGGGGATTGCCGGTGGCATGCCGCTGCGGGAGACTTACATCCCGGCAGTGGTCTACACCTGGCCGGAAGTTGCAACTGTCGGTCTCACGGCTGACGAGGCGAAGCAGCAGGGGAGGGCAGTCAAGGAGGGCGTGTTCAGCTTTGCGGCGAATGGTCGCGCACTGTCGCTGGCGGCTCCAATCGGGTTCGCCAAGGTCGTTGGCGACGGCAACACCGATGAGCTGTTAGGCGTTCACATTCTCGGTCCTTATGCCGGCGAGCTTATCGCTGAAGCCACCATGGCTCTGGCGAAGCACGCATCCGTGAAGGACTACCAGAATGTGGTGCGAGCACACCCCACGCTTGCCGAGTCTCTGCACGAGGCCGCTCTCGCCGCGGATGGTCGCGCCATTCACAAGCTTCAGTAGAGGCAGCGGATCGCTTCACCGCACGCTGTCGCTCTCTTCCCTCAGCGTTGCTTGATTTCACAGCCAACCTGGAGCACAATACGGACGGGCATGCATAACGACCCATACAAGTCGCCGGATCAAGCTACCCCTCTCGTTTCACGCCTTCATCCTCCCTGGATGTCCAGGCGCCCTTTCCTCCTGGCGCTGCTCACGCTCGCCTCTTTTCTCTCTAGTTGCAGCAAGCCCAATCTCGCCGCCCAGGTCGCCGCATTAGAGCCTGAACTAACAGCGCCCGCCGTAGGTGATGTCCACCGAACCACCCACGAAGACCGCAGCCGCGAGGGATATCCCGTTAATGTCATCGAGCTCGATTTCGCATCCAACGACGCCATCCCGCACCTTAGCTCCTACTATAACGACCTGCTCATCACGCGATCGGGCTACTCACAGACCCTCAACATCTCCACCCCAGGCGCTATTCGCTTGGAATACAGCAGTCCCCACGGACGCATCTACATCACAATCGACGCCGAAGAGCAGCCTTCAACTTCCTCTCAGCCCACCGCTCACGTTAAACTCGTCATCTCGTATCTTCAAGACACCCATTGACGGCGCCGCTCGCAACGCACCAGCGGGCACCCTGCCTATCCCTTGCAGGATGTGGAGTGGGGAAGTTGTTCACACCGACCCGCAAACACCCGGAACACTGTGCGTCCCATAATACTTGTTATGTTACATACACGGATGGCATCTACCTGCGGGATGCTCTCCTAACAAGCGACTCTTAACAATTGTCTCGTGAGGTTCTGTGAGAGCGGCAAGAGCTGACTGAGTCGGTTCTGTGATCAGAATAGTACCGCCGACGATCAGCCCGACGGATGCAGTGACGGAGAGGCGCCTGCGATGCGTGAGCTTCAGTCGCCTGTGCGGGCGATGCGTGCCTTGATGATGTGGTCGCGGCGGGCGATGTCGCGGGCGTGAGCGCGGAGAGTGTCGGCATCGATGAGTTCGTCGAGAGAGCGAGCGCGATAGCCCTGAAGGAAGTAAAGGAGCTGCGGATGCTGCGGTAGCCACGGGGCGATGGCGACATCTCCTGGGGAGTAGTAGCGGGCGGGCATAAGGGGGCGGCTCTTCAGAGGGTTGGTATAGACCATGCCGAGAGTTGAGGCGTACTGAGCGAACCTCTGGGGAAGCTGTTCCGCGAGCTCTCGGGGGCTCTGTGAAGCCTCGCTGGTTAGGAAGAGATAGCGGCCTATCATTCCAGGGAGCATGCGCTCCAGATGCATTGCGACCTCAGCCACGAGGAAGTCGCTTTGAGGTCGGACGCTCTCTGTTGTCTTCAGCAGATCTGCTTGGTAGCTGTAGGGTCTCGCCATCCAGAGCTCCTTCCAGGTGCCGGAATCGCTGAAGATAACGAGCTGGAGAGACCGTCCCTCAGTCCAGTACAGTAGGTTTCCTGGGGTGGGCATGGGAACACTCGTTGGTTCAATGCGGCGACCGCCGGCTGGAGCGGGCAGCGGGGACGGCGTTTCCTCGTCCTCCGACGGTGGAGACGCAGGAGCGCCCGCGCCCTCGTCTGTGGGGGGGCCGTCGTCGGAACCTGCATCCTCTGCTCGCGGCAGAGAGGGTATCCTCATTCCTCCGGGGAGAACTTCATCAGTAGCGAAGTCCTCCGGCTCCGGGATGAACCCAATTTGCTGAATGGGCTCTCCTGTGTACAGATTCACCAGGTCGATAACGTAGTATGGGCTTTCCTTGAGTTCTGCCAGCGATTTGGGGTAAGCTCCTCGCTTGAGCCGGAAAATGTGCGCCATGTAATGGATAGTCTCAAGCTGTGCCTGGGCGATGGCGGAGAATTGCTCTGCGCTAACCACGAAGCCCTGAGCCTGCGGTACCTTCTCCCCCACCCCGCTGAGAATGAGCTCCAGCGCGGATAGAAGAGCGAGTAGTAGGATCCGCTTCCTCATATGGATAATTATAGCGTGGAGCGCAAGAAAGACCAGCCAGCTAAACAGACTACCTGCTCTTTGCTTCTGTATAATGGAGTGCTTTGATGCGTCGTCACCTAATCAAGATCGTTGACCGCTACCTCTTCACGGAGGCGTTCTCTCTCTACCTGATTGGTTTCTTCGCCTTTATGGGGTTTCTCATCATCAACCAGCTCTTCCTCGAAGGGGACCGGCTGCTGAATCCCAATTTCCCGACCGGCGCCATCTTCAAACTCATATTCCTGAATACTCCCTACTTCATCACGCTCTCCATCCCCATCGCGGTCCTTTTCGCAACTCTTATGAGCATGGGGCGACTCGCCAAGGACCGTGAGATAGACGCCTTGTTCACCAACGGCATCCATCTCAATCGTCTGTTCCTGCCGTTTCTGGTGCTTTCGCTCATCAATGTCGTCATCGTCTTCTATGTGAACGAGACGCTGGTGCCGAGGGCAAATGCAGCTTCTCAGCGTATCTATGAACGGTACCCCTACTTGCGCGAGCAGAGGGAGTCCGAAGTGGATCCAGTCATCGTGAAGCTGCCCACGGGAGCATTTCTGGCATCGACCTTTGTGGACAAGAAAACCGGTGCCGCTTACTATGCGGTCTACGATACTTTGACTTCGCAGCCCGCGAGCGCGACCGACGAAATCGATGATGTGACTGACCGGATGAGCCCTTCGGAGAACGCCTCGGACAATGGAGGCAAGTCGGAGCCAGAGCCGGAAGTCAGCTCCGGCAAGCCCGGTACCGATACGGAAGCCGAATACACTGCTCGTACCGCGGTGCTCGCTCAGAATCTTCCTCCCGCAGTGAACGAGGACGGGCCCGAAGAAGCCGCCGCAGCACTTGAGAGTGACCTCAGCGCAACCGCCTCTGAAGCCTCCGCAACTCCTCCCGCGACCGCAGTGGCACCCAACCAGCTCTTCCTCGCCACTAACGGGCAGGTCGCCCGCGAGGATATCATTCTGACGCGACCCTATCTCTATCGAACTGGTGAATCGGGTTTGGTAGTCGGTCGTGAGACCACGAGCTACTTCACGCTGCCGCTGGGAATTCCGCTGAAGGACATCCAGTCGCGGATTCGCACTCCCGAGGAACTGAGTCGCGAGGAGCTACAGCGTCAGTCCGAGATAAAGCGCCAGCTTGGAGTCAATCCGGCGAAGGACCTCACCGACTTCTACCTGAAGTTCTCGGTTCCTTTCGCCTGCCTGTTTCTTGCGCTGGTAGCGATGCCGCTGAGTCTGCGTGCTCCTCGCGATGAAAGGCTGCTCGGGCTTGTGCTTGCGTTCGTCCTTATGGGCATGTACTACTTCATCTACTTCGTGTGCAAGCTAATGGGATACAACGAGATCCTGCCCCCGTTCCTGGCGGCATGGATGCAGAACATCATCTACGCGGGGGTCGCCGTAGTCATCTTCTCACTGAGTCGGAAATGAAGCAGCAACCGGCAGGCGGTGGTTTCTGGCGCCAGTTGGGTGCAGCCTTAGGGCGTTTGGTCAACTTGACCTGGCATCTGTTTGTGCTTCTGCCCCTTTGGATGCTGGGAGGCCGGCGGCGACGCTTGGCGGCAATGGTAGAGATGCAGCCAGATTCCGAGACCGCCCCTTGCCCGAGCAGCGCTGAGAGACTCGGGCTGCGTGCGTTCATCACGATGCAGCTTCGTTTTCTCATCCACTGGTTCACCCATATTCGGCTCAAGCTGCTCATTATCGAGCGCTATGTGTTCGGGGAAGTATGGTCGAGCTTCCTGCTCGGTGTCCTCGGCTTCACTATTTTCATGATTATCACGTCGGTGTTCACGCTCGGGGACAAGATATTCTCCAAGCACATCCCCTTCTTCACCGTGCTCAAGGTGCTGTTGCTTTCCGCCCCGGCGTATCTTGTGCTCGCCCTTCCCGTTGCCACCCTTTTCGCCACCCTGATGGCGATGGGACGGCTCTCTCGCGATAACGAACTCACGGCGATGTACACCAACGGCGTGAGCCTGTATCGCATCTTCCTGCCCTTCCTCGCGCTCGCCGTAGCCTCCGGACTCGCCTCTTTCCTCACCTACGAGCACGTCGTGCCGCCGAATAACAAGGAGTTCAAGCGGACGCTGGCGGTGTTCTGGGAAAGCCAGGTTGTCGATTACGTGAAGCCGAACCTCATCATCAAAGCGCCGGAGAAGAAGTATTTCTACATCGACGAGGTCGAGAAGGAACAGGGGATTATGCACGGGGTGCGGCTCTACGACTACGGCGAAGGGCGCTCCTTCCCGCGCCTCTACCTCGCGCAGAACGCCTTCATGCACGAAGGCTTTCTCAACCTCGAAAACGTCCGCGTCTACGAGCCGCAAGAGCGCAACGGCTCCAGTATCGTCAGCGTGGTTACGCCGGGCACACGGGTGGACATCGCTCGCAAGATACGCGAGTTCTACGGCGAGGAAGCGCCGCAGGAGCTTTCCAGCCACGAGCTGAGAGAGCGCCTGGACGAAGAGCGAAAGGCACTCAAGTACCAGGCGAAGCCATCGCGGGTCGCCAAGATGAAGTTCGACACCGACCTTACCGAGTACTATTTCAAGTTCACGATACCATTCGCTAGCATCGTGCTGATACTGGTCGCAGTGCCCCTGAGCATTCGCGGGCCGCGCGAAGAGCGGAACCTCGCCCTCATTCTGAGCTTCATCCTGGTGATGATTTACTACGCGCTTTTCTTCGCCTGCCGCACCCTAGGATATATGGGGCATCTGCCTGGATTCTGCCATCATTCTTGTCGCCTGTCCTCGGGAGAAAGCGCCCGAGCCACCCGCACGGAAGCATGAGCCACGACCGCCGCTCGTCCTGGACGAGGAGGACTTTGGACTCGGGGTCTGCGTGGGGGACAACATGCGCAAGCGGCCTCAATCGCCCTACTCTTTCCGCCGCAGCGAAGCCGTCGCCAAGCTGATGGCGCACCCGGGCGCGCCGGTCGTGTCCTATCTCTTCGGCGATTCGCTCGCGGTAAGCTACGCCTATAGCGAAGCGCTTGATACCATCACGGCGATTGTTGTCAGCGCGTGGCCGGGAGAGAATGCGGAGTATATGAAGGCTGTCAAGCCGGAAGCGTACGCCAAGCACCAGATGAGCGCCGCCAGCAAAGCACACAAAGCGTTCCCTGCGATTGCCACGAAGCGCGGCATCGGGCTCGGAAGCACCACGGATGAAGTGCGCACTGCCTACGGGACGCCCAGCAAGACCACGAAGCACGGCTGGCTCATCTACCAGGAAGGCAGCTTCCAGCTTATCTTCGGCTGCGGGACCGGTCGTGTGCTGATGATGAGCCTGGGAACCTCGGGGTATTTGTAAGCCTCCGCATGCAGCCGGTAATCCACGCCTCCTTCTCGTAACCCGCGACCGCAACCCGCCAGGAACGCCACCTGCTAGAGAGTGTCCCCGCGCTCGATGCGGTAAGTATCCTCATCGAAGTGCTGGGTTGAGAACTCGAAGATCTCGCTATCCTCGATGCCGGTATAGCGATGAATCGTCCCCGCCGGCAGGTGAACGCTATCTCCCGGCTGCATTATCAGCGTCTCTTCCAAGCCGTCGGGGTATTTGAGCTCCATCTTCACGCGCCCGCTCTGGACGTAGAAGGTCTCGTCAGCGTTAGCAGCTTTCCGCAGTAGAGCTCGTCGTTATGGATCCACAGCTCCCCGCCCCACCCTTTGGGCACATATTTCGGCTTATTAAGCGGCATCGCTGGGAGGGATTATACCGCGAAGCGCCCATATCGCACTTCCACAGATCGATGATTCCTGCAGTTGGCTATAATCATCGTCGTGGGATTCCTCGCAAACGTGTGGCAGTCAGCGCCAAAGGGCACATACGGAAAGCACTATCGCGGTACTTTCGGCTTCCAGGTCAGGAAACGCGAGAGAGAGATGTACTTCGATAGAGCCATCACTCGCGTTGCCTTGATTCTCGATGGTGAACCGGTTTCGGTGGAGATTACGCCCTCGTTCTGGCGCGACTGCCCGAAGCTTAGGCACCCTCGAATACGGGACTATTGCCAGAAACATCGCCTGATGCCAGGCAAGCATCGCCCCGAGGAGCGCAGGAAGGTCGAGATGCGGGTCATTGAACCAGCCACGAAGTTTGCAGTCTCCTTGCTTGGCTAGATGCTGAGTCCTAGCACTTCGAACTGCCCCCTGTGGGGGTCTCGCTTGCTCCACTCGATTTCCCCGACAAACTCGGCGATTCGGCTCTTCCCCTGCGGGTCATAGTAGGTCTTTCCCTTCTTCCTGAAGCCGCCATGCGTGAGGTAGGAATCGAGATGGCTCTTCTCGTCAGCGACTTCGAGCGCTCCGATGAGTCCTTCTATCGCGCGTTCAATGGCGGCGGTCAGTCCCGCCGTGGCGGGATTCCATATGTCGAGTTGCGGCGCGATGACGAAGAAGTTGCCCTGGCTGCGATACAAAACAAATTGCAGGTCCACCGTGAGCAACGTCTTCTGGCGAAGCTCCCGCGCTTTCATGGTAGTTGTCGTTTTCATAGCCATCGCATTCTGCCGCGCCCGTCCGCAATTAGTATACCATCGGCGCGGCAGCCAGCATCCGCTCGAACCAATCAGTATGAACTTGAACCCGCCACCATGAGCCAGATGATGAGAACAATGATCACCGCAATGGATATGCCCAGGTGGAGCTTATCGCTGTCCCTTAGAGGTGCTTTCCCGAGAAACAAGTAACTGCCGTCCTGAGGGATGACTCGATACCGGCATATAGGAAAGACGGGTATGAATAAAACAGTGAAGTAGTAGGTCATCATCACGGAACCAGTAGCTGGATCCCTATCAGATGCGCCGTAGAGTGTGGTGCCAATACCGTTGATAGTGTGAAGCGAAGGTGCACTGGTGACCGGCTCGATGTTCTCGTATACGGTGTTACTTCTCGCTGTCGCTAGGTTCTCGGTCAGCACAGCCCTAGCTTCAGAGGAATACGCCATGCCAAGTGCCCGCTCCAGTATGGGAATACACGCACTCCACTTGGAGGTAGCGTTACCGTAGATAACGGCGCATTTGTTCAGGGAGTAAGCTATGCGTTCTTCGGCCATCCGTGCAGATTCCCTCGACAGCCCGAGAGTAAGAGAGCGTGTGCGACCTATAAGGCGGATGGCATGGGATAGAGCCTGGTCGGGGAGGGCTTCAGCTGCGACTTCTGCCCTTTGGCAGAGACCCACGACCTCTTGTATCGCGTGGATGTCTATGGATTCGTCTTCCTTCTCCTGACGCAGCCTGAAGTCGTAGTCCGCCCTCTTGCGAGGGTCAGAGAGGACTTCGTACGCCTCGTTGAGTTCCCTCATCTTTTCGCTAGCCACTTTCTCATGGTCTGGATTGTGGTCGGGATGCCACTTCCTGGACAGCACGCGATATGCGCGTTTAATCGCTTCGGGCTCTGCCCCATAGTCGACTTGCAGTATCTTATAGTAATCTTTCACTTCAGCTGCGAGAGAACAGAGGAGAGCAAGCGTAGATCAGCACTAGGTAAGACACGAACCACAATATACTCGCGGCCACCCTGCGAGCCGCGTTGGCCGCCTTGTGCCATGACTTTGCAGAACCATAAGACTTCCCCTTGCAGGTTGAGCACCGGGCTGCCACTTGACCCGGGAGAGATGGGCGCGGTTATCTGAATGATTTGCCCGGTGCTCGGCATTTCGCGCACTGCGGACACCAGCCCGTCAGACACCGTGCTCTCCAGCGCAAACGGACTGCCGATGACGACCACCCGCTCGCCCTCTGCGGGCAGCGCTGATGCCAAGGGCAGAAAAGGAAACCCAGCAGAGATACGCTCACCCCCTTCAATGGCTACCTCAATGATGTCAGCGCCCTCATCCTCAGCCAGCACTCCAGTAACGACATAAGTCTTGCCCTCTGCGGTCTTCACCTCTGCCAAGTCCGCGCCCACCATCACATGGCGGCTGGTTACAATGTGCCCATCAGCACTGATGAAGAAACCGGTTCCCTGAGCAATCACTTCGCCAGCGGCATCCTTGGCAATTATCATCACTACAGCAGGCTTCGCCTTACCGACAATCGCACGGATACTATCCTGCTTGCATCCAGCAAGGGAGCCATAAGCGAGAAGCAATGACAGCAGGGAGACCGCGGCCAGTCCTGTTTCGATGCGCAGTGTTCGCATAAGTCTCATACCCTCCTCGGGCGAATCAAGCTCCCAAAAGGAGATACTTCCATTATACTGCGGACGCGCGCCGGCCCGGACAAGCGACTAAGTGGAGCCCTGTTCCTTCTTCTTCTGCACGAAATCGGGAGCAACAGTGGTGAGCTCCACTTCCTTTGCCAAGTAGACGTCCTTCTTGCCTATCTCAATTCGGTCGCCG
>MVCR01000061.1 GCA_002050035.1 Planctomycetales bacterium 4484_113 | reverse complement strand
AGAGCTGCTGAGCTTCAGAAGACGCTTTCCGGTGAGGAGCTTGCCGAATCGCTGGCGCAGCTTGACAGCAGCATGCAAATGAGACACTCCTTCGCCGGCAGGCTGGGCCACGTGATTGAGCCGGTTATCCACCCGCTGGGCTTTGACTGGAAGATCGGGGTGGGGCTCATCGGAGCTTTCGCCGCGCGCGAGGTTTTTGTCGCCACAATGGGCGTGGTCTATAGCGTGGGAGAAGCGGAAGAGGAGACGCAAGGTCTGAGAGAAGCGATGATGAATGATACTTATCCCGACGGGTCCCCCGTGTGGACGCCGCTGGTCGCGGTTTCCTTGCTCGTCTTCTTCGCCATTGCGATGCAGTGCATGGCGACTCTGGCGGTGGTGTATCGGGAGACCGGCGGATGGAAGTGGCCGCTGATTCAGCTTGGTTATCTGAGCGGGCTGGCGTGGCTTCTCAGCTTCATCGTCTATCAGGGCGGCAAGGCGCTGGGCTGGGGGTAGGGGGATACCGGGGTCCTGCGAGCTGGGCAACCCACTGGTCGCTTGACGGCGGGGGTTGGAGGTGCTAGGATTTTACTCGCATTGAGACTGAGTCGCAGTCTCAGAAGGCGTTTGGGGCAACAGAAAAGCTCATCATCTTTATCTTTAAGGAGGGAACGCAGTGTTCGGAAAGCGGAGCATCATTGGATTGGTGGTTGCACTGGCGATATGTCTTTCGGTGCTGACGCCGCTGTTGGCGTCCGCGGAGCAAACCACGGGCTGTCCGCTCGGAATCGAAGAGGACCAGTTCTGGGTCCGAACCTCTGTCCAGATGGTGGATATGAAGCAGAAGTACGACCGGGCAACCGACAGCATGGTGCCTCTGCCGGACGGCTGGCACAAGCAGGTGCGAACAAGCGGCTTCCGGCTGGGCTACGGGCTCACTGAAGAGTGGGAGGTAGGCTTGCTTCTGATAGAGAGGTCCATCAACCAGAGAAGTTTCAACAAGCAGAAGAAGACCTGGAGCGATGTGCACGACAGCGGAATCGGCGATGTCTGGCTGGCGCTCGGATACAAGTTCCTGGAGGAGAAGGACTGGGGGGGCTTCGACGAGGCGTATATGAAGCTGGGCTTGGCATACAAGTCGGGCTTGCTGGACACATTGAGTGACCGCGAAATCCTTGAGGGTATCGGTAACGGCGCGCGCGAGATGAGGCTGGTGCTGCTCACGCACGAAGTTCTGGGGCGGCTTGCCTTCTGCAATCACCTGATGTATCACTGGCGCGGCAGCGCTCCCACGATTGCCGGCTCCAAGCTATCGGGGCAGAATCTCACCGACAGATTGAATTACAAGTTCAATATCGAGTATGAGGTTGCTGAGGGCTGGGCTGCGCATATCGGGCTCTTCGGCTGGATGGACTTGCAGGAGGTAAGCTTCGCCGGAAACTTCGTGGGCAAGGGAATGGATGGCCAGAAGGCACATATGCACCGCCTCGTGTTCGCGCTAGAACGCTCGCTGGGCGAGGATAAGTACGACCACAAGAAGGTGAAGCTGGCCTACGGCATTCCCTACAGCGTGAAGAACGGGATGGCGCCGAACTACGACCTGAGCGTGGTTGCGATGTATACGTGGTAGCGAGCTCAGATGCTTCCGAAAAAGGAGTGGATGATTATGGGAAAGGGATACTTCGTTAAATGGCTGAGGGGCGTCCTCGCTTTGTGCTTGATTGTGATGGCGCTTGCGCCGCTTCGCGGGGAAGCTCACACTTTGTGGATTAACCTATCGGAGCATCATCCTCAGGACGGTTCAACCAATGCCTGTTTCGGCTGGGGACATCGCTACCCGCTGGATGAGTTCCTTGCGCCAGAAATGCTTACTTCTTTCGAGCTCGTTCACCCTGACGGGGAGCGTAAGACCCTGACGCCCGGCAACGGCGGCTACCTGGCCGGGAAGATAGACCTTCCAGAGCCCGGGAATTATGTGGTCGCGGCAACGCTCAAGCCGATGTTCTACACGATGTACCGAGAAGACGGAGAGATTCATCACAAGGCGGGCCCCAAGACTGGCGTTTCGGGGACAATCCTGCTAAGTGCGCTGGCGCACGAATACGCCAAAGCGCTGGTGACGGTGGGCGCTCCGAAGTGGGAGCCGGACAAGCTCGTAGTCGGACACAAACTTGAGATTGTCCCGCTCGAGGATCCGCGCAAGCTCGCAGTGGGCGATGTGGTCAAGGTGAGGGTCCTCTTTGATGGTGAGCCGATGCCTGGTGCGGAGGTCAGCGGCGTCTATCTGGGTGCGGCTTCGGATCTCGAGAATCCTCTCTGGACAAAGGTTGCAGGTGAGGAAGGCATTGCTAAGGTTTGCGTCCAGCATGCAACTGTGGGAGCGGCACTTGGCGCAATCAAGCGACCGGCGGTGTGGATGCTGAGAGCAATCGTTACCCGGCCCGCGCCGGCAGAGCTTAAGGACAAATGCAATGAGCTCTGGTTCGTCGCCACGCTGACAATGCAGATCGGGTAGCCCCCAGCCCTTGAAGGTGCAGTTTCTCCTGTGGTGATGCGGCACATTAGCGGCGGTGGGCGTTCGCAGGCTCCTCTGCTATACTGCTTGTCTGCTAGATGGCAGCCATCGTATTCAGAAGCGCGCGCATCTTCGACGGTGCGCGATTTCTTGCTGAGCCGAAAGACCTGCTGGTGGTTCGCGGCAAGGTGGAGCGCATCGCTTATGCGTGGAAGCTGAGGGCGCCGAAGGGCGCGCGTGAAGTCTGCGCCGAGGGTTGTTGGCTTGCACCGGCGTTCATTGACCTGCACGCCCATCTGCGCGAGCCGGGCGGGGAGGAGAAGGAAACCGTTGAGTCGGGTCTTACCGCGGCGGCGGCAGGAGGCTACGGGCTGGTGGTGGCGATGCCGAATACGCAGCCGCCAGTGGATTCTCCCGCGCGATTCCGCCATCAGCTTGTTCTGCGAAAGCAGGCAATGGCGCGGCTCGGTCATATCCTGCCCGAGCTTGTTCCCGCCGGTACGCTGACGAAGGCTCGCGCGGGCAGGGCGGCGAATGATTTCCGTGCTCTCTACCACGCGTCTGGCGTGGCGGGATGCCGCATTTTCACCGATGACGGAAGCGACGTGGACGATGACGCGGTGCTGGCGGAAGTGTTCGCGCGGATGCAGGGGCTTGAAGGCGTGCGCGTGATGTTCCATCCAGAAGTCGCGGCGCTCTCAAGCGGCGGCATCATCCATCAGGGCGCGGTGAGCCGCGAGCTTGGCTTGAAAGGGATTCCACGACTGTCCGAGGAGCTGGCGGTGGCGCGGGCGCTCACCTTTGCCGAATCTTTCGGTGTTCGCGTGCATCTTACGCATCTCAGCAGCGCAGGAAGCGTGGAGCTGATCCGGCGGGCGAAAGCCGCGTGGCGCAAGGGCAAGCGCGAGTGGGTCATCACAGCGGATACGACGCCGCATCATCTCTCGCTGACCGACGAAGCGGTGAAGAGCTTGGGCGCGAAGGCGCTGGTGAAGCCGCCGCTGCGAGAGGAATCCGACCGCAGGGCGCTTGTCGCCGGTCTGCTGGAGGGCACGATTGACGTCCTCGCCACCGACCATGCGCCGCATACGAGGCGTGAGAAGTCGCGCAGCCTGCGCAGCGCGGCTTTCGGCATCGCCGGACTGGAGACCGCTTTCTCCGTGGCGATGGAAGCGACCGGCGCGTGGCGTTCGGCGAAGCGGGCGGAGCGAGTGCTGGCTGCACTGACGCGAGTCCCTGCGCGCATCCTGGGTATTGACCGCGGCGGGGTGGCGAAGGGGGCGCGAGCCGCGCTTGCGCTCATCGACCCCAACGCGAAATGGCGCGTTGATGTGAGGGAACTCGCCACCAAGTGCCGCGTGAGTCCGTGGGAAGGGCGCGTCCTGCGCGGACGCATTCTGATGACGCTGGTGGAGGGCAAAGTCGCCTTCGAGCGGAAAGGAGCGATGCGATGAAGCGAGCGCTGCTTCTGCTGGCGGATGGTTCGCTGTTTCAGGGTGAGCTTGTCGGCAAGCCCGGCACCACCACCGGCGAAATCGTATTCAACACCGGCATGACCGGCTATCAGGAGACCATCACCGATGCCAGCTACGCCGGGCAGATCATCACCTTCACCTTTCCGCTCATCGGCATCTGCGGGGTGAACGATGAGGACGACCAGGGACGCCGCATTTTCGCGCGCGGTCTCGTGGTCTCAGAGTACAACCCGCACATGGACAACTTCCGCGCCGACCGCTTACTGGGCGACAAGCTCAAGACCGACGGCATCACTGGAATCTCCGGCGTGGATACGCGCTATCTCACCAAGCTGATTCGCGATGCCGGCGAGATGAAGGCGATTATCACGAGCGAGCTGACGGAAGCCGAGGCGAAGCGGGCGCTCGCGGAGGCGCCGGAGCTCACCGAGGAAGACGTGGTGTCGGAAGTCATTACAGAGGAGCCCTACGACTGGCCGCCGCCGGGGAGGGAAGTGCCGCCGCTTGACGGATTCGAACCGGAGCGCTTCCGTGTGGCGGTGATGGATTTTGGGGTCAAGTATGGGATTCTCGATTGCCTCACCGAGCGCGGCTGCCAGGTGCGCGCTTTCCCCGGCACCGCCGGCGTTGAGGCGATTGAGGGCTACCAGCCTGATGGCGTGGTCATCAGCAACGGGCCCGGCGACCCGTCGCGCCTTTCCTTTGCTTTCGAGACCGTGCGACAGCTCGCCGAGCGCTATCCGACTTTCGGCATCTGCAAGGGGCATCAGCTCATTGCTCTGGCGCTAGGGCTGTCCACCTACAAGATGAAGTTCGGGCATCGAGGGGAGAATCATCCGGTGCGCGACCTTGCGGACGGGCGGGCGCACATCACGAGCCAGAATCACAGCTTCGCGGTGGGGCTTCCCGACGAGACGGTGGAGATGTTGCGCGGGCAGGGCGGGGAGCCGCTTCCGGGCGGGCATGGCTTGCCGCTGGCGAAGGAGGAGTTTGCGCTGCCGGGCAGCGAGCTTGTCGTGGACAAGGTGCACATCAACGATGGCACCGTGGAGGGGCTGCACCATCAGCGTCTGCCCTGCTTCTCGGTGCAGTATCACCCCGAGGGGCATCCCGGTCCCGAGGACAATCTGTACTTGTTCGACCGCTTCGTCGGGATGCTGGGCTAGGTCAGACACGCCTTAACCCTCCGTGGTTTGCCGGCAGACGAGATGACGACAAATCGCCCTTCGCGCTCGCTCCTTGGAGCTTACTCGCCGGGCCACTTGGTGTCGTAGACCACGTACTTCCAGGGGAAGCCGTCAAATGTTGGGTAGGCTGTCATGCCAACCTTCACATAGCGTCCCTCGGTTGTCTTCAGGCCGAAGGTGCTGCTAGGACCTACGTCTCGGTATCCGTCGCTAACGATGAAGGTGAAGCTGTCTACGTCATAGGTGGCGTGGACGAGGTCAGAATAGGTCAGGCTGTCGAAATCGAATAAGCAATCGACGGGGAACACGTGCATCTTCACGCCGTTCACGCCCTGAAGGACGCCGTTCAAGCTCATGCCCTGAAGGGTCTGCGTGCCCTGTTCAGCGAGAAAGTACTTCACATCGACCTCGTCTTGGCGGTATGACTCGGTGGGCTCGCGGTTGGCGTCGAAATCCCACGTGTGGTTGCTGCCAAGGGTTCCGCTACCCGCGTGAATAGCGTAGATGACCTTTCCCGCTACGGGAATGCTGAACGTGGTGGTCTTGCCGGTATCGTTCGTGGCAATGATGCTTTCCTGTCGGGTCCAGGCGTAGCCGGGCGGAAGCGAAGCCACCCAGACGTTTGTATGCTTGCCGTCCTTGTCCAGGTCTGACATCGGCGTGCCGGCATCGTTAGGCGTGGACTTGAAGACGACCGTGCTCACCGAATAGTAGTCGGTAACGAATGCTTTGACGAGGTTATCGGCGAGATCGAGATACGACCAGGCGACCTGCGGGTTTGCCAGGTTCCCCTGCGGGGGAGCTTTCGCCAGGATGACATCGCCGGCATGAATGGGATAAAAGAGCAGGGTCTTCGTGTAATCAGGGCTGCCGCCCTTGCTGCCAGCAATTTCGTCGTACGCCGGCCGGTCGAAGCTGAAGCGCCAGCTTGAGAGCGCGGACTTGGTGTAGGTGCCATCGGGATTGGGAATCCATACCACCGGTCCCAGGGTAGGGTCGGCTTCGCCGGAGCAAGCCCAGATGAGGGCGTCTTGCAGGGTGACCTTCGGCGCGCCTGAAGTGTCCTTGTGATGAGGTGGCAGCTTCGGTGGAGCGAACACGAGGAACTCGCGGGTATGACCGGTGCCGTCGTCCACCAGCAGCCTGGCTGAGTTGCTCTTGATCGCCGAGAGATAGTCCGCCCATCTGCCGTTCTTCATATACTGCTGCTGGTGCGTGTCCGGATTAACGATACTGGTGAAGACCTGGGCGCCGAACTGGGGAATCTCCGTTCTGATGGGAGCTCCGCACTGGAAGGCTTTGAGCTGGTCAAGCGACAGGTAGATGGGATTGCCTGCACTGTCCTGGTTGACGGCAATCGGAAGCTGACCGTGTGGAGGATACTCTTGGTAGGCGCTAGTATCGAGGATGTCGATAGGAGTCGGAAGAGTGAGGTTGCTGTTGACGGCGAAGCTGCCGAGTCCCAGCGTGATCGTGGGCGAGATGCTATTCGCCGGACTGGTGCCGAGGTTGTAGAAGCGCAGATTCAGCGTAACCTTCGCCACCTGGTCGGTCTTCATTGCCACCGCGCTGTACCACTCTTCGCTCGAGAAGTTGGAGCTATCGGTGGTGACGCGGCTCGTCTTGGTGTTCTTGGTGTCTTTGCCCACGTGCGACTTCACGTCGACTCCGATGCTGAAGCCGCCATCGCCAAACGACGCATGAGCGTCCGTGTCCAAGGTTGTGTTGTAGTCGGTAACGGTTACATTGCTGTTCTCCGTTTTCTGCTCCCAGGAGTTTGAGAGCTTCTTGTCGTGCGTGGTGGTCACGTCTTCTACCATCGTGACTTCATAGCCCTCCAGCTCGACGTAGAGATCGGGATACGCGGGAATGAGCGGGCTGTTGCCGGGGAAAGGCACGCGCTGGTCCATATTGACGCCGGATGCTTCCATGCCGTCTCCGTAGGGATCAGCGTCGGTGGACCACTGGTTGGGATTGGTCTTGTAGTACTGCACGCTGAGATCCTTACCGTCCCAGGCCTTGAACTCTCCGCTCTCGTTGTCGTAGTAATAGCCGTGCAGCTCAACGCCCGCCGGTACCGCTGCACGCCGGAAGGAGCATTGTCACAAGAAGCAGCAGCACAGCGAGAGCGCAAAACGAAGCTCTGTGTGGATTCATCTGTAACCTCCCGTTTGCTGGTAGGGGGATTCTATCACTGCATGACTTCCGGTTCAAGCAGTCGCGTGCGTGAAAAACGGACTCGGGTACGCCTGATTGCAGGAGGAGCAGCGCCCGCGGGAGGGGCACCAAGCGGGAAACGGGAATCGAACCCGCAACCCTCAGCTTGGGAAGCTGATGCTCTGCCTTTGAGCTATTCCCGCAGGTAGCCTGATTATACAGAACCGTCTCCACGGGTCAAGCTCGCTTGGCTGGTGCTTGCCGGCGCGAAGAGGGGGCAGAATCGCCCCGTTTCGGGCTACAGGCTGTCCCGCATGCGCCCCAAAGGTCTCCGCGAAGGCGGCGAGACCGACCTGGCGCGCGGTTCTCAAACATGCCTACGCCATCCGCGCACCAACAACCTACAACCATTCCACCTACCCACCGCAACTGTGAACTCCGCACTCACAACTCTGCATCCCCTGCTACAATCATCTTGTGGTTCAGGAGGCGAGCAGAAAAGCCGTCTTTCCGCGCGAGATTGCGAAGTACCTGGACGTCGCTGTCTATGTTCTTGATGCGCGGGCGCCGCTGGCGACTTTTCACATCGAGCGGGAGCTGAAGGCTAAGCGGCTGTTTCTGCTGGCGAAGGCGGACATCGCCGATGGCACGGAGACCAATCGCTGGCTGAAGTTCTTCCACGAGCGCGAGGTTGCCGCCTTCCCATTCGTGAAGGACGAGCCGCAGACGCTTTCGCCGGTGCGCGGATTCCTGTCGTCGGTGTTGACGGAGAAGACTCGGCAGCGGACGAAGCGCGGCATCCGTGAGACCACGCTGCGAGTGGTAGTGCTGGGGGTTCCGAATACGGGAAAATCCACCGTGATCAATCGGCTGGTGGGTCGGCGCAAGGCGCCCACAGGAGACCGTCCGGGCATCACTCGCGGGTATTCCTGGGTGCGCATCCTCGATGGGGTGGAGCTTCTGGATACGCCGGGGATTCTGCGGGAATACGCCCGCGTCAAGCGCGGCAGGGCGAAGCTGATGGCGCTGCGAATGATTCCCGAAGAGGCGGCGCTGGTCGATGACGCCGTGGCGACGCTGCTTTCCGCTTTTGGCGAACACAACTGGGCGAAGCTTGAGAAGTTCTATCGCGTGGGCGAGAAGGTGCAGAAGATGAGCGCCGCTGAGGTGATTGCCTTTGTGGGCAGGGTGATTGAAGGTCCGCGCTGGAAGGATGCCCTGGCGGAGCAGGTAGGATACCGCATTATTGCCGACGCCAATCGCGGTCGCTTCGGACGCTTTAGCCTGGAGACGGTCGCGGTGGAGGGGCAGGAGCTGGCGGAGCTTCTGGAGAAGCTGGAGGAGCAGGTGCTACGGGCGAGACGCCCGTAGTCCAGTAAGAAGGGTGCCTGCAGTCCAGAGAAGATAAGTGCGTGCTCGCATTCAGCTACGGGCGAGCCCTCCACAGGCGGGTAAGACGCCCGTAGTCCAGATGCACGAGCCGACTCTACGTTGCTCTCGGTAGTTCTACTCTTTTTCGTGTTGGACCACGGGCGTCCCCGCCCGTGGTAAGCTTCTCTCATGGCGGAGCAGGGTACCGGTGCGCCGCCGCGCCTGGTGACAGTGAGCCAGCCATGGAAACGCTCACTCTGACAATCGGTGAGGAGTATTCCGGGAAGCGCCTGGATGCGGCGCTTGCGGACATCCTGCCGCGCGAGCTTCCCGAAGTCTTCGCCGGAACTTCGCGCGCGCAGGTTCAGAAACTCATCGCCGCCGGTGGAGTGGCGCTCGACGACGAACTTGTGCCCAAGAGCCGCACTGTCAAAGGCGGCGAGGAGGTGGAGGTTGAGCTCGCGCTCTGGGAGGAGCTGAAAGTCGATCGCGGCGCGATTCAGTTCAGCGAGGATGAGCTTGCCTTCGACTTCCCGATTCTCTACGAGGATGAATGGATGCTCATCGGGGTGAAGCCGGCGGGTATCGTGGTGCATCCGACGCCGGGAATGAATGAGCCGACGCTGGTGGATTTGCTGCGGGCGAAGCATTTCCGCCTGGCGGATACCGATGATGCGCTCAAGCCTGGAATCGTGCATCGACTGGACAAGGGAGCGAGCGGTCTTCTCATCGTGGCGAAGGATACACCGACGCATTTCGCGCTCCAGCAGCTTTTTCGCCGGCGCGAGGTGGCGAAGTTCTACCTCGCGCTCACTCTGGGCGCGGATATCTCAGGGCACGGCGAGATTCGCTCGTATCTCGACCGCAACCCGAAGCATCGGCAGCTCTTTCGCACGGCGGAGGAAGGGCGGCTGGCGGTGAGCTTCTTCCGCGTGCTTGAAAGCTCGCATCTCTTGAAGCTTCTGCTCGTGCGCATCATCACCGGTCGCACGCATCAGATTCGCGTGCAGCTTCAGTCGCGGGGGCAATTCATCGTCGGCGACGAGGATTACTCGCGGGGCATCAACAGGGAGCTGATGCACTTTCTGCAGGGCGAGCGCGACCGGAGCTACAAGCGCGCCTGGAGCGAGGCGCTACCGGATGAAGCGAAGCGGCGCGACCTGCTGGCGGCGATAGAATCGTGCGACGGTATCTTCCTGCACGCGTGGCACTTGCGATTCCGCCATCCGCACACGGGCGCGGAGATTGCGCTGTTCGCCGAGCCGCCGCTATACTTCCAGCGCGCGCTTGATGTGATGGGATGGCAACTTCCGCAGCGCGATCCGAGGGAGCTGATCGATGTCGGCTAGCGGGATATTCGAGCTTGCAGCGACTGACGGCGCTGCCCGTGCGGGATTGCTTCATCTCGCATCCGGCGATGTGCCGACGCCCTACTTTATGCCCATCGCCACTCGCGGGATGGTGAAGGACGCCACCTTTGACGACCTCGCGGCAATCGGGTTCCCGCTTATTCTGATGAACACCTACCATCTCATCTGCCGACCAGGCGTGGAGGTGATTCGGAAGCTCAACGGCTTGCGCAAGTTCAGCGGCTGGGAGCGGGCGATTCTGACCGACTCCGGCGGCTTTCAGATATTCAGCCTCTCCCCGATGACCGAGATTTCCGGCGAGGGCGTGCGCTTCCGCGACTATGCCAGCGGCGACGAGTTCTTCCTCTCGCCGGAGGATTGCGTGGATACGCAGCTCGCGTTCGGCTCCGATGTTGCGATGGCGCTGGACATCTGCACGCGGCTGCCGGCGGAGCGCAAGCAGGTGGAGGATGATTTGCTGATTACGCACGAATGGATGGCGCGGGGGCATCAGCACTGGGTTGCGAAGGGTGGGGCGGAGACGGGCACGCAGCTTTTCGGCATCGTCCAGGGCGGACTGGAGCGCGACCTGCGCGAGAAGAGCATCGAGCTTGTGAGCGGGCTTGGCTTTGCCGGCATCGGCGTGGGTGGGCTTTCGGTGGGCGAATCGCGCGAGGATTATGAGGACATCGCCGCCTTCTGCGCCCAGCGGCTGCCGGAAGACCGACCGCGCTATCTGATGGGCGTCGGCACGCCGGCGGACATCCTGCAGGCGGCGGGAATGGGCTACGACCTCTTCGATTGCGTGCTGCCCACGCGGATGGCGCGGCACGGCGTCGCCTACGGCTGGGACGGCTATGTGCACATCCGGCAGGAGAAGTGGAAGCT
>MVCR01000060.1 GCA_002050035.1 Planctomycetales bacterium 4484_113 | reverse complement strand
TTCCGCCTGGGGATGAAGCACCGGCTGGCGCAGCATCGGGGGGTAAGCGAGAGATTCTACGCCGAGGGCATAGAACGGGTCGAGTCTTCAGTGGATGCTGAGGAGCTCCGCTTGCTCTATGTTGCGCTGACGCGCGCGGTCGAGCACTTGGTTGTGGTAGGAGTGCCTACTCCGGATAGCGGCAAGCTGAGCGCGAATCCCTGGGGTCGCCGTCTGGGAGGCTTGCTGCATCTTGACGACGACGGGATTCTCGCAGCGATCCCTCCATTTGGTGAACTGGTGCGGATAAGACAACTGGAACCCGAGCAGATAGAGCAAGAAGCATCCTCCCTGTCGGCGTATCCGAGCCTAGCGGAGCTGATTGCGGAGCAGCAACCGCAAGTGAGCTCCGCCGACCAGGCACTGGCACAGCAACTCACGAGCGAAGCTGACCTGGAACCGAACCTGGATAGATTGAATCGCTACATCTTCAGCGTATCTGAGTTCCTTGCTTGGGCTGCGGGGGCAGCTGAAACTGCCTTGAACCCATCACCGGGGGGGGCAGGAGATGAGATTCTGCAATCTCAACGGGAAGCTGAATACGTTCCTGCTGACGAGTCCAGCGAGGCTGCAAGGCGGCTTGGCATTCTCGTGCACGAACTACTGGCGGCGGTCTGCGCGCATCTTCGTGACACCTCGCCGGCAGAGATTGTTTCTGTGGCACTGGCTGAGGATTTCCTCGCAAGGTGGCTTCCAGGGCAAATGGATGCTGTGGCATCCGAGCACGAGCGGCTTGCCCCAATGCTTGCAGCCTTCGCGAGAAGTGACCTTCTTGCTGAATTGAAGCTAGCACGAGCGGTGCGTCCCGAGTTCGGCTTTCTGCTGCGACACGGGAGCTCATTCTTCCGTGGACGGATAGACCTCCTGGTGGTGGAAGATTCTGAGGTGCGGCTTGTGGACTTTAAGAGTGACAGGCTGGCTGCGGGAGTTACTCCCGAGCAATGCTCCGCGCGCTACCGCGACCAGCTCCTTTTCTATACTCGGGCGGTGCGCTCGCTCTACCCAGCGTTAGCGGTGAAACCCTCGCTCTTCTTCCTCGATGGAGGTTCAAGCTGGGTGTTTGACTTTGCGGATGAGGAATTCGCGATTCTCGATTCTAGGCTCGATGAGTTCATCAGGTTCAGTTGTGATCGGCTGCGGGAAGTCTTCGTCGCGTCTACGAAGTGAGGTTCAAGATCTCGTCATCGATGCTTCGCAGTTGTTCGCGCACTGAGGATGGATGAACGAGCCCGTCGCGCACCAGTGCGGCAAGTGCGGCTTTGCGGGCGTGCAGGACAGCCAGTTGCACCGTGCGCTGATAATCGGCGGCGAGTTGGGGCTTTTCGCTGAGCAGTTGTGCGAGCTCCGCTTCTCCCTGGTGCACCGTTTCCTCGAGACTCGCGTAGAACTTCTGATAGAACTGCCTGGGCAACGTGTGGGCCTCCTTGAGCCGTTCCAACTCACCAATGGCCCTCTGTGCCGCCACCATACGCGCCACTATCCGCTCGTACTGCCCCTTATCTTCCTCCACTCGTCCAGCCAGCCCCAGCATCTTCAGCAGCGGGCGCATGGTCAGTCCCTGCACTAGGAGCGAAAGCACGTGTCAGCGCCCGTGCTACCAGCACGGCCAGGAATCCAAACCCCACTTCCCACAGCGGGAACCCGGTTAGTCCGCTCTTGTTTACTTCAATGCCGATGAGAATGAAGATGAGCGAGTTCACCACAAACGCGACGTAGCCCCAAAAGCTGAGGAGAGGAACCCGCGTGGTCACGGTCATACCCTTTGTCATCCCGTAGTTGCCGATGACCAGCCCCACAACCACAACCGCGATGACGCCGCTTACGTGGACGAATTCGGCGGCAAGGTAGGTTAGATAAGCGAGGATGACGCTCATCGTGATCTCAATGAGATGATCGTCCACCTGCTGAAAGAGCTTGGAAAACGCCAGCCCCAGCGTCAGCCCGACGGCGATACCGCCCACGAGCATAACGGTCAGACTGACAAGCCCGCTATTCACCGTCTGCCACATGGGCGCGGTCAGCGCTCCTGCGAGGGCGAACCCAATGAGCACTCGGAAAAGGACCACAGCAGTTGCGTCGTTGAAGAGGCTTTCTCCTTCAACGAGGAGCGAGATGCGCTGCGCGACTCGATTCTCCTTGAAAAGGGAGATTACGCTCAGGGGATCGGTTGCGCTGACAATAGCGCCGAAGACTAGCAAGCTCGCCAGCGGCAGGGGCACGGCGATGTGCATCAAGAGCGCGATGAGAAGAGCACAGAGGATGACTCCGGGTAGAGCAAACAGTATGACGAATTTCAGGAGGCGGCGCAGGATTGCGAAGTTGATGTGAATGGCACTCTCGAAAAGCAGCGGCGGTAGGAACAGTACCATTACTACTTCTGGCTTGATGTGTAGCGGTGCGAGGAAGCCAATGCGACCGACGAAAAATCCGACAATGACAAGCAGAACAGAATAAGGGAGGCGAACGTACTTCGTTAAGATGGCGACGATGCTGGCGAGGGCAAGCAGGAGGATGCCCACCTCCACGATTGCCTCAAGTGCCAGCTGTGATTCCATCGCCGTGGTCCGCAGCCTGCGGATGCCGCTTATCAGTATTATAAAGTGCCCTGCCCGGGCAGATCGAAGTCACGGCTGTGCCTCACGTGCGGGCGCTGTTCTCACCGCACCTTGTCGCGGGCGAGGGCGTTTGAGTGCTCTCAGTGCATGGTTTCATTGAGGGTGGTCTTGAATCCCGCCTGGACTAAGTCGTGAAGGTGGATCATCCCAACGGGGCGTTTCGCTTCGTCAACCACGGGTAGCAGAAAGACGGGGCGCGGCTGATGATTCTCCATCAGTTCGAGCGCGCGGTATGCCAGTTCTGTGTTCTCGACCAGAGTGGGCTCGCGAGTCATGATCTCGCTCACGGGCGTGTTCATGAGTTCCTCCACACTGCCCTGCCACCGCTCCATGAGACGTCTGACATCGCCGTCAGTAATGATGCCAGCAATCTTGCCTGCCTCATCCACGATACTCACTCCGCCGAGCATGTAACGAGTGATTGATGAGAGCGCCTCACGGAAAGTAGCCCGCATAGCAATAACCGGATTCGTTGCCTCGCCTTTAAGGAGGTCTTGCACCTTCAGCGTGAGCCGCTTGCCGATCATCCCGCGGGGATGAATGATGGCGTAGTCCTCCTTCCGGAAATCCTTCAGCTGCATTAAAACCACCGTGAGCGCGTCTCCTAGGGCAAGCGTTGCCAGTGCCGAGGCTGTGGGCACGATGTTGTCCGGGTCGGACTCACGGATCTCGCCGATGTGTAGGTGAACGTCGGCCCTTCGTGCTAGCTGAGAATCGGGGTTTCCCGTGATGGCGATAATGGGTATTCCAAGACGCTTCAACGGTTCGAGGAGGTCGATTATCTCCTGCGTTTCGCCGGAGTTGCTGATGGCCAGCAGGAGGTCGTCGCGCGAGACGATGCCCAGATCTCCGTGGAATCCTTCCGCCGGGTGCAGGAAGCCTGACAGCGTGCCGGTGCTGGTAAGGGTCGAGGCGATTTTATGAGCGATATAGCCGCTCTTGCCCATGCCGGTGAGCACAACTCGCCCCCGGACCTGCATAATCAACTCCACCGCGCGCAGGAAGTCAGCTCCAAGTGTCTTAGTGAGATCCCGTACCGCTGCGGCTTCGTTTGCCAGCACGCTGCGAGCAACCTCCAGGACGGACTCGGGCGAACGCTCCTTAGCTTCCACGGTCTCATTATATCTCAGAGTCTAGTCCTGACCTTGTTATAATTGGCGTAGTGCCTGAACCAGGCTTGGTCAGCGCAATCGTCGTTAACTTCCGCACGGAGAACTACCTGCACGAGTGCCTCGCGTCTATTCGGGACCAGACCTATGAGAAGATAGAACTCATCCTCATTGATAACGCGAGTCCTGGTTTTCGAGTCGAGGAGTACGCAGAATTCACACCTGACAGGCTGATCAGCAATCAGTGCAACCGGGGATTCGCCGCTGCGAACAACCAAGGCATCAGAGCGGCTAGCGGCGAGTTCGTTCTTCTCTTGAACGCTGATGCCTGGATCCCATCGGATTTCATTTCCAGGGCGGTGCAGGAGTTTGCAGCAGGTGAGCGAATCGGCATGGTTGTGCCGCAGTTGCGGCGCTGGCAGGATAGAGAGACTGTGGAGAGCACAGGACATATTCTCCGTCGCGATTTCACGGCAGCTCACCGTGACCATCTAGTGCCGGTCGCAGAGGCGACTAAACTGGCCGGCCCTGTATTTGGGGGCACAGCAGCCTGTGTGCTCTATCGCGGCGAGATGCTGGAAGACCTCCGCTTTCGCGATCAGTACTTCGATGAAAGCTTCTTCGCCTACTTCGAAGATGTTGATTTGGATCTGCGGGCCAATCTAGCTGGCTGGCAAGCGTGGTATCAGCCGGAGCTGGTGGCGTTTCATCTAGGTGGCGGTTCAGGTGAGAGAACGCGCTGGCAGCTCCGGCTAATTGCGGAGAAGAATCGCTACTTGGGGTTGATGAAGAGCCTCACGTTTGCAGATATGGCTCCCAACCTCCATCATCTTCTTGCCTACGAGCTCTATCACTTCGTGAGAACCCTTGCTACGCCATACCTCTTCCTGGCCATCGGTAGTTTCTTGAGGCACCTTCCTGCTGCTGCTTCCTGGCGGCGACACATTCTGGGGAGACGCAGGCTTCCACCGCAGGGGCTTCGGCAGTTTCTGGTGCCACGCTTCCGCGGCAGGCGACGGCGGCTGAGCCAAGGATACATGGCACTTGAACTCGGCAGACAGGGCGCATCGGGTTCATCACCAGCCGCCTCTGTCATTGTCCTCAACTACAATGGATACGCAGATACTGTTCGCTGCCTGAGGGCTCTGCAGCGTCAGGTGTTCGGGGGTTTCGAAGTAATCATCGTTGACAATGGAAGTGCCAGTGGTGAGGCGGCGCGCTTAAAGCGCGATTTCCCGAATGTCCGGGTTGTGCTAGCTGGAAAGAACCTGGGCTTTGCCGGTGGAGTGAATCTGGGGGCGGAGAAGGCCCGCGGCGAATATCTGATCCTTCTCAACAATGATGCCGAACCAGAGCCTGAGTTCTTGCGGGATCTCGTGAACGCGCTGGAGCAAGACCAAGGCGATGCCGGCTGTGGAGTGCTTCTAGCCGAGAGTGAAGAGCCAACTAACGATGCGCTGAACATTCTCGGGTACAACATCAAGGGGGCAATGGGTGGCCGTACTGTAACCTTCTATCCTTCTGGCGGGGCGACCATTCTGCGATCTTCCAGTGTCCAGAAACTGGGGGGGCAGATTTTCGATCCAGTCTACTTCATCTACCACGAAGATGTCAGCCTAGGTTTTCGCATCCGCTTGGCAGGAGGAGACGTACTCAAGATTCCGTCTGCGCGAGCGCGACACAAGGGTGGAGCAACCATTTCTCGTTTGCATCGTGGTTTTGTGCGGTACTTCCAGCAACGCAATCGCATTCTGAATCTTCTTACCTTCTACAGCGGACGCACGCTCTGGAAATTGGCACCTTTTCTTATCCTCGACTGGGTGGTATCCCACTTGCGTAGTTTGCTGTCCCCCAAAGAGCTCACAGCAGTTCTTCGGACCGATATCTTTTTCCTGACTCACCTGCGATTCCTCATTGGCAGGCGGTTCTACTACGCTCGGCTTCGCCGGGAATGCCCTCTTGCCTCTGCTAGGCGACTTCCAGTGGAAGATGGTGAGCTGACACGCTTCTTCAGTGCCCGGTTGCTTCCCCAATCAGGAATGCTCAACCATGTCGTTCGCTGGTATCTTCGCACTGTGCGGCTGCCCGTTTGTGAGGACTTTTCAGGTAATGCCCTCTGATATAATCGCCGTTGTGAAGTTGCTCTACAATCTACTGCTCATCCTTCTCTCACCAGCCATACTTCTATGGGCGCGTGGCAACCCGCGTTTGCGAGAAGGACTTCCAGAACGATTGGGGCAATGGAGCCGCGAGAAACGAGCAGTGCTGGGGGAGCTTTCTGGCCGCTGCATTTGGTTGCACGGGGTGAGCGTGGGTGAGGTCAAATTGCTCTTTCCTTTGATTCGTGAACTAAAGAACCGCCTCCCTGAAGTTCCGCTGTTCCTCACTACAACGACCGAAAGCGGCCATAGGCTGCTGCAGGATTTCGCGGCGAAAGAGGGCATCGCTACCTCCCATTTCCCGCTGGCGGATTTCCCGTGGGCGGTGAATCGATTCGTTTCTCTGCTTCGCCCGAGAGTGTTCATCGCGGGGGAGGCGGAAGCATGGCCGAATCTGCTGGCGACGCTGGGAAGGACAGGAACTCGGCGCATGCTTGTCAACGCTCGCTTATACCTTGAGGGCAAGCCTGCTTGGCGACGGTGGCTGTATCGCTGGCTGTATCGAGGTTTCGACAGGATCTGCTGCCAGCACAAACGCGCAGCGGACGCCTTCGCTCGCATCGGCGTCGCATCTGATCGACTGGTGGTTACGGGCAATATGAAGTCGGATATGAGCATCCCTCCCTGGGGGGCTGAGCGAGTAGTCCGATTGAAGGAGCGATTTTCTTGGCAGAAGCAGTGCGTCATAACAGCTGGGTCTACTCATCAGGGAGAAGACGAATTGGTGCTTTCTGCATTCGCGCGAGTGAGGTTGACGCATCCGGATTGGGTGCTGGCGCTGGTGCCACGCCATCCCGAACGAGGGAATGAAGTGCTCAGACTTGCGCGTGAGATGCATTTCAATGCGCAGTGTTTGAGTTGCCACAACCGCCTTGCGTTTCCCCTCAGCGTTCTCATTGTTGATGAGATGGGCGTGCTGGTTGACTACTATCAGATATCTGATGTAGTCATTCTCGGTGGCACTTTCAGTTCCAGGATAGGCGGCCACAATATCGTCGAGCCTGCTCTCTTAGGAAAACCAGTGATTGTGGGGCCATATGTGGATTCCATCGCCTCTGAAGTGGAGCGGCTTGCACGGAGAGACGGGGTTGTCTGCGCGAAGGGCGGCGAAGAGCTCAGTGCGGCTCTGATGACCTTGGTGAACAATGCCTCACGGCGGCGGGAGGTGGGTAGCCAAGGAAAAGCCGTTTTCGCCGAGTTACTGGGGGCTGTTGCAAGGACTGCTGAGATTGTTGCCTCGGAGTTTGCAGGCATCTCCGAGTCTGAAGCTAAGTCTCGGTGACCGCGCTTGGATGGGCAGCGGCATCGATCGATTCCTGTTTTTCATGCACATAGAGTTCGAGCGCATCTCCTTCCTGGACATCAGTACAACCTTCGATTCGCAGTCCGCATTCATAGCCTTCATTCACTTCGCGTACATCCTCTTTGAATCGCTTGAGGGAGCTGAGCTGCCCTTCGAACACAAGTTTGTCTTCACGCTTCAAGCGATAGGATGCGCCCCGCTGCGCCTTGCCTGCAACCACCATGCCGCCTGCCACCACCGAGTTGCGGTCGCGGTGGAAGATGGCACGGATTTCCACCTTTCCCAGGGGAACTTCGACGATCTCTGGCTCTAGGAGACCACGCAGCGCGAGCTCAATGTCTTCCGTGAGCTTGTAGACGATCTGGTAGGACCTGATCTGGACACCCTCGTGCTCGGCCAGCTTGCGGGCATTCGCTGTAATGCCTACATTGAAACCAACAATAATGGCCTGCGAGGCTGAAGCAAGCATAACGTCCGTCTCGTTGACTTGACCCACACCTGTTCGGATGACATCGACCTTGGCCTCCTCAACCGCAAGCTTCAGGAGGGCATCACGCACGGCCTCAGCGCTTCCTTGAACATCGGCCTTCACCACGATCTTGAGTTCCTTGATTTCGCCCTCTCGAATGCGAGCGAACACGTCTTCAAGGCTGACGCGCGGAGCCGCCAGTTTGAGCTGCTCCTGCTCTCGATGGGAGATGCGTGCTTCGGCAATCTGCTGGGCTTTCTTTTTCTCCTTGAATCCATAAACCCTATCGCCATTCTGGGGCGGTTCAGAGAAGCCAATGAAGCGCGCAGGAGTGGATGGGCCGGCTTTTCCCAGTGGGCGTCCGCTTTCATCAAGCATGGCCTTGATTCTCCCCACTGACTCACCCGAGAGCAAGTACATGCCCTTCTCAAAAGTCCCCTGCTGAACGAGAACTGTCGCCACGATGCCAATACCAGGATCCACTTCATTCTCAATGACTACGCCAAAAGGTGGTGCCGTCGGGTCCGCCTTGAGTTCCAGTAGATCAGCTTGGAGCAGAATCATATCGAGAAGCTCATCAAGCCCCTGCCTCTTCAGTGCCGAGATTTTCACTGCGACAGTATCTCCGCCCCATTCTTCTGGAACCAGTCCGTGCTGCGACAGTTGCTGCAGTACACGATCGGCGTTAGCATCGGGGCGGTCCATTTTGTTCACCGCCACAATGATGGGCACTTTGGCGTCCTTGCAGTGCTCAATAGCTTCGATGGTCTGCGGCATGACGCCGTCATCGGCGGCGACCACTAGGACAACAATGTCGGTCACCTGTGAACCACGAGCTCGCATTGCTGTGAAGGCCTCATGTCCGGGGGTATCTATGAAAGTGACAGTCTTCCCGTTGATTTCCGCTTGGTAGGCGCCAATGTGCTGCGTTATCCCGCCAGCTTCCTGCTCCATCACATGTGTTTCGCGGATAGCATCAAGCAACTTGGTTTTACCATGGTCTACATGTCCCATGATGGTTACCACCGGCGGGCGCGGCTGCAAGTCTGTGAGCTCTCCGTGGGCGAATGCTTCCAGTTCATGTTCAGGTTCTTCGCCTGGGGCTAGCTCGTAGTCGACTTGGAAGTGGTCAAGGATGAGTGTGATTTCATCGAGTGGAGCCAGATGGTTGATATTGGCCGCGATGTCGAGATCATGAAGCAGAAAGTGGATGATATCCGGGACCTTGATCCGGAGCGCGCTCTTTCTCCTTCCGCGGAGGAAGTTCCGGCACCTCTGCTTCCTTTTCTGCGACAGCTGCTTCTTTAGGTGTAGCCTTTTCCAGCTTGACCTTCCGCTCCGGGCGCTCTTCGATAATCGACTTCAACCGGCGAGTCGCAGTTGCCGTGGGGCCTTGAGGTGTCTGGGAGGGTGAAACTGCAGAGGGGGTGGACGGCGCGACTTCTTTCTGCTCGACCTCCCGAGTGGCGAAGAACTCCTTCAGCCGCTGGCGGGCAGTCGTTGGTGGGGCGGTTGTTTCTTCGGCAGTTGGAGGCGCAACCCGAGGAATTTTCCGTGCCGGCGCGCTTGGCTGCTCGCCGCGAGCCAATCCTCTTAGCTTGTCGATTGTTCCATCATCGATTTGGGTCATCGCGCCGAAACCTTCGGCGCTTACGTCATAGCCAACCTCGCGCAGCCACTGTACGACCTGTTTGAAGGACTTGGCTCCAAGCTCCTTAACCAGATAGATGGCTTTCTTCGGCATTCAGTTACGCTGCCTTTCCTCCCGAACGTGTCTTCTCAGTTTCAGGATCAACTGATCCTGTTCGTTTCCCTCGAGCCGAACGGTGACCCGGTCGTGCTTGCTGGCCTTGAAAGTGAGCGAACTTCGTTTAAGAGCTGCATGCCAGCAGGCTTGCTGCGGGCACAGGTAGATAGATCGTCCGGGGACGTCCTGGCCCGGACGACTGATGACCACTTTCCCTCCCAGCAGTTTGAGGCGAATCAACTCGCTTTGAGGCATGCGTTCACGACACCCAATGCAAGTGCGCAAAGGCTGATGAAGTCCGGTCCGATGAGTCATTTTGCCTTGGGCTCCTTCTTCTTGGGAGCGGTTCTTCCCACGGCAGTGGTACTATCGCGTGGTTCATTGATGTCCCCTTGCGGCTCCGTTGCTCCTTCGGGAGCTGGTAAGGGTGCTTCGGTTTCCGCCTGTGTCCCAGATTCGGTCCTAGACGCTGACGCCGCCTTAGTCTCGGCCTCGTGCGAAGTCGACTTGGCGGATGCCTCCTGTTCCATTGCCATCTCAGTGACGCTCTTCACTTCCAAGAAGTACTTCGTCAGGCGGCTGGCAAGCTTAACATTGCGCCAGGATTTCCCGATCGCCAGCGATATCTGGTCGTCAGGCACTAATACGAGGGCTCGCTTCTCCTTCTCAAATATCTCTACAGAAATCACCTTGGCTGGTGAAAGTGCCTCGGCGATGAATTCGAACGGGTCTTCCCTCCATGGAACTAGGTCGATCTTCTCCTCGTTGAGTTCGTGCGAGATAGCTGTAACGCGTACGCCGCGACTCCCGATACAGGTGCCCACAGGATCAAGCTCTCGCAGGTTGGACTTGACCGCCACTTTTGCGCGGAAGCCGGGGTCGCGGGCGATAGCCATTACTTCGATGCTGCCCTCTCTCACTTCGGGGATTTCGTTCTCCATCAAGCGTCGTATCAGGCCGGGATGAGTGCGGGAGAACGTCAGCAACGGACCCGACTTGCGGTTTGCCCTCACCTCAATGAGCAGGCATTTGATCCGCTGACCGCTCTTAACGCGCTCTGCTGTGATGCGCTCCTTGGACGGTATCACGCCCTCAACCTTGGAGGGGGTTTCTACGAAGATATCGCCCCGTTCCTCGTATAGCATCGTGCACGTGATGAGATCGTAGAGGCGAGTCTGATACTCGGCGAGGATACGATCTCTCTCGGCATGGCGGATCAGGCTGCGAACCATATTCCGCACCGCGTTGATGTCCCAGTACCCAAGGTCGCCTAGATCAGTTTCCAGCAGCAGGCTGTCCCCGATTTCCGCGTCTTGGTCCAGCTCTCTTGCCTGTTGAAGGGAAATCTCAATCTGCGGATCCGTAACCTGTTCCACCACTCGCTTGCTGAGATAGGCTTCAAGCGAAGAGGAGTTGAGATCTACTTCTACTTCCAGATTAGGGGTGGGGCCGTGCCGACGCTCATAGGCGGCTTTCATAGCTTCAGCAAGAGCTTCAATGATGCGCTGCCGAGGCACCCCGCGGGTGACTTCGATTTCTTGAAGAGCGCCAGATATCTTAGCGTCAATCTTCATTTCCTATACGTCCGGCACCAACCTCACGGTCGAGATTAAATCTCTTGGAACCAACAATGACTCTCCGTCGCGCGCGATGCCCCGGGTCCCCTCTATAGCCCGCGGGAGCTCTGTCGATCTGAGCATCACTCGGTCATCTTCCATGCCCTGCAAATGACCCCTGACGGTGAACTGGCGTCCTTCAAGTCGGAG
>MVCR01000059.1 GCA_002050035.1 Planctomycetales bacterium 4484_113 | reverse complement strand
GCGGAAGCTGGCCCCTCGATTGACCGAAGGTCTGGACAAAGCCCTCGTCTACTCACTCAAAGACCTCTCTCTCTATGATCTCATAAGTGCCTTTGAAGATGCGCTGACGCGTGTCCGTGAAACGTCACAACTCTCTTATGCGGAGGAGGAGATACCTTTGAGCAAAGCCATGGATGAAGTCTGGCAACGCATTGCTGCGAGCCGGGAGGGAGTCGCGCTCTCAGAACTTCTTGCCCTGTATGCCGGCCTGTCTTGGTTGATTGTGTGTTTCCTAGCGGTACTGGAACATGTTAATGCCGGTCGCGTAACCTTCACCCGGCGGGGTAGGGACTTTGTGTTCACATGCTGCGCTTCGAATCCTCTTGCTGAAGAAGGCTAGTCATTGCCGGCGTCAAACGCTGGTGCATCGGAGAAATCCGCGTTCCCCTGGTGGTGGACATAGGCGCGGTGAAAGAACAGCACCACGCCGACAGCGACGCTTAGATTGAGCGAATCGACGCCCTGGGCTAGAGGAATCCGCAGGAGGAAGTCGCTGCGCTCGCGCAGCAGGCGGCGGACTCTGCGTTCCTCGCTTCCGACGATAAGGGCGAGTCGATTCGGAAACGCGAAATCAAAAACATTCTCTCCTTCGTGTGCATCCAGAGCCGCCACCCAGAAATGGTGCTTTTGCAGGAAGGCTGCCGCCTGCGCGAGGTTCTCGTCCATTACGATGGGTGTGCGAAAGCTGTAGCCGGCGGAAGCCTTGTGCACCGTGCAGTTGATGCTTGGGCTGCCGCGCTTCGGGAGAATGATTGCGGCGCCAACGGCGGCAGCACTGCGGATGACAGCGCCCAGATTGTGCGGGTCGTTGATCCCATCGACGAGCACTGCTGCCGCCGTACCCGATCCCAAGGAGTCCACGACCTCGGGCAGCAACGCGCCGCGAAAGCGCCGAATGAGACCGACTACGCCTTGATGGGCGGCTCCTTCCAGAGCGGGAAACCAAGGTGCCTGCGCGAGTTCGTTCACTTCAATGTGTGCGGCAGCAAGCTCTTCTCGCAAACGCTGGTGCCGTTGGCTTTGAAGGTGCAGCAAGAAGGCGCGACGCAAGTATCCGTGATGCAACGCCTCTATGAATGGGTTGAGGCCATAGACGATGTTGCGCGGGAGCTGCGATACTGACGTCTTACGGAAGCTTGGGTGCGCTCGCACCATGGGCCCATTCTAACAGAAAAAAAGAGGGCTCCTTTCGAAGCCCTGAGTCCAGTGTTTTTCCCGAAAGCCATATACTTAGACTCTCTACTTGGCATTTTGTTCCCGCAGCCCTAAACTCTTGGCGATGAGCGTGCGACCGGAGAAGCTCTCGGAGATGGTCGGATTGGGCCCCCGGCACTGGGTGGCTCTGGCGGTGCTGGGTGCTCTTGTGATCACGCTCTTCGCCTTCCAGTGGTATTCGGTGTCCGTACGCCGGAGGCAGCAGGAAGTCCTGTCGTCGCTGTCCTTCAGTTATGGACTGGCAATCGGGCAGAGCTTCGCGAGTCGGGATGAGTTGTTTTCTTACTTGAGCGAGCGGGGCTTTACCTTTGAGCGCGAAGCGGAAAAGGGGAACTACGAATTCAGCGATTCCTCGGGCGCTTTGCTGCTGCGCGTCAAGGAGCTCAAGCTCAGGGTCTCAGCGGTGTACCTGTTCGTGCGTCCGGGGTGGGAAAACGGCGTTTTCGGCCACGATCTCTTGGGTCTGAGCAGGGAAGACCTGCTGGCTCGGCTGGGAAGACCACAGAGAGTTGTGCGACGCAGGCAGGCCGCCCATCAGCGAGAATCGCCAACCGAGGCTGCTCGCCTAACGGAAACTTGGTTCTATGCGGCAACAGACTTCGACCTGACGGTAGGGTTCGATCGAAACCGTCGCGTGGTCGAAGTAATACTCCAGAACCCCATCGGCCGGTGAATCGAACGCGGGTACTGGCACTACTCCGCCTCTGTCTGCATGAAGAAGGTGAGGCCCACATGGCGGCGATCCAGCACCGGTTCCTCCTGTCCAACCTCTCCAGTCTCCTCTTCTGAGTAGTATCTTCTCTCTAACCTCTTGGCGGTGGTTTCTGTGTAATACTTCATATTGAGATTCGCCACCAGCCCCGGATACTTGAGCTCATATACTCTGAGTGGGAACTCACCCGGGAACATGCTAAGAGTGTCGAAATCGATGAGTGGGGGGCGCTCGATGCCAAAGACCATTCCCTGCTGGTAGTCAAACAGGTATCGTGCGGAGATGCTGAAATCGCCCATGGCTTCGTAATTGACGTGCGTGTCCTCTTTGGGGTCGTCTTCTTCCCAATACTCGTGGAAATTCAGCACGCCTTGAGCATCAATCACTGCAATCTGACGCATACCTACCCGCACAAAGCCGATGACCTGGTAGATAAACTTCATCATCTGCGGCTTGGGTACACCGGGAACTGCTATCGGCATAGTGGCAAACCAGATATCCTCGCGCCAGACCGGGTAGTCAGGGAGGCGCAGAATGTGAGTCCAGTCAAAGATGTGGCCGATATCTAGGCGGATTTCTCCAGGACGAACCGAATGGCGGGAGTACTCGCGCAGCTGATCTAGCCCTTCCACTTCAAGGACATCTCCATTTTTGCTCTCGGTGTAGCTCAGGTTAGTCACGAGAATGTTGTCGACGCTGAAGGTGGGTTCAGTTTCCCCGGGATGAGAGGGGCGACTGGGACCTCCAGGTGCACCAGGGCCGCCTGGCGAGCCGGGGCCCGAGGGTCCCTGCTGCAAGGTGCTGCCGCCAGCGCCTGCACCGTTGGATGGCGGGGACGGTATGCCGAGAGAGGGTGGCTGTGCACTCGCTCCACCACCACCGGTTCCCCCGCCGCCACCGGCACCCGGCCCTCGTGTGCGGTCGCGCCGCTCGCGAGGGCTCTGAGCCCAGAGATCGTAATCGTAGAAAGTCAGGAGATGGCGGTTCAGCCCATGGAGTGATTCCTCAACCCTGTCTCGGTAGACTGCCCGGATGCGGAAGTCACTCATGTCAATGCTGGTTAGCTGTCCCGGTCGCGTGATGGCTCCACCGAGAGTAACCACCGTCATGTAACGGTTGTAGGTGCCCTTTTCGGGATTGAATGACAGTGTGATCGGGCGCTCAACCCTCGCAGCCGCAACGGCGCTGAGGAAGAAGAGCCCAACTGCCAGTAAACTCAATACCGCAACAATCCTGGTTATCCTCATCATCTATCCCCTAGATTGATCCTGCCAATGATTGGACTCTGAAAGCCGCTCATTGTTCCCAGACCGTTGGTGGAGCAGAGGGGATTCGAACCCCTGACCTTATCCACGCCAAGGATACGCGCTACCAACTGCGCCACTGCCCCGTTTCAAACGGTAATCAGCCTGCCTTCGGACCAAAGCTCTTCCAACCGGTAGAAACTCCGGAGTTCGGGAAGCATCACATGCACCACGAACGCTCCGTAGTCCAAGAGAATCCAGCTCCCGTCCTCATATCCTTGCAGGCTTAATGGAATTATATCACAGTTCTTGAGGCGCTCCACGACCCGGTCAGCGACGGCACGGTTTTGGAGGGAAGTCTCTCCGCTGGTGATGCAGATTACATCGAGGTAATCCACCACCCCCCTCAGGTCGAGAAAGACCGGCTCCGTGCCCTTCTTGTCGCTTACCGCTTCGGCAATGACGGCCAGAGTGTCCCGAAGGGTCAGATTCACGTCCTTTAGGTCAAAGCCCGCTGATTCGTTCACAGTGTCTCTTATCAGTTCGCTGTCTCCTTACTAATATACCACAAGCCGCTTTGCTCGCGGACGGCGAAAGCTGCGCCGAGAAGCGAGGCCTTCTCTCGCCACCGAGAGATAAAGATCTGCGGTCGCGGAGGAAATCCGGCGATGAGCTGATTTGCCATCGCGGATTTCAAGGAAGGTAGGAAGGCAGGGGCAGCCCGAGAAAGCCCTCCCCCGAGAACGAATGCTTCAGGAGAATAGAGGTGGAACAGGCTGGCCATTCCCACCCCCAAGAACTTGCCGTATCGGGTGAACGCCGCCGCAGCCGCCGGATCGCCTTGCCTGAAACGACGGAAAAGCTCTGCGCCGTTTGCGACTTTTCTATCTCCGCCTTTGCGCCGGTAATCGGTCAGCAGGACGCGCTGATTCGCATATGCTTCCAGGCAACCGCGCCGCCCGCAGGAGCAAAGACGCCCTCCAGCGCGAATCACCGTGTGTCCCGCTTCCGGAGAGATGCCGGAGTAGCCACGAAAGAGCCCTTCGGGACCCACAAAGGCGCCGCCCACGCCTGAGCCCAAGGTGAGCACGCCGATGCTGCGAAAGCGACTGGCGAATTCGTAGTGATACACACCGAGGGCAAAGGCGTCAGCGTCATTGAGCACGACTACTGGAACCTGAAATGCCTCCCTTAGAGCGTCTGCCAGCGGCAGCGAACGCCAGGAGGTGTTGGGGGAAAATACCACCGTTCCCTCCCTTACGATGCCGCATGTTCCGGCGCCGATGGAGTCCAGGATTTCCCCGTCCGGTATTCCGCTCATCATGTGCCCAATCTCTCGCTCGAGAAGCGCCAGGAACGACTTGGCCGTCAGCCCTGAAGGCATCGGGCGATGACGAGTCCGCACTAGCTCGTTCTGCTCAGTCACTAAGCCAAGCGCGAGTTTGCTTCCACCGATATCCATGCTGACAATCATGGGGTATTACCTCCAGGAACCAGCGTTGTCTGTTCGCTCGCATCTTCCCACAGGGTGAAGGCCAGATCGCCGGCAGTGAATTTCACCACACGATGCGGCGGTAAGCTTTCAACGAAGTAGTCTTCGGAGAAAGCCTCCGAAGTCAGGCGGAGGCGGACCGCTAAGTGCCTCTCCGCGTCGGCGCCATAGATGACCTCGCCTCCCTTTCGTTCAACGAGCACGGCATAAGTTGCGCGCTCAAAAGGAGCAGTCAGATACCAGACAGAGCGTGGCGGGATTCTCTCCACATCCAGGACGTTGAGCAGCAGGAAAAGCTCCTCCATATCGTAGCTCGGCAGTGGACGGCGGAAGGTGAACAGTGTCGTTGCTTGGGGGCGCCGAATGCTAACCGTCACCGTGTCATAGTAATAATGCACGGTCTCTTCACCTCTTTCGCTGTAAATCTCAGCACCGCCTTGGGCTGATGAGCCGCCATTATCAGATGGCAGAGCGGGTTCGGCTTCGTCCTCGCGGCTCAACCCGCCCGCGAAGCTGATTTCCATTTCCTTTGGGTCGAATGTATCGGCATCCACCCGGAGTGTAAGCGCTGCCTGACCGGCGAAGTCGTAGCTTTTCTTCAGCACCACCAGGTTCCGCTCCTTCGTGGGCACTGGCTTGATGGACACCGACATGTGACCGATTATATTGCCATCCAGATCCTGCACAATGTACTTATATTCGCGGAACGCGAAGCCGCGCGTCGAGTCGGCGAAGTCCTCGCGGAGATACTGCGGTTCTACCTGAAAACCCGGGATAGACTGCAAGTCGTCCGGCGTGAGCAGACCCCCGGGATCCGCATCCCGCTTGGTTTCCTCTGGCTGCGCCCACGGGGCGAAGACCATGCTTAAGCCGAGGATGGAGATAAACGCGACTGTTTGCAGGAGGATTCTCATAGGCAGGCACGCAGAATGAACGCCAGGATAAGGATGAGCAATGCGATCAGTCCCCAATGACTCAGAGCGGCAAGACGACGCTCACCGGTGGTGCGGCCGCCCGATGTCTTGCGGGTGCCGCGGAAATCGAAGCGCAGGAACTCATCATTTCCCTCGGTGGAAACGCTCCATTCGTAGGTTCTCTCCGGAGCGGACTCCCCGATGTCCGGCTCACGTGTTCCATTGCCTCCATGTCGCTCGTCCGCGGTAATAGCGCTCTCAATTGCGTCAGCTGAGTGCTCAGCGCCTTGCTCGATGTCCTTGAACTGCTGTCCCAGCCGATAGAGCCGTTCGTAGATGGTGGCTATTCCGGGACGTTCCCAGCTAGTATCGCGCCCGTCTTCAGGCGAATACTCATCGCTCAAGACCTCCATGTACTCCGAATCCGCGCGTCCCTTCTGCTTGAACCACCGGAACTCGCTGGCATCGAAGAAGGCTTCCCCATGCAGGTTCTCCACCACGTGGCGAAGATTCTCTTCCCGCCGCTTCACGTACTCAGCAACTTGCGGATTCAGCAAGTACTTCAGATTCAGCTTCGCTGATTCCTTGAGAGCAAGCACTGGCAGTCCGTCCTCTTCAAGGGCTTCGCTATAGAGGAAGCGAGCAACGGTAGTGAGATACGGGTTCTTCTGGCGGCTGTAGACGACTTCGCTCTTCAGGGTCTTCGCCGCCTGGTGGAACTTCCCCTGCATTAGCTCGCAGTATCCTTTGAGAATGGCCAGCGTGGTGTCAAGGTCGTCGCGGTGGCTTTCCTGCTCTCGCTCCAACGCAGAGAGGGCGTTCTCGTAGTCTTGCCGGTCAAGGTATATCTCTGCCAGCAGCACGCGTTCCTCGTCGCGGGTTCCGAATAGATCGCGCAGGTGGTGGAGGACGCGGACGGCTTCACGGACTTCGCCAAGCCGCCCGTGAATAGCAGCGAGCAGGAGCGAGCCCCCGTAATAATCCGGATACAGCGGGAAGAAATGAAAGCGGCTGATGCGCAGTATCATCCGCATTGTAGGGAGAAAGCGCCGAATCAGCTCGCCGCTATGCGCCTCCACACTGAGCCCTTGGTTGAGATGCTCCTCCGCTTCCTCCAGTCGACTTGCGCTGGCGTGCAGGATGCCAAGAAGCAACTCCGCATCGTGGAATCCGGGTTGCTCGAGCAGCGCCTCTTCAAGTATGTGAATCGCCGGTTCTACTCGGTATTCGCGCACCTCGTTGCAAGCGCGAAAGAGAAGCTTTTCCGCCCGCGTGCACAGAAAGAGCGCGGGAGCCGGCAGCCCGGAATCAAGAAAAGTGTCCACCTCGTACGCGTCGTATGGTGGCGCAATCACGCTTTCGGGCAAATTGTTCAGCACCAACTTGAGCATCGGTGAAGCCTAACTCCAGTAAATATAACAGGTTGCGCAGTCGCTCTCTGCATTATCGGAGTTCAGCCACGCTGCTGACTCGCGCATGCGAGGAGATTGGGCAGCGCGAACAGCAGCGGCGAGTTCCGACTATTCCAGCTCAAACACAAGGCTAATCGCAAAGTCAAGTTCATCCTGCTTGATGGCTGCGGGGAAGGGAGGAAAGGTGTCTACCGCGCGCACCGATGCCAGCGCTGCGTCGTCAAGCTCGGAGAATCCGCTTGACGCCTTGACACTCGTCGCAAGCAGCTTGCCTTGCCGGTCGAGCCTGAAGGCGATGCCGACCTTTCCCGTGTGCCCCATCCGACGAGCGATAGCAGGGTAGCGCTTCTTGGCGGCGATTAGCGAATACACCTTCTGTCGGTAGGATGAGAGGGATTCGGCTGCTGTCTGCGCTGAGGCAGCATTTTCCGATGCTGGCGATTCGCCGTCGCCGTCGCCGGATGAGCCGTCAGGCTCGGTTGCCGCAGTGCCTGCACCGGTGGCTTC
>MVCR01000058.1 GCA_002050035.1 Planctomycetales bacterium 4484_113 | reverse complement strand
CCAGCGGCGGGATTAACGCCAGCCGCCGCCAGATTCACTCATCGTGTTTCCATCGCCCGATAACTCAGTAAACCTGGCTCCGCGGGAGGGACTCGAACCCCCAACCAACTGGTTAACAGCCAGCTGCTCTGCCGATTGAGCTACCGCGGACGTCAAGCCATCATAACACTACCCTTCAGCTCCCCGCCTCCCGTACCACCCCATCGGTTAATCCCGCCAAAGGCGGAACTCTCCCGGTTGAGCTACCGGGGAATCGGCAGTGCTATTATACCAACTGAGACGCGGAAATACTGCCGCAGCGGCAAAGAGCCATGGCAGCGAAAACTATTCTAACTTTAACGTGCAATCCCTGCATCGACAAGGGATTCAGCGTGGAGCGAGTCCTGCCGGACAAGAAACTGCGGGCGACTGATATTCGGCGCGACCCCGGTGGCGGCGGCATCAACGTGTCGCGGGTCATCAAGCGGCTGGGGGGCGAAACCGTCGCCTGGGGCATGGCAGGCGGCGCCGCAGGAGAAATGCTCAAACGGCTGCTCGACGCCGAGAGCATCACTTACCGCTTTGTACCCATTCGGGGCGAAACTCGCATTAATACGACCGTCTTCGAGCGCGCCACCGGTGCCGAATACCGCTTCAGTATGCCCGGTCCTCGGGTGAGTGAAGATGAGCTTGATCTTCTGCTCAGCATCATCCATGCCATCGAAGAGAAGTTCGCGATGGTTGTCTTCAGTGGCAGCCTGCAGCCGGACATTCCCGGTGATTTCTACGCACGCCTCATCGCTGGCGCTCACAAAGCAGGCATCAAGACGCTGGTGGATGCCAGCGGAGAATCGCTGCTGGAAGCTTTGACCGCGAGGCCCTTTCTCATTAAACCGAACCGCAGCGAGCTGGAGGCTCTGGTGCAGCATCCCGTATCCGGCACCGCGGAGGCACTGGCTGCGGCGCGCGAAGTCATCGCCCGTGGATGTGAGATGGTACTGGTCTCCCTGGGAGCCGACGGCGCCATCGCAGTCACAGCAGACCGAGCATTCTGCGCCAACGCACCGCCCGTAGTAGCGAAGAGCCGAGTGGGTGCCGGTGATTCCCTGATGGGAGCTTTCGCACTGAAGCTGGCGCAGGAAGCTCCGCTGCCGGAAGCTCTCGCTTATGGCGTCGCTGCCGGTTCCGCCGCCGCGCTCACGCCGGGAACCGAGCTCTGCCGCGCCGAGGATGTCCGCGCCGTCCTCCCGCAAGTTGACGTGGACGAACTCTAGCCTGCCCGTGATTTCACTCCGCAACCTGCTCCCCACGCTATGCCGCTTGCAACCTCGCTACTTCGCTGCTTCGCCACTTACTACCCCCTCTTCACCTTCTCTTCTTGATATAATCAGCGCGTGTTCAGCGCATGGGAACGATTCCTCTATGCGGTAAGCAAGACCGCCCTGCTCACTTGGGCGAAGCTGATGTTCCGCATAACCTTCGAGGGTCAGGAGCACATCCCGCGCACAGGAGCAGTCCTGATTGCCTGCAATCACATCTCGCACCTCGATCCACCCCTTGTCGGGATCGGCGTGCCCCGGTATATCTTCCATGTCGCCAAGAAGGAGTTGGCGCGGGTACCGGTGGTCGGTCAGACAATGAAGCTCTTTCGCACCATCCTGATCGACCGCAGCCGTGGACGGACCGCGCTTGAGGAAACGGTCAAGTATCTGGAGCAGGGAGCCGCGGTGATAATCTTCCCCGAAGGAACACGCTCTCTTACCGGTCGCCTTCAGCGAGGACGCGCGGGCGCCTCGGTACTCGCTCTCAAAACTGGGGCGCCGGTCGTTCCCACTGCCATCATCGGTTCCCAGAAATGCTTCCCCAAGCACAGTCGCTGGATTCGTCCGGGGAAGATAACGGTACGCTTCGGTCCGCCGCTGCGATTCCAGCGCGTCACGGAATCTGAGATTCCGCGCGATTTGGTCGACCAGACGACAAGCACGATAATGGAAGCCATCGCTTCCCTGCTGCCACCGGAGATGCTACCGCCGCCCGAGGAGCAGGTTGACCGCGCCGCACGCGATGTAACAGGGGAGGAGCAGCATGACTGAACCGATTGCCGTAGGCATCATCGGCGCCGCCGGAAGAATGGGTCGGATGGTGGCTGAAGCCCTAGCGTCCGATCCAGCGTTCCGCGTAAGCGCGCTCTTTGACCCTCGGGGCGGCGAGATCGCAGGCATCAGCGAGATTGCCACCGCCCTACCGTCGCTACTCAGCTCTCCCGCGACGCACATCGTTGACTTCTCCACCGGAGCGGCGGTGGATCAGAACGGCGAGCAGGTTCTGCTTGAAGGGAAACGCTATCTCGTGGGTGCCACTGGCTACGCCAGGGAAACGCCCGAGCGACTTGCGAAAGCCGCCGAGCAGGCAAGCACCTCCTGCCTTATCGTCCCGAACTTCTCCCTTGGCGCGAATCTGATGATGGCATTCGCCCGGCAAGCCGGCAAGTATATGAAGCACGCGGAGATAATCGAGGCGCATCATCCGGACAAGCTGGATGCCCCCAGCGGTACCGCTCTCGCCACCGCGAAGCTCATTGGAGGAAAGGGCGGAGCCGAGTCCCCTCCTCTCAGCGAGAAGCTAACCGGTGCGCGAGGCGGCGACGCCAATGGCATCCGCATCCACTCCTTGCGCCTTCACGGAGTGCTGGCGGAGCAGACCGTCATCTTCGGCGGCGAAGAAGAGACCCTGCGCATCGAGCATCGCTCGATTGATCGCCGCTGCTTTCTGCCGGGAGTGAAGCTGGCGCTGGCACACTTGGCGGATTTCACCGGACTGCGCATCGGGCTGGACAAGATTATGGAGATGGTCGCATGAGAATCGCCGTTGCCGGAGCCACCGGACTCACCGGGGAGGTTCTCCTCTCGCTGCTTCCGCAAAGCGCGTTTGCCGATGCCGACCTTGTGCTCCTTGCCAGCGAGCGCTCACGGGGGAAGCCCATTCGTGTAGCCGAGCGGAGATTCGCCGTGCAGAAGCTGACCGAGGACAGTTTCGCCGGCGTGGACATGGCTTTCTTCGCGCTGGGCGATGAGCTTTCGCGGAAGTTCGTGCCGCTGGCGCTTGCAGCCGGAGCGCATGTGGTGGACAAGAGCAACGCCTTCCGCATGGATCCGGCAGTTCCCCTGGTCGTTGTCGGCGTGAACGAGGAACGAGCCCTGGGTGCAGAGCTGGTGGCGAATCCCAACTGCACCACCATCGGTCTCGCCCACATCCTGAGCGCGCTGAAGCCCTTCGGGGGCATTGGAAGCCTTCTGGAAGCGCCTGCGCACAGTGCGTGCAAGAACCACTAGGTCGCCACTTGATGTTTACGATCCGGTCGCGGCAGAGGTGCTCAACCTCAGTCCGTCCGGCTATTGGCGCCGCCGAGGGGCTGCACTTCGGCGAGGAGCTGAAACTGAAGCGAGAATCCGCCAAGATACTTGAGCTGACCGACACCGCTATCTACGCCACCGCAGTGCGAGTGCCCACGCTGGTAGGACACGCTCTCTCAGTGCATACCCGGTTGCGGCACCACGCCAGCACCGAGGACGTTCATCTTGCGCTGGAAGACAATCCCAATATCTTCCTCCTGCCTGACGATGAGATACCGGAAAGCAGTCTCGCCATCGCCCACCGCGACCGCGTGGTTGTCGGGCGTGTGCGGGCTTACTTCGACGAGGGCATAGTCGAGCTGTTCGCCGTTTCAGACAATCTCCATCTCGGCGCCGCGCTTAATGCCCTCCGTATCGCCGAGTGTATGTTGCGAGCGTGAGCTGCGCTGGCGAAAGCCTCGAGCAACCTTCAACCCACCATTCAGCCGTCGCTCTGCAAGCAAAATCCTATACATTGTTTAACTTGTGAGCGAGATTATGCCCTAAACCCTGCTAAATCCCTGCTGGACCCCTTGACAGTGGTGATTCTATCCTGATACAACCCTATGCGTGAGCACCGGGGATACATCAGGCTACCAGCTCCTCAAGGGATGCGTTCCCGTGCTGCAGCTCGACAGCAAGGGGCGGCTCCCGCTGGGAGCCAAGTTCAAGCAGGTTCTGGGCGACCGCGCGATCATGTTCAAAGACGAGCATCCCTGCTTCAACATCTATCCGACCGAGCGCTTCAGCGAGTATGAAGCCCGTTTGCGCAAGCTCGCGGAGACGAATGGCACCGCTCAGCTACCGCATTACGCGCACGGTGCTCTCCGCGACTATCTGCGTGAGGTTTATAGCTTCTACGCAGAAGTTGATGTTGATGACCAGTGCCGGATAACGGTGCCGAAGTACCTGCGCGACACCGGACTACTGGAGGGGCCGCTCACACTCAGGTCAACCGGTTACTTCCTGGAAATATGGCGCATCGAGGATTTGGGGAAGTACTTGCAGGAGAAGCGAACAAGCGAAATGTGGGGCGGAGCCGAAGGTTGGCCGCAAAGCCCCGCTTCCCCGCCTGCGCCCCTGGATTAGTTCGTAACCGGTGAGCCTGCCTGGTTCAGGCGGGTTCACAGGCAGGCTCCCGGTTTTGATAACTGGAGAGGTCGAGGAAGCCTATGGGTCATCTCCCCGCCCTGTTGCGCGAAGTAGTGGAGCTTCTGGCTCCTGCTTCCGGTGAAGTCCTGGTGGACTTCACAGTAGGTGGTGGCGGGCATTTCCGTGCTCTGCTGGCGCATCTGGGCGAGAGAGGGCTGGCGCTGGGAATGGACCGCGACGAACGAGCGCTGGCGGCGACGCGGGAGTCGTTACCCCCTGATGTCGCTCCCCGTGTGATTCTTCGCTGTGCTCTCTTCTCCGAGGCGGAGCAAGTTCTCAGGGAAGAGGGGATTGAAGGATTCGACCTGGGGCTGTTCGATCTCGGGATTTCCTCCCTCCAGCTTGACGACGCCGGCAGAGGCTTCAGCTTCTCGGCGGAGGGACCTTTGGATATGCAAATGGGTAGAGGGGAAAACACGGCGCTGGAACTGGTGAATTCGCTTCCCGAGGAGCAGCTCGCCCAAATCATTCGCAACTTGGGGGAGGAACGACTCGCCCGCCGAATCGCCCGTGCGATCTCCCGCCGTCGTCGGCTTGCTCCGATTGACACCACACTCAGGCTGGTGGAAGCCATCGATTCCGCCGTCCCTCCTCAATCGCGTCGTTATCTCAACAAGACCCGAGCACGGACCTTTCAGGCCCTGCGCATATCCGTCAATGACGAGCTTGAGGAGCTCAAAAGCGGACTGAGCACGGCGATTCGCTACCTCAAGGTGGGCGGACGCCTAGGAGCGATTTCCTGGCATTCACTGGAGGACCGCATCGTGAAGCGCACCTTCCGTTTCTTCGGTCCTCGCGGTGAAGCCGACGAGAGCTGGGAGCTCATTCCGGCGGCGAGGAAGCCGATCACGCCGGACTCCGACGAAGTCGCGCGGAATCCGCGTGTGCGGAGTGCCAAACTCAGAGTTGTAACCAAAAAACCGAAGGGAGCGGATTGATATGGCCAGCCAACCGGCAGAGGACTACCTGCGGAGCGATCGGATTTATGATTACGAGGAGTTCCAGCACATTCAGTCGCGCTATGGAGGTGCGGCGCCTCGTGCTTCGCGCCTGCTAAACTTCGTTGCCCGCAAGCGTCGCTTCGAGTTCGTCCTCAACTATCCCAACCTGCTGCGCATCGGCATCGTTCTTCTCATCCTCACTGTTGCCGCCTATGCTTTGCTTTCCACTGGTGTTTTCAGGAAGCGATACGCCCTTATGGAGACCCGTCAGACGCTGTCCAATCTGGAGACCACGATGACGCAGCAGCTTCAGGCAAACGGGCAGCGACGCCAGGCGCTCACTCACCGGCAGCAGATGGCGGCGGCGCTGGGACTGACTGCGGTAATGAGCCCCACCTACATCGTGCGGACGAACATACTGCCGCGCGAGCCGGCGGCACGCACAGTGGATGAGCTCTATCCGCTCGCGAATCAACTGATAACAGTCGAACCATGAATGAAATGAGCATCAATCATTCGCCGCGAAGGCTCCGCGTCCACAGGGGACGCCCCCAGGTTGCTTCCCTTCCTCCTGGCGGCGGTCAGGGAAACCTGGCCGCCTGCTTGCCATCCCGCCGGACGACCCCAGCCGCAAGGTTGAGCGAACTCACCGAGTTCACCGGATCGTCCGGCTGCGTCTCTCAGGCGCCGATATATGTTGCTACCCTTCCTCCTGGCGGCGGTCAGGGAAACCTGGCCGCCTGCTTGCCATCCCGCCGGACGACCCCAGCCGCAAGGTTCAGCAAGCTTACCGAGTTGCTCGGATTGTCCGGCTGCGTCTCTCAGGCGCCGATATATGTTGCTACCCTTCCTCCTGGCGGCGGTCAGGGAAACCTGGCCGCCGACCTGGTTTTTCGCCCTTATGAGCCAAGTTAGACCCAGGACAATTCGCCACAATGGAGCGCAAGTTCCTTCTTAATTCGGCTTGCTTGCTGGTCCTGCTCGCAGGGCTCACCCTCCTATCCCTTATCCGCATCGCTCTCGTGCAGACAAACGAACGGAAGCGCTATGCCGACTACCGCAATCAGGCGTGGCATCGCACGGTGCAGGCGGAGGCTCGTCGCGGACGCATACTCGCACGGGACGGCAAGACCGTGCTTGCAGGGAACATCAAGCGGGCGCGGGTCATCATCGAGCGGGCACTGCTAAAGAACCCAGAGACAACCGCCGAGCGGCTGAGTCCTTACCTCGGCAGCAGCGCCGAGCGGCTGCTTGAGCGAATCACCGACCCTGACGCGCCACAGAGCCTTGAACTCGCCGACGACATCACTCCTGAGATCGCCGAGACCATTGATGCGCTCAACCTGGCGGGTGTCTTCATTCGCTACTACCAGCGACGCTACTACCCCTTCGGGGCTGGCTTTGCCCCGCAAACCATCGGTTACTTCAATCCGAAGAACGGGCTCACCCTGGGACTGGAAAACACATTTGACGACACGCTCCAGGGCAAGGAGGGCAGAACCAGCTTCGAGAAGGACGGACGCGGTCGTCCCCTGCCCGGCACTGTGCTCGCCGACACCCCGGCAGTGGACGGCGAAGACATCGTTACCACGCTGGATCCGGAGATCCAGCAGATTGCCGAGGACGTGCTGACCGAGTCAATGGAGTCGGCGCGGGCGGCGTGGGGACTCATCGGCGTAATGGATCCGCGAGACGGCGAGCTCCTCGCGGTGGCTTCTCAACCCGCGTTTGACCCCAACCAGTATGCTCAGCACGGCTCACGCGGCAAGGAAGCCAATCCGCTCGTGCATTATGTCTATGAACCGGGCTCGGTTTTCAAGCCGCTGGTTTCAGCGGTCGCGCTCGATCGCGGCTGGCTGTCGCCGGATGAGAAGTTCAACTGCACGCCCACCTTCACCGTCGGCTCTCACCGCATCCACGAGGCGGAACACGACCATAATCCCGCCGGCTTTGGACTCATCCCCATCCGAAACATCATTGTCCATTCCTCGAATGTCGGGATGGCGCAAGTAGGTCTCAAGCTGGGACAGGAGAGACTCGACGACATTTTCCGCACACTCGGCTTCTACGAACCGGCAGGAATCGAGCTGCCAGCTGAGCACAGCGGGCTCAAGCCTCGGGGCTGGAAGAGCGCCAGCGGCAGGTACACCTGGCCGGAGATTGCCGTCGCCAATGCCGCCTTCGGTCAGGGCATCGCGGTAACTCCGTTGCAGCTAATGCGCGCCTACGCCGCAATCGCCAACGGCGGCTATCTGGTGCGCCCTACCCTCGTGGCTTCCGGCACGCCTCAGGATCGTTCGCCGGCAGCCACTATTTCGCCCGCCGGCTCCACGATTCCGCTGGAGCCCGGCGAGACTCTTGTGGGCGAAGCGCCCGCAATTGAACCTATGGCTGACGCCGTTGGCGACCGAGAGAATGCCGCCGGTATCCGCATCCTCAGCCAGTCCACAACCGCTGAGATGAGGCGCATCCTCCAGCAGGTCGTGCGCGAGGGAACCGGCAAGCGCGCCGCCGTGCCCAATTTCGCTGTCGGGGGCAAGACCGGCACCGGTCAGCTCGCGCGCAACGGCGAGTATGTGAAGGGCAGGCACAATGCGACCTTCATCGGACTGCTCCCCGGCGCCGAGCCGCGCTATCTCATCCTCGTGATCATTGCGCAGCCACGCGGGAAGTACTACGCCAGCGAGGTCGCCGCGCCGGCATTTGCCCAGGTGGCGATGCGTCTTGCCATTGTCAAAAACCTGCCGCCGGAATGCATTGATGAAACTCGGTGAACTCATAGCCGGTCTCGAACTCACAGAAATCGTTGACGCCGACGAATCCCTGGAGATTAGCGGCATCAGCGGAGACAGCCGACTGGTGGAGCCGGGATATCTCTTTGTCGCCCTCAAGGGAACCCATACCGACGGGCATCGCTTCATCCCCGAAGCCCTTCACCGAGGCGCGGCGGCGATACTCTACGAGAAGCCGGTTGAGATACCCCCCGGCGTCTGCCGGCTGCGAGCCCCCAGCACTCGGCCGCTTTACCCGCTGCTGGCAGCACGCTTCTACGGACTGCCCGGCGAGAAACTGCGCCTCATCGGCGTTACCGGCACCAATGGCAAGACTTCGACCACGCTCCTCGTTGCCGCGATTCTGCGGGCGATGAATCAGCGGCCGGCGGTCGTGGGCACCCTCGGCTTCGGTATGCCGCCTTCCGATATGCAGAGCGAATACCAATTTGCCGAGCGGGGTCTCACCACGCCGGATTCGGTGAAGCTCCAATCGCTGCTCGCGCAAGCTCTCGCTGCCGGCGCCACCCACGCGGTGATGGAAGTCTCATCCCATGCCCTCGTTCAATCGCGGGTGGATTACATTCATTTCCGCGGTCGCGTCTTCACCAATCTCAGCCCAGAGCACCTCGATTACCACCGCACAATGGAAGAATACGCGGCGGCAAAGCGCAGTTTCTTCTCCCGCCCGCAACTGGGGAGCATTGAGTACGCTGTGGTCAACGGGGAAGACAAGCTGGGCAAGGAGATTGCGGAGCAGCTTGCATGCCCCACCCTTACCTTCGGCAGCGAGCTCACTTCTGCCCTCACTGGAACCATCCAGCACGCCTCGCTTGAAGGCGCCACTTACCAGCTTGAGTACCGCGCGGCGAAGGTGCACCATCGCAGCCCGCTGGTTCCCGCCGATGACCTGCTTCTCACCGTCTCTTCACCTCTGATAGGGCAGCACAATCTCGCCAATATGCTTGCGTCGGTGGGATGCGGACTGATGGAAGGCGCGGATGCCGCGGCGCTCAAATCAGGGCTTGAAAGCGTCCGTAACATCCCCGGCAGGCTGGAACGCGTAGCCAACCCGCGGGGACTGCACATCTTCGTGGATTACGCTCACACACCGGATGCGCTGCGCCAGACCCTCTCGACGCTGCGTGCACTCGCCGGCACCAAACGCATCATCACCGCCGACGACATTCTGAAGGGGATTCGCACGGCGCGACCGGTGCGCAATCCCAAGTACATCGTTGAGCTGAACCGCCGCCGCGCTATCGCGCTGGCAATTAGCGAAGCCGACGCAGGAGACAGCGTCCTCATCGCAGGCAAAGGGCATGAGGACTACCAGATTTTCCACGACCGCAAAGTTCCCTTCAACGATGCTAGCGTGGCGGCGGAACTTGCCAGCAGTCGTGCATAAGCCTACCTGCATCGGCTTGCAGCGAATCGGTCTTTGAAGTAGAATGCAATGGCTATACGAATTGAACTGACTATTCTGACTTTAGATTCTGAGGGGTAGTGATGAGCTATCCATTCAAGGTTGAGCAGCTACTGGGTCCACTCGACGGTCATATTCTAATTGGCGACCCACAGAGCGAATTCGACTCATTTTGCATCGACTCCCGCTTTGTCCGCAGCGGCGGTCTGTTCATTCCCCTGCTGGGACAGCAGCGGGACGGGCACCACTTCGTGCTGGATGCATTCCAGAAAGGTGCGACGGCGGCTCTGGTTCGGCGCGGGCATCACCTGGTTCCGGATATCCTCAAGGTGCTCCAGGAATCCGCCACCTACGTGTCCTTCTCTCACCTCCAGCACGCAACCCTGATGGAAGTGCGACACACTCTGGTCGCCCTGCAGAAGGTCGCCAGCTGGTTCCGGCGACAGTTCGCATCCACGAAAGTCCTTGCCATCTCCGGCAGTGTGGGCAAGACCCAGACCAAGGAAATGACGCTCGCGATGCTCAGCAGCAAGCACCGAGTGGTCGCAACCGACAAGAACTTCAACAACGAGATTGGAGTTCCCCTGACACTCGCCAAGCTATCTCCCGAGGTGGAAATCGCGGTGGTGGAGATGGCGATGCGCGGACACGGCGAGATTTCGCTGCTTTCCCGCATCGCCCAGCCAAACGTCGCGCTGATCACGAACGTCCTGGGAAGCCACATCGGTCGTCTGGGATCTAACATCGAGGTGGCAAAGGCGAAAGCCGAGATCGTGGACGGGATGAAGCCGGGTGATGTTCTCTGGCTGAACGCGCGCGACCGCTGTTTACCGGTGGTGTTGTCCCAACTGGAGAAGAAGCAGGCATTGCGACGCGGTCTTGAGTTAGCCTTCTTCGACACCTCGGCGGCGCGCGACGTCAGCTCGCGCTTGCCTTCGCTCACGCTTCCGGGCGACAGTGGTGACCGGATACAGGCGCCATCGGTGGATACCAGCCCCTCACTGTGGGTGAAGGACGTGGAGCTGAAAGGTCTTTCCGGTTCGCGCTTTATGCTCTGCCGACCCGGCGAATGCGTACCCAGCCAGTTGAAGATTGCGGGTTGTGGGCCGGTGGCGAATTTCACCTGCGCGACCGCCCTCTGCTTGCAGTGCGGTATGAGCCTGGAGGAATGCGCCGATCTCGGTCCTCACCTGGAGCCGGTTCCTCAGCGGTTGGTCCCCTACGAGCTGCGACCCGGCGTGGTGCTGCTGGATGATTCCTACAACTCCAGCCCGGCATCCAGTCAGGAGGCGCTTGAACTCATCGCTCAACTCCCACCGGAAACCCGCCGCATCCTCGTTCTGGGGGATATGCTGGAGCTCGGCAAATACGAGACTGTGTTTCACCGCCAGATAGCAAATCAGGTATTCGCCCTTCCGCCTTCGCTAGTTATCGCGGTGGGACCGAGGATGGCGGCGCTGCAGGAAGTCCCAGCGAAGAACGGCTGGGAGGTGGTGTGGTTTCCCGGCGTTTCCGACCGGCTCGGTCTGGCGGCTGTGGCTCCGCCCCCTGACGGCGATCGGGGCTCTCATCCCGCCCGCTCCCGCCAGGAAATAGTCGACGACACCACCACGGAGCGCATTGTAGAGCGCGTGCAGATGGAACTTCTCGCATCCAAGAGTAAAGAAACGGTGGTTCTAGTGAAGGGCTCGCGGGCGCTGCATCTGGAGCGCGTGGTGCGCGGAGTCCTCGCGCTTAACGGGCTGGAGGAGAAAATACTGTGAGCGCTCAACTGGGCACTTTCGCCTTTTCTGCACTGGTCGCCCTGGTGGTGCTCTATCTGCTCTATCAGATACTGGTGCGCGGCTTCGTGCACACCTACCGCCCTTGGGGTCCAGTGGAACATCTGCGCAAGCCGGCGGTGCCCACCGGTGGCGGAATCGCCTTCATCATCGTTCTTGTCGGCATGCAAATCACGGGAATGCTGGTGGCAGACGCTTTCTTCGCCCCGGCGGAAGGTCACCTCAGAGGCAGTATGCTGCTAGCGGGGCTCGTCCTCGCTCTCGGCTTGCTTGGATTCATCGATGATGCTCTCAAAGTGCGGCGGGAGAGCTCCACCGGTTTCCGCGCGCGCTACAAGCTGCTCATCCAGCTCGTGCTCTGCCTATGGTTCCTTTGGGAGGTCTATCCCTCGGCGCAGAAAGCCCTCATACCCTTCAGTAACGGCAGTGTGCAGCTCCCGTTATGGGTATTTATGACCCTTGGCACCATCTTGCTGATGGGGATGGTGAACGGTATGAACTTCGCCGACGGATTGGACGGGCTGGCAGCCGGGCTCGCCCTCATTATGCTGAGTGCGCTCATCTTGATTTTCAACCTGGCGCAATGGAGCACCCCGGCGAATCCGCTGGGAAATATGCTCCTCTTCGGAAGCATCATCATCGCCGGCGCCGTATTCGCCTTCCTGGTAACCAACTTCAAACCTGCGCTTTTGTATATGGGCGACACCGGCAGCTACTTTCTGGGCGCATTCATCGGCGGAGTGGCGATCCTCAGTGGATGTATGCTGTATCTGCTCATCATCGGCGCACTCCTCGGAATTGAGATTCTGAGCGTGATGCTCCAGGTGGCTTACTTCCGTCTCACCGGCGGCAGCAGGATCCTCAAGATGAGCCCGCTGCACCATCACTTCGAGCTCTCCGGTATGAGCGAGCCGGCAGTGGTTTTTATGTTCTGGGCGGTGCAGGCGCTTCTAGGAGCGATCGCGGTTGCCGCTTACTTCTGGTCAACCCTCTAGCGATGTAACGCGAATGGAACTCGCAGGAACAAGAGTTGCGGTTTTCGGGCTGGGAATCACCGGTCAGGCGACGCTGCGCTTCCTCAAGCGGCAGGGAGCAGTTCCAGTGGCGGTTGACGAGCTCACCGGCACAGCGCAACGCGAGGCACTGGAGGATCTCGTCGGTGAGTACGAAGTGGAAGCCCACTTCGGCGACTTCCCTCCCGAAGTGCTGGCGGACTGCGAACTCGTTATCCTCTCTCCCGGCGTGCGTCCTGATGCGCCGAAGCTGGCAGCGGCGCGAGCCGCCGGACGGGAGATCATCAGCGAAATCGAACTCGCGTCGCGCGTGTGCTCGGCGCACCTTATTGCCATAACCGGAAGCAACGGCAAGTCCACCACGACCGCCCTCACCGCCCACATTCTTTCTCTTTCCCGAACCGCCTACGCGGTGGGCAACATCGGCCGGGCGTTCATCGACATCGCCGACAGCGCCGGTTCGCAGGATGTGGTTTGCTGTGAGGTCAGCTCCTATCAACTGGAGGTCTCCCCCACCCTGGCGCCGGAAGTAGCCATCATCACCAACATAACGCCCGACCACCTGGAGCGCCACGAGAGCTTCGCCAACTACGTCCGCGTGAAGCGAAGCATCGTCAAGGCGATGTCCGAGGGCAGCAGCGTCATCTACAACGCCGAGGACGAGAATCTACAGCCGGAGCTCTTCCCCCTCCGACCGGTGCAGTTCATTCCTTTCAGCAGCGCGGGCGAGGTCGGCCCTCCTGGAACGTATCTTGAAAACGGCACGATCCATTTGCATGTGGACGAATCGCCGCTTCAGCTGCCCTCCGATCTGCTGCGGCTTCCGGGAATCCACAATCAGGAGAACGCACTCGCAGCCATCTCCGCCGCGCGGCTCCTGGGTGCGCGCAAGAACGAGCTGGTGCAGGGCTTGCGCACCTTTGAAGGCTTTCCTCACCGATTGGAATTCGTGCGTGAGCTTCACGGCGTGCGCTATTACAACGACAGCAAGGCGACGAATCCGGAAGCCACCGTAGTCGCGCTACGCAGCTTTTCTCAACCCGTGGTGCTCATTGCCGGCGGGCGCGATAAGGGAACCGACCTGAGCGATCTGGCGAGTGCGGTACAGGAGCATTGCGTGGCGGTCGTTCTTCTGGGCGAGGCAGCAGGTCGCTTTGAGCAAGTCCTCCAGACCGCCGGCTTTCGGTCAATCCATCGCGCGAGCAGTTTCGAGGACGCGGTGGCACAAGCGCGCCAGCTCGCCGAGCGGGAGAGCATCGTCCTGCTCTCGCCCGCCTGCGCCAGCTTCGATATGTTCGCCAGCTTCGAGCAGCGGGGAGACCGTTTCAAGGAGCTGGTATCTGCGTTATGAGCGGACTCAGCGGCAGTGCGCTTTCACAGCGCCGTCGGCGCAGCCTCATTGCACGTCGCAGCGAAGTCCTCAGCCACTGCTCGCGGCAGATATTCATTGTCACGCTCGTTCTGCTCGCGCTGGGGCTGGCGGCTCTGTTTTCCGCTTCCACCGGTTCGCTCGCCGCTGACACCACGTTCCCCTACTCGGTGATTTTGCGCCAGCTCCTCTTCGTCGCCATCGGCGTGAGCCTGATGCTTCTCACATGGTTCGTCGTGCTGCCTCGCCTATCCGCACAAGCCGTCAAGCTGCTGCTGGCTCTCGCGCTCCTAGTCAATCTGCTCCTGCTGGTGGGCGTATTCCTTCCTCCCTTCGGCGTGGCGGTTGCGGGAGCGCATCGCTGGATTCGTGTGAGCGGTCTGCAATTCCAGCCGGCGGAGTTTCTCAAGCTGACGCTGATTCTGTTCATCGCCGCCACATTGGTGCCACCGGGCAGCCGGCTTCTGCTCACCACCCAGCGGAGCGATGGTCGTTACAGCACGGTGCGGCGCGGGGGTTTCCGTCCGGCAGGAGCGATTGCCCTGGTGCTGCTGAGCGTGATTCTTACCGCAGCGCAACCGGATCTGGGCACCAGCGCGCTCCTGCTCGCCGGTTCGTTCGCTGTGCTGGCTCTGGCAGGAGTTTCCGTACGCACACTTCTCAAGCTCTTGCTCGGGCTCATCCTCATAGCCGCGCTCGGTTTCGTCGTCGCGCCCGGCAAGTACCATTACGCGGCGCAGCGGCTGCTGACAATGCTGCATCCTTCACGCGACGTGTCCGGCAGCGGGTTTCAAATCACCCAGTCGCTAGTGGGAATCAGTCAGGGAGGGCTTTTCGGTCGCGGCTATATGCAGAGCCAGCAGAAGGTTGCTCGCCTGCCCCTAGCCGACCGCGATTTCATCTTCGCGGTATGGGTGGAGGAAATGGGACTCGTGGGGGGGGCGCTGGTGATGGCGCTCTTCCTCTACCTGCTCCTCCTCTGCTGGCGGGCGGCAATGGCGCTGCCCTTCGGTTTCGAAAGCGTTTCCGTATTCTCTCTCGGCTTCGTGCTCACCCTGCAGGCGCTTGTTAATATCGCCACCAATGTGGGAGTGCTTCCGGTCTCAGGGCTCACCCTGCCCTTCTTCAGTTCCGGCGGCAGCAGCCTGATGGTCAGCCTCTTGATGGTCGCGGTTATTCTCGGACTGCTGCGGCGCGCGCTCTCAGGCGCAGCTCTCGCCAGATCGACCGCTGCAGGTTCCTGATTTAGGTGACGAAATGACCTATAATGTGGGCGGAACGGCGCAATGGTTCTAACCAAGCGCATCAAACGCATTCATTTCGTTGGCATAGGCGGTTCGGGCGTCTCGTCACTCGCTCGCCTGATGCTGGCGATGGGATACGAGGTTACCGGCTCGGACATAAGCCTTTCGGAAGTTACCGACGAGCTGCGGCAGGCGGGAGCGATCATCTTCGAGGGGCACGACGCGCGGCAGGTGCGGCGAGCTGACCTGGTAATCATCTCAACGGCGATCCCGCAGGATAACGTGGAGGTAACGGAGGCGAAGGCACAGGGGTTGCCGGTGCTGACACGCATTGATTTTCTGAGCTATCTCGCACAGCGCAAGTTCTCCATCTCCGTCTCCGGCAGCCACGGCAAGTCCACCACCTCGGCGATGATTGCGGTCATCTTCTATTACGCGGATATGGATCCTACCATCGTGTTGGGAGGTCGGGTGAAGCACCTCTTCGGCTCCTCCCGTCTGGGGCGCAGCGACTACTTCATCTGCGAGGGAGATGAATCCAACAACTCCATGCTGCGGTTCGCTCCCCGCCTCGCCGTGGTCACCAACATCGACGACGACCATCTTGATTTCCACAAGAGCCTGGGCAACCTCAAGTCGAGCTTCCTTAACTTCTTGAACAACCCGAATCCAGAAGGAGTCTGCGTGTTCTGCACCGATGATCCGGTGCTGCGCTCGCTGGCTCCGGAAATAACCAAACCCCGTCTCACCTATGCCATCTCCGAAGACGCCGACCTCCGGGCGGAGAACCTTGACCTGCATCCGGAGTACAGCCGCTTCACCGTGGTACACCGTGATGGTAGCGCTCTCGGAGAAATAACCCTCAGAATCCCCGGAATCCACAATGTGCGCAACGCGCTTGCAGCCGTCGCTGTAAGCCAGCACTGCGGCATCGACTTCGGCAAGACCGCATTCGCGCTGGAGAACTTCCCCGGTGTGGCGCGGCGCTTTGACCGCGTGCTCGACCGCGAGGATATTCTCATCATCGACGACTACGCGCATCATCCCACCGAAATCAAGGCGCTACTGGACACGGTGAAGAACTTCGGAAGGCGAAGGCTGCGTGTGGCTTTTCAGCCGCACAGATACACCCGCAGCCAGCGACTGGCTGCGAAGTTTCCGCCCGCCTTCACCGCGGCTGATGAAGTCATCCTCTCTGATATCTACTCCGCACTGGAGGAACCCATTGAAGGTATCAGCACCGAGTACCTCTACTCGTTCTTCGAGCGCGAGTTCAAACCCGGCAAGGTCAAGGTGATTCTTAAGCTGCCGGAGATACTCACATATTTCCGAAAGACTCTCCAGAGCGGAGACATCATCGTAACCGTTGGCGCCGGCGACATTTTCCACGTTGCCTACGAGCTCGCCGACTATCTCAAAGAGCGCAAGATGCCGCTCAAGAGCAAGATGCGCAAGAAGGGCAACGGAGATGGCGAGCCGACGCCGGCAGAGCTCTTCGCCGAACACAAGACCTGAGCTGAAGGCAGGACACAAATTGAACCTCGAAGTGAGAACCGACGTTGACCTCAGCACGCTGTGCACCTTCAAGCTCGGCGGAACTGCCCGTGAGGTTTTCCTGCCAAGCTCGCTGGAGGAGCTTGCACGTGCAGTCACTTCGTCCCACGAAAGCAGCGGGCGCAGTCTTCTGCTCGGGCGCGGCAGCAATGTGGTCTTTTCGTCCCGCGAGATGGTCACCCCGCTCATCGTCACCACCGAGCTGAACAAGATCACCCTCGCCGGAGTGCCCGGAACCGTCGGCGGTGCGCTGGCGATGAACGCCGAAGGCGTGATGGATATCCTCGAAGGCAACCTGTGGATTGCCGAACTCGCGGGGAAGCAATACGATGAAATCCGCATCCGTCCCGGCACTGACTTCCGATACTCGTATCGCCACTCAAGCGTCCAGGACACCATCGCCGTTGCCGCGCTGCTCCGGCTATCACCCAAGCCGCCGGAGGCTATGGAGGCGGCAATCGAGGAGATAACCGCCAAGCGCCGGCGCACCCAGCCGCACCAGCAGCCAAGCGCCGGCAGCGTTTTCAAGAACCCGCCGAACGATTTCGCAGGGCGGCTTCTCGAAGCTGCGGGGATGAAGGGCGCGCGCGTCGGCGATGCCGCTTTTTCCGATAAACACGCCAACTTCATCGTCAATCTGGGAAATGCCACCGGCGAAGACGTGCTCGAACTGATGCTTCAGGGCAAGAAGGCAGTATGGGAGAAGTTTGGCATCAGCTTGTTCCCCGAAGTGAAGTTCTTCGGTGAGTTTGACCCGCAGAAGCTCCATTACCTGAACGAGGAGCTTTCCCTCATCAATGACTGAAGCCGCTGGAAATGAAGCTGTTCTTCCTCCGGTTGCGGGCGCGGAGACACTGAAAGAGCTTCGGCAAGCCCTTCCGAGCTTCCGCCAGAAGCTCCTCGCCTACCGCATTGCCGTGGTCTGCGGTGGCGATACCAGCGAGCGGGAGGTCTCTCTCGTAAGCGGCAACGAGATCTTCAAGGCGCTGCGAATCGAAGGATTCGATGTCGAACTCGTGGATATCGACTACTCAGCGCTCGATGCCGGCACGTTCGCCCCCTTCGATGTGCTTTTCCTCGCCCTTCACGGCGGACGCGGTGAGGATGGCACGCTTCAGGGCTACCTTGACTGCATCGGGCAGCCCTATGTCAGGAAATCGTAGAGCGAGCGCAGGCGGGCGAAGCCGCCACGAGAGCGCTTCACGAGTTCGGTGAGATCCTGGTGGAAGACTACATTGACGGCCCGGAGCTTACTGTCTCGATCATTGGCAAGCGGCTTCAGCCGGTGGTACTGCCACATGTGCAGATTGCGCCAGTTGCGCAACAGTTCTACGACTACAAGGCGAAATACACCAAGGGCGAGACGAACTACATCATTCCCGCGCGCATCAACGATGAACTCACGGCGAAGCTCGCCGAGCAGGCTTCCACCCTTTACCGCGCGATCGATTTTTCGCCCTATGTGCGGATGGATGCGAAGCTGGACGCGGCAGGCAACATCTACTTCTTGGAGGCGAACACGCTTCCTGGCTTCACCGCGCTTTCGCTGGTTCCACAGGCGGCAGCCGCCTGCGGTATCAGCTACACCGAGCTTCTCCTTCTTCTGCTCTACCTCGCGCTGGAGACGAGGTTGTGAGCCGCCGCCTTTTTCACACGCTTGCGTGGATTCTGCTCATTGGCGGCTTCACTCTCGCCACGGTGATTGTGCTCGCGCTCAGCCTGCCGCATCGCTCGTTCGCCCTCAGCCGCATCCGCCGCGTGAGCATCAGCGGGAACACTTTCCTCAGCGCGCCGGCGGTGCTAGAGCTGGCAGGGCTTGCGCTGGAGCCGCCGCGGGGAAGGGTCATCCCGCACGAAATCGCCCGCAAGCTGCAAGCGCATCGGCTGGTGCATCGGGCGCAGGTCTATCGGCACGGCGACTCGCTCATCGTGCGTCTCAACGAGCATCGCCCTTACTTCCGACTGGTGGCGCCTTCGGGGAAATACTGGCTCTGCGATGACGGCACCGTGCTCACGATGGACATCGAGAAAGACCACGGCGGCATCTTCGACGAGCTGCGACGCGGCGTCAGCCTGCGTCTGGCGAGCATCTCGCAGGCGAAAGACCCGCGCATCGTCTCGCAGCTTCTCTATGCGGCGATGCGGCTGGAGCAGCTCGCGCCGCATCATTTCAGCGAGCTGCGCCTCAACACGCGGGGAGACTACGAGCTCGTAACCAAGCATGGCTTGAGCATTCGGCTGGGAAGCGACGAGATGCTCGTCGCCAAGCTCGATGTGATTCCGCAACTTATGCGCTACGCCGGCAGCCGCAAGCGTCCGCTGAGGTATGTGGAGTTCAAGGTGCAACCGGCATCGACGGATAAGCCCGCCCGCCTCCTGGCATTGCTCAAGTATAAGCAGTAAACCAGAAAGGACACTCGCAGATGAAAGCAACCGGAGCCGACAACCTTTCGTGGGTCAACGACTTCCGCCAGGGAATGCCGGTGGTCGATGACCTCACATACCTGAACCACGCCTCCGTCGGGCCGCCGCACGCCGATACCATCGCCGCCGCGCAGGCGTTTCTCGCCGACCAGCACGCGCACGGAAGCCTGAACCAGCTCGACTGGTTCGCCAAGCTCGACGAAGCGCGTGCACAGGCGGCCCAGCTTCTCCGCACCTCGGAAGAGCGCATCGCGATTATGCCCAACACGAGCACCGGCTTGATGCGCGCGCTCGGGGCGATCCCGCTGCAATCAGGCGACGAAGTCGTAGCCATCGCCGACGCCTTCCCCGCCATCTACTTCCCTGTGAAGAGCTTCGCCGACCGTGGAGCTACGCTGATTGAAGTCGAGCCTGCGCTCAACATCGACCTCACGCAGCAGGTGCTTGACGCCATCACGCCGCGCACGAGAGTCGTCGCCATTCCCTGGGTGGGCTTTTTGCGCGGGGCGCGGCTTGACCTTGCGGCTCTGAGCGAAGAGCGCCGTCGCCGCAACTTCTTCCTAGTGGTGGACGCCATTCAGGGGGTGGGCGTGGTGCCGCTTGCGCTTGACGAGCTTATGGTGGACTTCCTCTCCTTTCAGGGGGCGAAGTGGCTGCTGAGTCCCCTCGGCGCCGGCGTCCTCTACGCGAGCGAATCCGCCTGCGAGCTTGCGCCCGACTTCCAAGGCTGGTACGGGCACGAGATCGACTGGAACGCTTTCCTCCGCCGCGACACCGCGCTCTGGCAGGGCGCGCGCCGCTATGAAGTCGCCACCCACTCGATGCCCAGCGTCTATGGCTTCGTCGCCTCGCTCTCGCGCTTCAACGCCATCGGCATCCCGCGCATCTGGGAGCGCATCCGCAGCCTCACCGACCGCATCTTCGCGGGGCTTTCGCAGCTTCCGGTGCTGATTGTGACCCCGCAGCCGGCGGAGCAGCGTGCGGGCATCGTGACCTTTTCCTGCGAAGGCGCGGGCGCACCCGCCGGATCCGACTGGGCATCCCCTGCCAGCGAGCTTTTTGCGGAGCTTTCGCGCCAGCGCATCTCGGTTTCCTTCCGCGAAGGCTTCATCCGCGTCAGCCCGCACTTCTACAACACTGAGGAGGAAGTGGATGTGTTCCTGGCAGCGGTGAAGGGCTTCTTGGGTTGACCGCCGTGCGCCCCTGCACGACGGGCGTCCTCGCCCGTCATTTCTCTGTGTAGGGCACGGATTCATCCCCGCCGCCTTTCCACTATCCGGGGATCCGCCGCCTTTCTAGGCGGCATCTCCGCCTGGGGACCGTCGACCTCCAGCTCCGCGCTTCCTCTCTCCCTGGACCACGGGCGTCTCGCCCGTGGAGTGTCCCCGCCCGTCATCCCGGCTGACCACTGACGACTGATTGTCGATTCACCGACTATGGTATTCTTAACTGGCTATGGCAGAGGTACGCGAGCCAATCGCTATCCCGATTCGGGATGAAAACGTGAAGACTTGGCTTCAGGAGTGCTTGACCGAGCTTATCCGCGAGTTGAATCCGGAGAGAGTTATCCTGTTCGGCTCGCGGGCTCAGGGCACGTCCACAGAGGATAGCGATATTGACCTCCTCGTTGTGCTGGACACTCAAGAGGAAAGCCTATCAAAGCGGTACTCCCTGGTGTCGCCCTACTTTGAACCGAGAGAGTTTCCGATGGATATTTTGATTATGCTGAAGGCAGATTACGAGGCGAAAGCTCGAAATCCCTACGACTCGTTTATGCAGGAGCTTCTTTCGCAAGGGACTGTCTTGTATGAACGCTAAACAGGGCGAGGTTGAGAAATGGGTCAGCAAGGCGGAAGAGGACCGCTTCGCTGTGGTTAGTCTCTTCAAACTTGAAGGGAGGCCAGCTTCCGTAGTTTGCTTTCACGCACAACAATGCGCTGAGAAGTACCTCAAGGCGCTTCTTATCCACGGGGAAGTCAACTTCGGCCGGACCCACGACCTCCTTGAACTGGTTGGAAGGCTTCCAGCGACTGCTGAGCCTGCGGAGGGTTTCGTGGACGCAATGAGGGTGCTAAACGCGTTTAGCGTTCTCCCGCGGTATCCGGATTGGGAGCCTAGTGAAAGTGACATTTCCGCCGCCGTTGAGGCAATGGAATTGGCTCGCAGTTTCGTGAGGAAACAGTTGGGGCTGCCGCCGGACTGAGGCTTGCCACCTGACCTCCACCTGGGGATCCGCCGCCTTTCCACTATCCGGGGATCCGCCGCCTTTCCACTATCCTGGGGATCCGCCGCCTTTCCAGGCGGCATCTCCGCGCTTCCTCTCTCCCTGGACCACGGGCGTCTCGCCCGTGATTTCCTCCTGTAGGCTTGCCCGCCTGTGGCGTGCTGGCTCCGCGCCTTGCCTCCCTCACAACAAGTACGCGGGGCTACCCAGCGCCGCCGCCTGGGGACCGTCGACCTCCAGCTCCGCGCTTCCTCTCTCCCTGGACCACCTGTGGGTCGCCGCCTCCCTACAGATTCGCTCTACCTACTGCACTACCAACCACCGCACTACTTCCCCTAGCTCCGCTCTTCCGGGGATCCCCCCAGTCGCCCCTCATATCCGCTTGACAACTGTAGGGCTATGTGCGAATATCTGAGCATCCTGCCCAGCGGGCTACGGAGGAATGCAGGTGCTTTGCGAAGGCTATCTTGAAGAGACCAAGAAGTACCTCGCCGAGGAACTCAACGAACGGCGGATAAAGCTTCCTGCGGACATCACCCCGGACGCCTTCACCGAAGCGTTCCTCGATTACCTTGAGACCGGCTACTGGGACTGGGTTAACGACAACGCCCGCTCCTTCTTTCGGGACGTGGTCGGAAACGATTGGGAAGAGGTCAGGAGGAGGATGGGTATGCTCTAGGTGGACCTGTCCCGAAGGAATTGTTGCGCAATGATGGGTGAGCGGCAACTCCGGAAGCGCCTACTGCATATTACGCGCACACCATATCTTGAACGCCTCTTCTAGCAGCTTAGATTGGCGCTCCTCGATCTCATGTATGTGGAAGCTCTCGTATTCCAGCAGGTCCTTGGTGAGGCTTATCTTCCGCTCTTTCCGAAATACCGCTTCCTTCTTCTCATTGAAAGGACTGTTACGTGCCTTGGAATTGTGCTCTCTTGAAAGAAGGGTGAGGTTACCCAGCCTGTGCAGGTAATCCCTCTTCCCTTCCCAATCCAGCTCTTTGGCGAGTATGTGCTCCACAGTAAGTCTTTCCCAATCGAGCGGAGCTTCGCCAGGGGACCGTGCTCGTTCTATTTTCCACAGTGCGTACCTTGCGGCAAGTTGCTTCTGGGGCTCAAAGACCTTAAAGGACTCAGCAAAGAGCTTATCTTCTCTCATTGCGTCCTGACTGCGTAAAGTCTCGATTGTCTCTTCCACGCTTCTCGACGTCCCTATCTTCTGCGCAAGCCTATAGTAGACCGTTTCTAGGTTCTTGGCGTCCCAGCCCAAGATAGTACTGTGTCGAAAGGTTAGGATTTCAAGTGCGCGCGCGAGCCTGATGAAATCTTTGGATAGAAGAGTCTCTTTGGCCCGCAGCAACAGAGGGTAGCACCGGGTGGCCTCAAGGGCCTTTAGGCTAGTGAAGACTTCCCTCTCGTGTGAGTCAGTACATGTTCGGGGTTCGACAAACTGGGCGTAGTATTGTGCGAAGCGCTCCAGCTTCGCAAGGAATTCTTCCCTAACCCTGGAAGATTCAGTGATCCTCGACCGGTACCAATCCATCAACCTCTTCCTGGGACGTGGCTCTCTTTCCTCGTCATTTGCCCAGCAAAAGTGGAGAAGGAACTGCTTTATCTTCCCATCTCCCAGTACGCGGCAAATGTCATCCATAACTGCAGCACACACCTCTACGTCGCCGTCGTCTTCTCTGTCAGCTTTGCTACAGACTTGGTTCTTAACAAGGTCCGCAATTGAGAGGTCCATCCCTCGGTCGTTTAGCGTTTCGAAGAAAAGGTAGACGTCACTGTCACTTTCCAGGTGAACATCCAGAAATGTAACGCCAAGTACACGTTCCCTCAGGAAATCGAGTACCCCTTGCACACCGACCTGTTCTTTGAGGTCTGTGATCTCCTCCTTCAGCTTCTTCTTGGCCTTATCTAGCCTGGTCCACGATAGGAATGGTCTGCCAACCTTCTTGAAGTCCCTTCCGAGCGTAAGGGCTTGGAACTTGTCATTGTCGCGTCTGCTCAACGTAAGTGTTGGGCGAGGTTCATCCTCAAGTGACCCGTGTTGGTCCACGAATTCTCGTCGTATCGCATTAGCCCGTTCCTTATCGGCTTCTGCAATGATTTCAACGGCACTACTGATAAGCAGGATGAGTGTAGCGAGACGTTGCTGCCCATCTATCACCTGGTAGACGCCGTTTTTCTCTGGCCTATCCAGAGGTTTTATGAGCAGGATTCCAAGGAAGTAGGGCGGGTCATTGTCCCGGATGTCGCCCCAGAGTTGGCGGACCTCTTCTGCTTCCCACGCGTAG
>MVCR01000057.1 GCA_002050035.1 Planctomycetales bacterium 4484_113 | reverse complement strand
TCAAAGAAGATGCGTTGACGCTCGCTGTGCGAACCGGCGAGTCGTGGAAGACAGAAGTCATTGATCGGGGGCCGTATGTTGGCGGATATAACTCGCTGGCGATATCAAACGAAGGGGTGGTCATGATTGCTTACAGCTATCCGGACTTAGAGAGGTTAGCTTCCGGCCAAAGCCATGCAGGAATCAGCGGTGTGAAGTTCGCGTGGAAACAACTGAATTGAGTGGCAATGCGGCTGTCGACCACAGACGTTGACGCGCCTGGCGGGTGCAAGGTCGCCAAGGAGAAGTACTTAGGGTCCGATTTCCCTTGGGGTGATGATGGGAGTCAGTAGGCACATGACCATTCTTCCGACATTACGCATCGCTACCGAAGAGCAGACTCCCATGTCCCTCAAGATTGTGGGCGTCGTCGGGCATCCGGACATCGCGCCACTCATCGCCCAGGCGGCGCGGGAGGTGCGGAAGGACACGGAGATTGCGGGGTTCCGCAAGGGGAAGGCGCCGCTGAAGCTGGTGATTGCGCGGGAGGCGGAGCGGGTGCGGAAGCGGGCGCTTTCGTGGCTTCTCGATGCGATGCAGGAGCAGGTGGCTGCTCGTGCGCGCCGCAATCACGCGCATGATGGCAGCGGCTGCTTGGCTAATGTGCAGGCAGGCGGTGTAGCCCCACGATGCTGCGAAGAGCACGACCGTCAATAAGCTCCTCGCCGGCTCAGCAGCGCCGGCAGTGTGCGCAAAAGAATCGCCGCATCCAGCGGCGGCGACCAGTTCATAATGTAGTAGATGTCAAGGTCGATGCGCTCCTGGTAAGAAACATCGCTGCGCCCTGAGACCTGCCACAAACCGGTCAATCCCGGCGGGAAGGAAAGGAATATCCGACCGAAGCGTCCGTACTTCGCTATCTCCTCGGGCACGATGGGGCGCGGACCCACCAGGCTTATCTCGCCGCGAAAGACATTGAGAAGCTGCGGAAGCTCGTCCAGCGAGGTGCGACGCAGCCACTTGCCAATCGGCGTGATTCGCGGGTCGTCCACGAGCTTCATCTCGCGCGCAAATTCGCGCTTCTGCGCTTCGCTAAGCTCCACATCCTCACGCATGGTGCGGAACTTCAGGAGGTCGAAGGGGCGCCCGCCGGTTCCCAGACGGCGATGACGAAACAGCACCGGTCCCGGCGAAGACAGCCGCACCAGCAGCGCCGCCACCGCCATCAGCGGCGAGAATAGGACAAGCGCAACACCCGCCACCAGCACGTCAGCCACCCGCTTTGCCCGCCGGATGGCAACGAGCTCGCGCTCGCTCTTGAGCCGCACCTCCGGCAGACCGTAAGCCGGGCTGAAGTGGAACCCTCCCAGCATCAGCTCCTCGCCCGCCGGCAGGAAACGCACCCGCACGCGCCCGCTATACGCCAGGAGAAACAGCGTCTCGCGCAGCTCCGCGGGCAGGCTCTCCAAGCAGATGACTTCCACAAGCTCCAGTTCCGCCGCCTTTCCTTCCTTCTCCTTCGCGCCGGCAACGCCCGCTCCCAGCTCTTTCAATGCCTCCTCCACGCTCATCTCGATGAGCTCTACACCCGCGCCGAAGCGACGGCGCAGCCGGGATTTGAGCATTTCGGCAAACGGGCTGGCTCCGATTAGAAGCAGGCTTCCAGCCGCCCGCCGCTGCCACCGGCGAGCGAGCCATCGACCCAGGTAGATGAATGCGAACGCGAACACAAACTGAAACAGAAACGCCAAGCGGCTCTCCGGCAGAGCGCGGATGAGAAACGAAAGCGCTATGCTGGCAATCGCTCCCAGGCTCACCGCCCCCGGAATACGCGCGTACTCCGCCGCTGGTGTTTCCTGCAGGCGAGCGAAGTAGAGACCGGAGAAACCAAAGATGAGCCACCATGCTGGCAGGCTCACCAGCCAGAAGAGAACATATGCGCTCAGTGGCACCGCACCGAGGGGTGCGGGAATGCCAGCGTGGAAACGCACAACATACGCCGCAAGGAAGGCGAGCAGAAGCGCCGCCGCATCAATCAGCAGGTGAGCCACGGAAAAGGAACACATCCCGTCAGGTCTCCCCGCCCGCTCCTCCATGCCGCTCGTGTGCTGCTCCGTCATAACTATTTCACGCAGCTCTCCACCGCCTGCCTCATCTTCCGCGCAAAGACCGAAGTGTCAAAAACCCGCGCACGCTCACGAATGACCGCACGGTCGAAAGCAATCTCACGGAAGCGGTCGAGAGCATTATCCAGCGCGGCGATGGTCGGCTCAGGAAAGAGCACGCCGGTAACGCCGTCGATTACCGATTCCGCACAGCCGCCCTGTCCGAGACCGATGACCGGCGTGCCGCACGCCATCGCTTCCACCGGCACCAGTCCGAAGTCCTCCAGCGCCGGAAAGATGAGTGCGCGAGCGTTCTGGTAGAGCACTCTCAGCTCGTCGTCGGTAACTGTTCCCAGGAACTCGATACGCGGGTTGCGTACCCGCCGCAGCAGCCGCTCCCGCAGCGGCCCGTCCCCGACCACAAGCAGCGGCTCGTCTAGACCGTTGAACGCGTCAATCACCATCTCCAAGCCCTTGTAGGCAACGAAACGACTCACTATCAGATAGTATTCGTTCGCCCGCTCCTCTTCGGACACCGGAGTGAAGAAATCCGTGTTCACCGGCGGGTGAATGACCAGTGCTTTGCGCCCATAGGTGCGCTCGATGCGCTCCTTCACCGTTTCGCTGATGGCGATGAAATGGTCCACCCGCTGCGCGCTCACATAATCCCACTGCCGCAGGAATCCGGCGGTTACGCGAAAAACAAGCTCGCGGAACTTGCTCAGCCGCAGATGCTTGAGGTAAGTGTGATAGTGATCCCAGATATAGCGCATGGGCGTGAAGCAGTAGGAAAGATGCGTTTGCCCGGCTCTGGTCAGCACGCCCTTGGCCGCACAGTGCGAGAGCGAGATGACAATATCGAATCCGCCGAGGTCGAACTGCTCAATTGCATAAGGATAAAACGGAAGCCAGGTTTGATAAGAGCGCGGTGCCCCGGGGAACTTCTGTAGCACCGAGGGCACAATGAGCGCGTCCTCCAACTCGTCTGGAATCCCGTCCGGGTCAGAGAACAGAGTGTAGATGGGCGCGGTGGGAAAAAGCCGGTGCATCTCGATGAGCACGCGCTCGCCACCGCCGAAGGTTATCAGCCAATCGTGAACCAGCGCAATGCGAGCCGGCGCTTTATCCACTGGGTTCCTCCCCTGTCATTTCGATGAAAGTCGGTATGTGCGAAAGCGGCAGCCGATGAAACAGAATCAAGTTCTGCGCCCGCCGATACGGCACCGCATCGCTTTCCCCGGAAAGAAGATTCATCATACCCCGCACCTCCAGCTGAGGACGGTATATTACTAGATTGGTGTAGCGATCCAGAGCGTTCATCTTGGAGGTCCAGTAGATGAAGTAAGTCGTGCGGTCAGTCGGTCGGTAGAGGAAGTGCGCGAATAGCGGATCGCCCTGAGCCGGGAACTCATTGCCCATCTGAAAGAGGAAATAGGGCTGGAAGAAGAACGCCCCCCGCAGCACGCCTGCCAGGCGTTCTATGGCGTAGTAAGCCGGCTTCGCCTTGCCGCCATAGGTGAGCAGCCCCATATTCTTCTGCGGATTGATCAGGTTGGCATCGGTATCCTGCAGGCTGTGCAGGAATACCCGCGATGCCCCTGAGTTCAGCAGATACAGCGTCGCCCGGCTAAGCATCGACGCCTGGTCAAGTTGCGACACTCCCAACGGCGATACGGCGGTAGAAACCCCGAGGTCTGTTATGTAAATCGGCTTACCGTAGCTTGCCAGCTCGCCGAAGGCGTGCATCGCCGTGAAGAGAGACATGCTGGCCAGCTCCCGACCAGCGTAAGGAATCTCCATGTGATTGGCATCAGGATACAGGTTGAACGCCAGGGCGTCCACCCGCTCGAAGACACGCTTCTCCTCAAGCTCGGAGATAAAAGCGCGGTCAATCCCGCGAATCCCTCCGAGAACAATCTTGAAATCATCCCCCTGACTGTTGCGAAAGGCGCGAATAAGGCTCAGCGCCTCGGAGTAATCCGCCGTCGATAGCCCGAGATGCTGGTTGATGTTGTCCGCCAGTTGATAGTAGCGCACTTGAGAACCCACGGCGTTGTATATGCGGATGAAATACGCGGAATAGAGGTTGGGGCTGATGCGTGCCGACTCAAGCGTGAGCATAATCTCGTGACCGCTTTCGGTTATGCGACGAACCACATTGCGCAGCTTGAAGAAGTTCGGCGAATCCTCATCGGCGAAATCGGTCTCGCGGATGGTCAGGCGGTAAGCGCCAGCGCCAAGCTCATCCGCCCGCCTGAGCAGCTCGGGGGACAGAAGCTCGCTCTGCAGGTTCAATCCCAGCGGCTGATAGTCCGGCCCGCGCACCAGGTATGGATTTGTCGGCACGATCGTCGCGGGCTTCTCCGTGTCCACCTTGTCCTCCAGCGGAGGAAAGCCGGAGGGCAGCTCAATCGAGTCCTTGCTTGCAGCGGATGGAAGGGCAATAGCGAGCGTGCCTACAGCCACCACAAGCAGCAACAACTTTGCCCGCCACTTCTTCATCAGGAGGCCTTCTTGCGCAGCGCCTGATTATAGACGCTGAGATGCTGCTGAGCAATTCTCGACATATCCAGCCGCTCACGCAGAGCCCGCTGGCGCTGAAGCTGCTCGCGGGCGGCGGAAGCGAAGTCCGCATGCAGCAAGTTCAGGAAATCACCTAGGCGACGCGGGACTCCCTCATCATCATCAGCAGCCAGTGCCAGTGGCAGCATTCCCGCATACTCCTCAGCAATCCCCGGAGCGCAGCCGAAACAGGCAATTGGAGCATCCCACGCGAGGGCATTGATGAGCGAGCTTCGGTGCGTGTCAAACTCGAAGGGGAAGAGGAGCAAAAGGCTGCTCTCCGCAAGCTGCCGCAGCTTCTCCAGTGGTAGGAAAGGATGCATCTCAATGAAACCTTGGCTAATCCACTCGCGAAAGAACGCAGCTGCCGGCGAACGCGAAGGGAGCTTCCCCACGAAATGCAGCTTCAGCTCCGGCTGCGCTCCTGCTTCCCGCATCGCCTTCAGGAGCCTTGCCAGCCGGTCAAAGGACTTCGTCTTGCTGGGAAGACCGAAGTAAAGAACGATGGGTTCGCGCTCGCCGCCGGATTGCATCCCCGCGCTGCCGGCAAGCGTGGCGAAGAAGCAGCCGTTGGGCACATAGCTAAGAGGCAGCCGTGGGAAGCGTCTCTTGAGCGCCTGAAATTCCGCCAGCGCCGGCAGCAGGACTTGGTCGGCGCTCCTGATTAGAGCTTGACCTGCCAGTCGCCGCAAAGGATGCGCTGCACTGTATTCGTGAAGGGTCAGCACAAATCGTGCCGGACACAGCCGGCTACGAAACCACGCCAGCCAGAGCGGCATCAGCGAGAAGCGGTATTCGCGAGCCGGATACTGGAGGTGAACGATGTCCGGACGTCGCTGCCGCACCAGCCGGAGAATCGTCCCCACAGCACCGCTGCCGAAATCATGCAGAGCAACAAGCCGAAGGTGCGGACGCTCTTGCAGGGCGTTCAAGTACTCCTGCCGCGGCCCGTGTCCCTCCCGGTGGAGCAGATCCACTTCCACCTCGCGGGCGAGTTCGGCAGCAAGAAACAGGCTGTAGTCGCCTACGCCACAGGTGCCATCACCCGCGCGACCGGAGATAAGCATCACCCGCACGCTGGGATTATAACAGCGACTACCTATGCAGAAACTCGCGAGATGGTAAAATGGCGGTTCTATGTGCGGAATTTTCGGTATCGTATGTGCGAGCAAGCGAGACGACTTGGGCGAGGTGATGGTGCGCGCCGCCCGCCGCCTCTCTTACCGCGGCTACGATTCGGTAGGGATGGCGACCTTCACCGGTAACGGGCAAATCGACCTGCGCAAGGACGTGGGCGACATTACGAAGACCAACGCCCAGCTCCATTTTGATGCAATGACCGGCGACCGCGGTCTGCTGCAACTTCGCTGGTCAACCTTCGGCCGACCTAGCACCACCAACGCGCAGCCGCACCTGACAATGAACCGGGATATGGTTGGCGCCCACAACGGCAACATCACCAACAACCCCTTCGTGCGCGAGGATCTGCAGGCTGAAGGAGCCACCTTTGAAAGCGAAAACGACGGCGAGACGCTGGTTCTACTCGTGGAGAAGTATCTCTCACGGGGAATGAGCCCGGAGGAAGCCTACACCCAGGTTAGCCACGACACTGAGGGCGATTTCGCCCAGGTGTTTATGCGCCGCGATAAGCACGAGATGTACGCTGCCAAGATGGGTTCCAGCCTTTATCTCGGGCTGGCGGACGATTTCATCTGTGTCAGCTCCGACCTGCCCAGCATTCTGGAGTTCACCCGCAAGTATGTCCGGCTGGAAAACGGCGACCTCGTGATCTTTGACGACAAGAACTACCGCATCTTCCGCCTGCCGGAACAGCAGTATGTCGAGCGCCCGGTGACAGTTTCGGATATCGACATCGAGAACGCCAACAAGGAACCCTTCGCTCACTACTTCATCAAGGAGATTCACGAGCAGGTTGAAGGCACCCACAACCTCCTCTCACTCTACGATGGTACCAGCGTATGGCAGGACTTCATAGAGGCGCTTGATTCCGCCGACCGCGTCTTTATGACCGGCGCCGGCACCAGCTATCACGCCCTCCTGCTCGGCGCCTACTACTTCAACAAGCTCGCCCGCCTGCCCGTCTTCCCGTCCTGGGGCTCCCAGATGCTCCCGCTCTATGCGGCGTCGGTGCGCGAGGGCGACCTCATCGTTCTCGTCTCCCAGTCCGGCGAAACCAAGGATCTGATGAACGTCTATGAATGGGCGAAAGCAAAGGGGGTCGCCAGGACCTTCAGCGTGGTGAACAACATCGGCTCGACCCTGGCGCTGCACTGCGACGGGATGATTCCTATTTGCAGCTATCTGGAGATCAGCGTTCCGGCAACGAAGACTTACACGAATCAGGTGCTCTGTTTTCTCTACGCAGCGATGAAGCTCGCCGAGCACCGGGGCATTCCCTATGAGGGCATAACCTGGGACGATTTGCACCGCGTGCCCCGGCTCATCCAGGAGACCATAGAGATGTCGCAGCAGCCGGTCAAGGAACTCGCATCGGTGCTGCTGGAACACCCTTCAATGCACATCCTGGGGCACGATATGACCCACCCCGTGGCGATGGAAGGCGCGCTCAAGATGAAGGAAGTCGTCTATAACCATCCCGAAGGAATGTACTCCAGCGAGTTCAAACACGGCCCACTGGCATCGGTGGATGAGGGATACCCGGTTATCTTCGTCTCGCTGCCGGAGAATGAAGACCTGGTGCTTTCGCATATGAATGAAGTCATCTGCCGGCAGGGCATCGTGGTGCACGTCGGTCAGCCGAGCAAGGGCTACGACAAGATCGCTCACTACAAGCTACCCATTCCGGCGATGGGGAATCCCTACCTTCGAAGAAGATAGCAGTTTCCCCCGTCTCCTCCGGGCTGGCTAAGCTACGCGTATCTCAAGATTGGTTCATCATCCTCATCGATGAGCTCCTGAATTGGGAAGACCAAGTCATTGGGATTGGGGTCAGGAGGGACCTGCTCGCCCAAGTGCACCGCCAGCGGCGTGAGGTCCATTACATTGACAATGCCGTCCTGGTTGTAATCGCCGATATTCTTGTATGACCAGGTCAGCGTATATGTGCCGTCGCCGTTGTCGGTGAGAGCGAGGTCGTCCACGCGGTTCGCTTCGCCGGTCGGGGGCGAGGAGACGAGCTTCTTTTCTTCTGTCTGGAGCACGGGCGTCTCGCCCGTGCCGACAGGCGGGACGCCTGTCGTCCAGGTGTTTTG
>MVCR01000056.1 GCA_002050035.1 Planctomycetales bacterium 4484_113 | reverse complement strand
CTTCCCGACCCCATCGGCTTTGCTGCCACCCTCACTCCCGTCTCGACGGACGAGATGTCGCCAGGATAAGCTGTTGCGCATTCGGCTGCATGCTCCCTCCATCGAGCCGTCGCTTGTGCGCGAGATCGCAGGACGCTATTTCATTGACGCCAGCGGTAGTGCTGTCCTGTTGCGTTTGGCGGGCGAAGAAGTGGTAGTTCCGGCACGACCGCAGGCATGGACGCATATATTCACTCTTGCGCCTGTGGATTCCGCCGAGATTCTCGCGTACATAGAGCGTCATCCTCGCGATTTCGTGCTGGCGGAGAACTGGGTGGAGCGGATGCGGAAGTACCTCGCAGTTTCAGGTTTCTTCGGGCTGGTGCGCGGTGCGAGAGAGAGTGCCGAGTTCCCAGTTCCTCGCGACCGTCTGCTCTTGTTCGGCGGAAGCGTCGCTGAGGAGATCACGGTCAACACGACGCGAGTATTCCCGCCGAAGAGCTACTTCCGCCGGTCGACCGCTGAGCGGGCGCGTCTTGCGGGGCGGTTGCGCACGGAAGCACTGGGTCAGGTCGCTGCTCTCGCCAGGTGGATGCGGACGAATGTCCCCGGGTTCAAGCGAGCGGAGATTCATCGCCTGGCGCCTGAAATCGGCGTGCGGGAGAGCTTCCGCCTGCGCGGACGCTACATCCTCAAAGCGCGCGATGTCATCGGCGGTCGCTCCTTTCCCGACGCAGTAGCGCTCGCTTCATACCCGATCGATGTGCATGTGTCGGGTTCGGCGGAGCTGAAGACGAAGCAGCTAGATGCACGCGGTCTCTACGAGATTCCGCTGCGCTGCTTGCAGCCGCGAAGACTTCTCAATGTGCTCGCCGCCGGACGCTGTCTGTCCGCCGATTCCGCCGCTTATGCCTCCGCACGGGTAACCCCCATCGCAATGGCGCTGGGACAGGCGGCAGGAATGGCTGCAGCCACACTGGTTCGCGGGGAGAACGCAGTTACCGAGAGCATACTGCGCGCAGTGAGTGATGCTGAGTGGCGCTAGGAGCTTTCTGAGGATTCCCCGTGTATGGGGCTGATTTGCTCAAGATCGAGGTATTCGCGATCTCCCTTGCCCGCAAGAACGCAGTCCACGCCTGCGCCCGCGCACACATCCGCTCGTGAGCAAATGGAGCCGCGAATCAGCGGTCTTTCCAGCACCAACTCTTTGGTCGGCCCCTTGGGTGTATCCACGGGGCGGAAGAGCTGCGCATACTTCAGCTCTACTTCGACGGCCTCTCCCACTTTGCGGCAGTAGACCTTGGCTTTCTTCATCACCGAAACCATATCATCGCCCCCTAACGGGCATCGCAAGTTGAACCTGCAGCCATCACAATTATACCGCAATGCTCGATGGTTCGCCTCGGCACAGAGTGCGGGTGGCGCTTTCACCTCCTTTGCAGTATCATTGCTGAAGAACCTAGGGAGAGATCTTATGACCCGGCGGCAGATTCGCGAACTGGTTATTCTGCTTGCAGTCGTGGTGGCAGGCGTGCTTCTGGGCATGGCAGTGCGCACCTGGACTGGAGGCAGGTCAGCTCAGAGCACCCTTGCGGGCGTGGCTTCGCCCGGCACTGCAAGCGGCTCTGCCAGCAGTGGGTTCGCGCCGCTTCCCGATGACCGCGTGGTCGCCCGCCTCGATGGAGAAGACGTCACCGGAGCAACGCTGAATAGATATGTGGCATTCAACCTGGGCGCGGTGGGGCTGGATGCGGCGGCTCTGCCAGCGGCGCAACTGAACTTCGCGTACCGGCAGTCGCTCGACCAGATGGTGGAGGAGAGGGTCGTTGCCCGCTATGCGAAAGAGCAGGGGATAGAGGTCAGCCCCGAAGAGATAGAGGAGACGCTCGCCGAGGCACGTCAGGATTACGAGAGTGACGAAGCTTTTGAAAAGGACCTAACGGAAGTCTTGCACGTCAATCGTGCCGAGCTCAAGGAATTCTTGCGCAATCTGCTGCTCAAACAGAAGGTGGTGGACACCTTCGAACCCGCCGAGCCGGTTACCGAGGATGAGGTGAGCCGGGAGCTCGCGGATCTGCAGGAGCAGATGAAGCATCATCCCGGCGGGCCGGTGGACGTAACGAGTGATTTCGTCCGCAGCACCTTGGAAACGCGAGCGCGCCGGAGGGCTTACGAGGCATGGTTGTCGGGGCAAGTGGAGACGGTTGACCTTGAGATCCTCGAGCCATCGTTGAAGGTGCCGCCTGTGCCGGGCGACGACGAGGGCGCTGATAGCTAGATGAGTTCATTACCAGCTCGAGATGCGGGAGTTTCTGCACGGGCGCAGAATGAGATGCCCTGTGAAAGCGCTAGCGGTAGCGCTGTGTCGCTCTCCCTTGTTGCAGGCATATGCCTCTGTCTCTGTATCACCTCGCCAGCTTCGAGTCGCGATCTCGGGCTGTGATTGCGAGGGCCGCGCAGCATCTGCGCTATGATAAGGGTTCGCATTACGCTGTGATGTCTGGGAGTAAATCTCCTTAGAAGGCGGCAAGGGTGCCGCTCGGGAATTGGAAGCTCTCAACACACTGGGAGTAGCTCATGCCTAAGAAGTACGTCTTCTCATTTGACGAAGCGGATGGCACGAACAAGGACGCTTTCGGCGGCAAAGGCGCCAACCTGGCGGGGATGACGGCGCTTGGCTTGCCGGTCCCTCCAGGCTTCATCGTCACCACCGCCGCCTGCCTCCGCTTCTTCGCTGACGGCGAGAAACTGGCGCCGGAAGTGGTCGCGGAAATCCGCGAGCAGATTCACGCGTTGGAGGAAAGGGCGGGGCGCAAGTTGGGCGATGCATCCGACCCGCTCCTCGTTTCGGTGCGCTCCGGCGCGAAGGTATCTATGCCGGGAATGATGGACACCATCCTCAACCTCGGACGAGGCGCTTTCTCGGCTGGTGGAGAGCTACAAGGGTATTGTCGCGCACCATTACGCGCCCGGTCTTCCGCAGGAGCCCTTTGAACAGCTTGAGATGGCGGTTTCCGCCGTTTTTGCGAGCTGGAACAACCGCCGCGCCATCACCTACCGCAATCAGAATGGCATTCCTCACGACATCGGCACCGCCTGCAATGTGCAGATGATGGTCTTCGGCAATCGCGGAGACAAGAGCGGCACCGGCGTGGCGTTCTCGCGCAATCCTGCCACCGGCGAGTGGAAAACCTACGGCGAGTTCCTGGTGAATGCTCAGGGAGAAGACGTCGTCGCGGGCATTCGCACGCCGCAGCCGATAGAAAGCTTGCGCGATGTAATGCCTGACGTCGCCGAGCAGCTCTACGGGTTTATCGACCGGCTCGACCACCATTTCAAGGATATGCAGGACATCGAGTTCACCATCGAAGAGGGCAAGCTCTATCTTCTGCAGACGCGCGCAGGCAAGCGCACCGGTGCCGCCGCTATCCGCATCGCCGTGGAAAGCTGCAAAGCCGGCTACTACGATCGTGCGGAAGCGCTGCTGCGCGTGGAGCCGACTGCCCTTGACCAGCTCCTGCATATGCAGGTTGACACTTCGCAGTCTCCGTCGCCAGTGGCGGTGGGTCTCAATGCCAGCCCCGGCGCCGCGGTCGGCAAGATAGTGCTCGACCCGGACCGCGCCGAGCAGCGCGCGGCCGCGGGCGAGAAGCTCATCCTGGTGCGCAACGAAACCACGCCCGATGATATCCACGGTCTCGTCGTGAGCGAAGGCGTGCTGACCGCTCGCGGGGGGATGACCAGCCACGCCGCCGTGGTCGCGCGCGGTATGGGCAAGCCGTGCGTTGCCGGATGCTCCAGCCTGAAGATTGACGAGGAGCGCGGAGTGATCACCTTTGGCGAAGATGGTGGCGAACTCACAGAGGACGACGTCATTACCCTCGATGGCGCGGGGGGCAAGGTCTATGCCGGCGCGCTGCCGCTGGTCGAGCCGAAGATCACCGCCAACTTCGAGAAGTTCCTCGGCTGGGCGGATGAGTTCCGGCGGCTGAAGGTGCGCGCCAATGCGGATACGCCGCAAGACGCCCGACGCGCCCGCGAGTTTGGTGCCGAGGGTATCGGTCTCTGCCGTACCGAGCATATGTTTATGCAAAAGGAGCGGCTGCCGCACGTGCAGGCGATGATTCTCTCTGAAACCGTTGAGGAGCGGAAGGAGCACCTGGCAAAAGTGAGAGCCTATCAGAAGGACGATTTCAAGGGCATCTTCCGCGAAATGCACGGTTTGCCCGTCACCATCCGCTTGCTCGACCCACCTTTGCACGAGTTCCTTCCTGATAACGACGAGGAGCTGGAGAAGGTCATTCGCAGCGTCAAGGGACAGGTGAGTGCGGAAGACCTCGCTCTGCTCAAGGGGCGGGTGGCGGCGCTGCACGAGACGAATCCGATGCTGGGCTTCCGCGGCTGCCGGTTGGGTCTTATCTTCCCCGAAATCAGCCAGATGCAGGTGGAGGCGATTCTGGAAGCGGCTCTCGAAGTGAAGCGTGAAGGAGTCGAGGTGCAGCCGGAGATTATGATTCCTCTCGTGGGCACGGCGGAGGAGCTCAAGCGCCTGGAGGAACTGACCCGCGAAACCGCCGAGCGGGTGTTTCAGCAGATGGGCGAGCCGCTGCCTTATCTCTTCGGCACGATGATTGAGGTGCCGCGCGCCGCGCTGACCGCCGACGAAATCGCAAAGATCGCCGAGTTCTTCAGCTTCGGCACTAACGACCTCACACAGATGACGCTTGGCATCTCACGCGACGATGCGGAGGAGAGATTCCTGCATCAGTATGTCGAGATAGGCATCTATCCGGCGAATCCGTTCGCGCAGCTTGACCAGGCTGGTGTGGGGAAGCTGGTGGCGATGGCGGTGGAGCTGGGACGCGAGGCGCGTCCTGAGCTGCATATCGGCATCTGTGGCGAGCACGGTGGCGACCCCTCGTCCATTGCCTTCTGCCACCGCACCGGCCTTGACTATGTGAGCTGCTCGCCGTATCGCGTGCCTATCGCCCGACTCGCCGCCGCTCAAGCAGCGATCACCGAAAAGCGCGGAAGCTGAACGCTCGGAGACGTTGTCTTTCCTCTGCTCGTCTGACGAAATGGCGAGGGCTGAGGAGCCGCCGGCAGCTTTGCCGCTCGCGGTCTGCTAGAATAAGGATGGACGCAACTGAGCCAAGGAGGCGCCAATGTTCTTCATAAGTTGGATTATTTCGATGATTGTCGCCGTCATCGTTTGCGCGGGCATCTTCGGGCTGGTGGAGTCGTTCTACAAGGGGCAGTCCTACGCGCTGATCGCGGGGCTTTCCGCCTTTGCGACCTCCATAGTCTACCTGGTGGCTTTCTTCCCGCGACCGCGCAAGAAGCGGCACTAGAGAACCACTTTCTGGTTTGCCTGAAGCTTGCGGTATGCGGCTTTTAGCGCGGCAATGAGCTCCGTTTCCTCTTGGGGAAGCACGGTCCGCAAGTCAAGCAGCAATTGACTCTCGCGCACGGTGGCAATGACACTTGGTCTTCCCCGACGCAGGAATCCCGCCAGCCGGTGCAGCTTGGCGCCGGAGCCGAGCGTTTCCCTGCCAATGCTCAAGGCGTGCGAGGGTAGGGTGCGTGCGGGGTAGCCGCCTCCCACTTCGGCGGTTGTCTTGACCACCTCGCAGGCGATTCCCACTTCCTTGAGCAGCTTTGCCAGCTTCCGTGCCCGCCGTTGCACTTTCGCCGGTTTCTGGGCAAACATGCGATAGAGCGGAATGGCGTCAACTTCGCCCTTGACGAGGTGCGTAAGCCCTCGCTCCAGCATCGTCAGCAGTGTCCTGTCCGGTCGGAAGGTGCGGTAGAGCGGGGATTTCCGCAGCTTCTGAATTAGCTCCTGCTTGCCCAGGATAATGCCGCCCTGAGTCAGTCCCAGCACCTTGTCGCCGGAGAACGAGTACAAGTCCACGCCGAGCGCGAGCGAATCCGCCGGATGCGTCAACTCCCACTGATGCGCCAGCGGAAGGGGAATCAGCGTGGCGGCGCCCGCATCCTCAAGAAGATGCAGATTATGCTCCCTCGCCAGTGCGGAGAGCTCGGCTACACTTGCCTGCGCCACGAAGCCGGTTTGCTGGAAGTTGCTCTGATGCACTTTGAGGAGCGCCGCCGTCCGCTCTGTGATTCTCTTCGCGTAGTCTTCGGCTGTGGTGCGATTCGTGGTTCCCACTTCAACCAGCTTCGCGCCACTAGTGCGGATGATGTCAGGGATGCGGAATCCGCCGCCGATTTGTGGAAGTTCTCCCCGCGAGACGATGACTTCGCGCCGACGGCAGAGCGTATGCAGGGTGAGAAAAACCGCCGCCGCGTTGTTGTTCACCACCAGCGCCGCTTCGGCACCCGAAAGCTCAGTAAGCAGCCGCTCACCCAGAATACCCCGTCGCGAGCGTCGTCCTCGCACCAGGTCGTATTCCAGGTTGAGATACCCGCGCAACCGCTCGCCGCCCTCACTCCACAGCGCATCTCCCAGTGGCGAGCGTCCCAGATTCGTATGCACGAGAATGCCGGTGGCGTTGATGACCGGACGCATCGCCGTGAGGGCAATCTCCTCCAACCTCGCCGCCACATCGCTCACGACGAGCTTCGTCAACTGCGGCTTGTCGAGCTGTTTGCCGCGCTTGCTGCGCGATGCGCGCATCGCTTGAAGCGCCTCCTGCATCACGCTCTTACAGAGCGCCGCCGGAATGCTCTCCCGTTCTGCAATATCAGCAAGCTGCTTCTCGGCAAGCAGTGAGCTCACGCTGGGAAGGTCGCGCAGATTGAAGTTGAATCCGCTTGACGCCACGGAGGAATTGTAGCAGAGAGCGTTACTTGAGGGTGCTCCGAGGTGGAAGCCGCGCAGTGCCGGCGCACTCAATTCGGCTGCAACCTGTGTTATATTCTCGGAAGCGATGTTCACCTTCGCTCTCAAGACCTTCGGCTGCCAGATGAATGTTGCCGACAGCGAGCTTCTTGCACGAATGCTCTCGGCTCGCGGCGGCGTGCAGGTGGCGCGACCGGAGCTTGCCGACCTCATCGTGGTCAATACCTGCGTGGTGCGTCAGAAGGCGGAGGACAAGGCGTATTCCTTCATCGGCGGCTTGCGCCCGCTGGCTCTGCGCAAAGAGGCGGCGGTCTCGGTTAGAGTTGATGCGCCCGCGCACTGGGTGCCCGAGCGCCTGCCGCCTGATGCCCTCTCCGAGCACGCCCTTCATCCACCCTTCATCGCCGTCATCGGCTGTCTGGTGCCGTTGAGCGCCGATTTCGTGCGGCAGAAGTTCCCCTATGTGAATCTGCTGGTGAAGACGAGCGAGCCGGCGGTAGTGATGAGCGAGCTTGCGCAGGCTTTCGCCTTTCCCTCCCAGCAGCGCGAGCCCGCCGCCACCGAGCATGCGCAGCTTGGCGCGGAAGCCGCCGCCGCGAGTTGCACCGAAGCCGCCAGTGGTGAGGACGAAGCGCTTGCCGGTTATCCTGCGCTCGCTTTCCCGCGCCATTCCGCCTTCATTAACGTAATTCGCGGCTGCAATCACGGCTGTAGCTTTTGCATCGTGCCTCGTGTGCGCGGAGGCGAGGTGAGCGTGCCGGTGGCAGATGTCGTCGCCGAAGTCAAGTCGCTTCAGGAGCAGGGCTATCGCCACGTCACCCTGCTGGGTCAGAACATCGTCTCCTACGGCTCCGATTGGAAGCACCAGCCCGGCTTCGTTGAGCTTATGGACGCCGTGCTTTCGCAAAGCGAAATCCCGTGGCTGTCCTTCCTCACCTCGCATCCCGCCGACCTCACGCGGGAGATGATTACACAGGTGCTTTCGCAGGAGCGCGTCACGCCGTTTCTGCACCTTCCCATCCAATCCGGCAGCGACCGCATCCTCGATCTAATGCGGCGCAAGCACACGGTCGCCGAATATTTGGAAAAGATAGAGCTTGTGCGCAGGACGCGCCCCGACGTCTTTCTCACCACCGATGTTATCGTTGGTTTTCCCGGCGAGACGCGCGAGGAGTTCGAAGAGACGCTCGCCCTGCTGGAGCGTGTGCGTTTCAACGACGCCTTTATGTTCGCCTACTCGCCACGAGCGGGAACCCTCGCCGCGAAGTATCACGACCCGCAGAGCCGCGCGGAGAAGCGGGCGTGGCTTAATGAACTCATCACGCTCCAGCGCGGGATCGCCCACGAGGTCAATCAGCGCTACGTTGGCAGGACACTGCCGGCGATTGTGGAGGGGAAGCGAAACGGCGTTACGATAGTACGCACGGCGTTCAACAAGCCGGTAACGATTCGGCACACCTCGCGTCAGCCGGGTGAGTTCACCGATGTGCGCATTGACGAGGTCGCCGTTTCCACTTTCCGTGGCGTGGAGGTGAACGCGTGATTCGCTTGCGCGCTGCTCGAAGCTCCCGACTGGCGGTCACTGCGTTGATTCCCCTCATCCTTGTTCTGCTCGTTTCCATCGCTGGGAGCGTGGCTGCCGATGGCGGTTTCCTCTACGGGCGCTATGGTTTGGGCGAGCCGACACGGATTGACCTTTCGCAGCTTGCCGCCAGCAAGCGCTTCTATATCTTTCCTCGCGAATTGGTCGGCGGCAGCCGGTCTCTGCCCTACTACCTACGACCGCAGCGGGCGCTCGTGATTATGCCGGGCACGCCGACCGTGGTCATCGAAATCTATGCGAAAACCACGCTTGACCGGTTGCTGGAAGCGCACCTGAAGGAGCTGCGCAGCCAGATGTCGCGGCTTAACCAGACGAAGAACCTTCTGGCGAAGCGCGAGGAGCATCTCGTTGAGCTCGGCGCATCTTTCAACCGGCAGGCAAGCGCTCTTTCAACGATGCAGACGCAGTCGGAAGACGCCGATGTCGCTCCGTTGCGCAGTGCTTATCAGAAGCTCGCACGGACGCTTCAGGAGTTCATTCAGACGACCCGCGAGCTCTCGTCTTACGAAGCCCAGATGAACCGCGAGGAGCTGAACTACGAAGCGGCGCGCCTGCGTCTTGCCGTGCTGCTGAATCAGAGCGAAGTCGGGCGCGCGCACTCGCTCTTGAGCCTGAAGACGCCCGACGATTTGGTGAAGCAGGCACAGGAGCGCTTAAGCAAGTTGCGGGAGGGAAAGAGCCGCCTTATGGACGCGGCGACGAAGCGGGTGAAGGAGCTAAGCGCGCAGCGAACGCCGCTTCTGAATGCCGCGTTTGCCTTCAGCCAGCCGGTGGAGCCTGAGCTTCTGCTCTCCGCGCTGGCGAATCGCATCACAGACTTCCAGCCGGCGGCATTCGCGCATCCCCATGAGTTCGCTGCCTTTGCCCGGAACGAGTTTGAGCTGGCGCGGGCGCAGGAGGAGAGTCGGGTACTTGCCTCCGGACTGCTGGATGTGGCGACCGCGGACGCGCTGCTAAGCCGCGAGGCATCAGCGCTCACCCGGCTTCCGAGCGTTACCGCAACGACGCAGCAGCTCCGTGTGCCCGCGAGTATGGAAGGTATCACCCGGCGGCTGGCGATGACTTCCGCGAGCTGGTCGCAGGCGCAGTGGAAGAGTTTCCTCCGCGGTCTCGCGCGCAGCTTTTCCGGTAGGTCCGGTGCTCGTGTACCGGTGCCTCCCCGCGGTGGGACTTTCAGCGGGTCGGATTATATGAACCTCGCGCAACTTGAGATACCGGCGCTCCTGGCGGCGCTGGAGGGTCTTGACGCCAGCTCGCCTTCATTGAGTGCGTCGGCTTCATCGAGTTCGGCGAATCCGTCGGATTCACCTGCTGCGCCTATGACTTGGGATGCGCTGCTCAGGCTTGCCGAGGAGGGACTCGCCGCCGCCCGTGCCTCCGCCGCTGCATCACCTTCAACCGCCGCATCTGCCTCAACTTTCGGCGTTTCCGGTGAAATCGCGCCCGCCTCCCCCGCCGAACTCACCTTCTGGGAAATCTGCGTGTTCCTGGCCCGCGAGCTGGGCCGAACGACACTGCAAGAAGACGAAACGGATTAGTCGTAGCAACGGTTACTTGAGCGGCTGCCTGCCGGTTAGCTGCGTCTGGCGGCGGAACTTCTCATCTCGGTGCACTTCGATGACCTTCTCGGGGGTCAACCACGCCGGGTCTATGTTGATGTTGAATTTCTCTTCGACCTCGGTCTTAACCTGCATGTGATCCATCTTCCACACCGTCCCGTCGGCGAAAAGCACTTTGTCCACCCACGCCGCGTAGTAGAGACATGCAACATCGTTGTTGAAGCTGATTCTGCCGCCTTTGTCCAGGGACTTGCCAGGGGAGATAATCGCTCCGTGAAACACCGCGAAAGTGTCGGCGTACTCCCAGAAAGCGTTGAGGGCCAGCACATTGATCTGGAGAGCGACAATGTCCTGGTTGCTGGTATTCTTGTACCCAACTTCGTAATGATAACCCGCTTCACGGATGGGAGCCTTCTCCTTGTATATCATCCTGTCCAGAAACGTCTGCTTCGCCCTGTCGCGGAACCAAGCCTTGTACTTGGTCATCACCACGCCCGATTGGGGGTCGTTGACAAGAATGACCTGCGCGTAATCCTCGAAGTCCTTCGCGGATGAAATGAAGGACGCGCCAAGGAAGATGAGTGTAATCGCCAAACCCGTTGCGAAACGAAGAATCATGGTTACCTCCACCTGATTATCGATCAGTCTTATC
>MVCR01000122.1 GCA_002050035.1 Planctomycetales bacterium 4484_113 | reverse complement strand
AGGTCTTCGTTCGCTGCGAACTGCATCGGATTGACATAGATGGAGACGATGGCGAGGTCGCACTCCTGACGCATCGTTTCAATGAGCGACATATGCCCCGCGTGCAGATTTCCCATTGTAGGAACAAAGCCCACCGCCGCCTGCCTCTCCTGCTGGCGACTGACTGCCTCCGCGAGCTTCCGCCGCCGCTCACGAAACTGCTTCGGATGTGCGATGACTTCCATAGCGCATTAGTCCATCAGTCGGCGTTTTCATCCATTCCCGGAGGAATCAGCGTGCCCGAAGCCGTCTCCTTTGCCGACGAGCGCACGTATTCCGCATCCGCCGGATACTCGCGCTCGCGCACCGCATCAACATACATCTTCAGTCCGGCGACGCCGTCTTCGCGCAGATGAGCGAACGTGCGAGCGAAGCTCGGATAGCTGCCCCGCAGCATTCCCAGCGCATCGTGAATCACCAGAATCTGCCCGTCCACGTGCGGCCCGCTGCCGATACCCACCGTGGGTATTTTCAGCTCCCGGGTGATGAGACGCGCGGTTTCCGCTTCCACGCATTCCAGGATGAGCAGGAACACGCCCGCTTCCTGCAGTGCCTTCGCCTCGGCGAGCAGACGCTGGCGGCTCTTCTCGCTTCGCCCCTGTGTCCGGTAGCCGCCCGCGGTGTGCACCATCTGCGGCAGCAGCCCGAGATGCCCCATCGCCGGCACTCCCAGGCGCTGCAAGCGAGTGATGGCTTGCAGATTGGTCTCGTCGGCACCTTCCATCTTCACGCCGCCACAGCCGGTTTCCTTGAACACCCTGAGCGCGTTCTTCACTGTTTCGTCGGCGGTTACCTTGAAAGAGCCGAAAGGCATATCGGCGATAACCAGCGTATCGCGCACGCTCCGCATCACGATGCGGGTATGGTAGATGATCTCCTCCAGCGTGACCGGCAGCGTGGTGGGCTGTCCCTGCACCACGTTGCCCAGGCTGTCGCCGACGAGGATAAAGTCCACGCCGGCTTCCTCGGCGAGCTGGGCGGTGAAGAGGTCGTAGGCGGTGATGGCGGCGATGGGCACGCCGCGCTGCTTCTGTTTCTTCAGTGCCGGAATCTTGAATTCAGCCATGATCAACGCTCCTTGCGAGTCGCTGTCGTCACCGCGGGAGGATGGCGGGCGGGGAGTGGCAGGAACAAGTGGCGTTCCTGCTCCGGCTGGTCTCACCGCCGAAGGGCAACGCGTCTTGTAGCACTCCCGTCTCGGTCCGTCTCCGGCTCCAAGCGGTCGTATCTATTATAGCACCGACTTGCTCCTCCCGTTTGCGCCGCTAGCGGTCCTAGGGCACCGTTACCTGATACACCGTCACCGGATCCCGCCGTCCGCGGAGTTTCAGCGCTTTCTGCTTCTCCACTCGGAATTTCTTGAGCTTGCGATAGGTGAGCTTATAAGTCGCTTCCGTCAGGTTGACAGTGTTATTTCCCTCCAAGCTGCACAGCCGCGCTGCCACGTTCACCGTATCTCCGATCGCGGTATAGTTCATCATCATATTCTCCACGCCAACGTTGCCGAACACGGCTTCGCCGGAGTTCAAGCCGATGCCCATATAGAACTCCTCCTCGTGGCGCCGGTAGCGGTCGCGGTTGAAGCGTTGCAGGAACTCCATCGACTCAATTGCGGCGGCGAGAGCGTTTTGCGCGTTTTTGCGCGGCGTGGTTTGATTGCCAAAGACCGCCATTAAGCCATCGCCGAGGAACTTGTCCACATTGCCGTTGTTGCGCGTGATTATGTTCGTGATCTGAGAGAAAATCTCGTTGAGCGTGGAGAGCACCTTCTCCGGACGCCGAACCTCGGCGAAGAAGGTATAGTGCCGCAGGTCGAGGAACAGCACGGTAACGTCTCGCAGCACTCCGCCCTTGATTTCCTCCATCTCGCCGCGCAGAGTGCGCGCCACCAGCTCCGAAGGCAGGAAGTACCAGATGCGCTGCACATCGAGGAACTTGCGATAGAAGAAATCGAATTCGTCAATGAAATGCCTGAGCTGAATGATATCCGTGGTGGATAGGCGCTCGGTAGTAGTCTTGAAAATGCGAAAGAACACCGCCTTGTGCCGCTCGATGAACTGGCGAAAGATCTCTCCCGGGAACACCAGCAGGCGCACCTTCTCGCGTGCTCTGACCGTGGCGGTGGCGGGGCAATTGAGGACGATGCTGATCTCGCCGCAATAATCGCCGGGGCCCATCGTATTGATACGCACCATCCGCCGCCCCATCACTTCCAGATGCTTCAGCAGCTCGGCGGCGTCCTCGTCGGAAATATCTTCAAAGAGATCAAACGCCTTGATTCGCTTGATATTGACTCGCGAGCCGACCATAAGTCCTCCCTTTAGCGGATCAACTGCTCATTATAGTTTGTGCGCTGCATCTGCGCCAGTTGGCGGACGCCCCGTCTTTGCCCGCAAGCGTTTTAGAGCTACAATGCTCGCACAATGGCGACGGCAACTTCGGAAGGCTACCGGCTCAAACATCGGCTCGGCTTCTTTCTCGGACTCATTGCGTTTGTGGCGATTCTTCTCTTGCCACGATTCGGCGGCATTGAGCCGATGGCGCAGCGCACGCTGGCGGTAGCGGCGCTGATGGCTATCTGGTGGATAACCGAGGCGGCGCCGCTGGCGGTAACCGCGCTGCTTCCGCTGCTGCTCTATCCGCTACTCGGGATCGCCAACGCCCAGTCCACGGCGGTGAACTACGGCGACAAGAACATCTTCCTCTTCATCGGCGGATTCCTCCTGGCGTTCGGTCTGGAGCGATGGGGACTGCACCGCCGCTTCGCCTTGAAGATTATCTCTCTCATCGGCGGTCAGCCGGCGCGCCTCTTGTTCGCCTTTATGCTGGTTACGTGGTTTCTCTCGATGTGGATCAGCAATACCGCCACCACGCTGATGATGCTTCCCATCGGAATGGCGGTGCTGGCGCATCTCACTTTCATCAAAGATGAAGGAGCGAACGCTGGCGCGGGGCACCTCAAGGAGCTTCTGATGCTTGGCATCGCCTACGCGGCTTCCATCGGCGGCATCAGCACCCTCATCGGCACGCCGCCGAACATCATCCTGAAGGGCTACCTGGAGAAGGAGTTCCCCGCCATCAGCCTGAGCTTCGCGAAGTGGACGGCGATGGTACTGCCGTTTTCACTCGTCTTCCTCGTCATCCTGTGGTTCTACCTGCTCAAAGTGCTACCGCCAGGGCGCGGCGTGGAAGCCAATCGCGATTACCTGCACGACTTCACCATCCCCGGCTGGTCGCACCTCTTCCCCTGGCCGAAGCTCTTCCACGACTCCACCGTGGCGATGGGGATGGCGCTTCTATGCTTCATTCTGCCGGCGGATTGGAGAAAGGGCGTCTTCCTCTTGACCGCAAACGAGATCAAGCGCCTCCCGTGGCACATCATTCTCCTCTTCGGCGGCGGCTTCGCGCTCGCGTTCGGCATCAAGACGACGCATCTGGATGTCTTCATTGGGCACCAGCTGGGATTCCTGCACCTGATGCCCCTCTTCGTCGTCATTGCCGGCATCGCGCTGATGCTGACCTTCCTCACGGAGATTACTTCCAACACCGCCACCACGAGTGCGCTCCTTCCCGTCATCGGTCCGCTGGCGATTCCGCTGGGACTAAATCCGATGCTGCTTCTTATGCCGGCGACGCTGAACGCCAGCTTCGCCTTTATGCTGCCGGTTGCCACCCCTCCCAACGCCATCGTCTTCGGCTCCGGCTACATCAGGATGGACACAATGGTGCGCGTCGGCTTCTGGCTCAACCTCATCGGCGTGCTGCTGACTACGGCTTTCGTGATGCTGGTAAAGGGCTTCCTGTAGAATAGGGCGCGTGGACATTCCGGCGGTGGCGATGGGAACCATCCTGCGATCTCCTGCATCTGTCATCGTATCAGGAGCCGATTATGCTGGAGAGCAAACGACTGAAATTCGTGGCTTACGAGAAGGAAGACCTCGCGCTCGACGAGAAGTGGATGACTTCGGCCGATGTCAAGAAGTTCTTCTTCGCCAACCCCTATTTCCTGCCCGAGCCGGAGCGCGACGAGAAGATGTGGGATCACTGGATGGAGGAAGCGCGCGGCAAGTGGTGCATCTACAAGGCGGTGGTGAAGAAAACCGGGCAGCCCATCGGTATGTGCGGCTTCAGCATCGAGGACGAAGCCAGCACTATTCCCGGACGCTACGAGCTCTGGCTCTATATCGGCGAGACCGCAGAGCTGGAGAAAGGCTACGGCACCGAGATTATCCAAACGCTCACGCGGGCGCTCTTTGACTTCTACGCCGCGCATACGGTGATGCTCTGCTATCACGCCTACAACATTCGTGGCAAGAGGTGCTACGAGAAGTGCGGCTTCAAGTACGAGGCGAGACTACGCGAGCACACGTTCTGGGAAGGAAGCTGGCACGACATGGAGGTTCGCAGCATCACGCGACCGGAATACGAGCGGCTCAAGCGGAAGGGGGTCTATTGATGGAGCGGCTTGAGCACTGCGAAATTGAAATGCTGGAGAAGAAGCAGCTCGACTTCTACTGGGAGCTGAAAAACGACCCGGAGATTGCGCGCCTCTTCTGGGGCAATATGCTGCGCGTCTTTCCCAAGCGCGAGCTGGAGAAGGAAATCGAAAAGCGCCTGGAGGACAAGGGCGTGCGCAAGCTCTATCCCTACATCGTGAAGGACAAAGCGGGACGCCGCCTTGCGTATGTGGAGATCAAGCGCCAGTTCTGGGAGGAACCGGGCTTGAGCGCGCAGCTCACGGTGGTGCCGCGCCGTCCGAGCTATCTCAGGCGCAAGGCGGTCTCTGAAGGAGTGGATTTCGCGCTCGGCAAGTGCTTCTCGTACCTTCACCTCCACACTGTCTGGGCGGCGCCGCTTGAGTACAACACCGACTACATCGACTTCCTGAAGGGCAAGGGCTTCCAGCAGCAGGGGATCGCTCGCGGCTGCACGCAGATGGACGGCGTCTTCTACGGCCGCGCGGTGATGGACCTCATCGACCGCGAATGGATGGCGTCCCGCCCCCGTCCTTCCCTGGATCACGGGCGTCCCCGCCCGTGATTCCTTCGTGTAGGGGCATGGCATGCCATGCCCTCCAAGGGTTCTCGCTGCATCGACCGGGGGCACGGTCACGCCAGGGGGTGATACCCCTACAATCGCCGTCGGCAGATTCCGTGCGCGATGACGGATGGCGCACACAAGACCCCACCCTACAGCCCACTGGCAGCGGCGTCAGGCGGTATCGCGGATACCTCGAAAGCCTGGAGAAGCACGGAGAGCCCATCCCGCCGTCAATTGACGAGGAAATCGTAGAAGTCGCCGTGAACTAGGAAGATGCCGCGCCTGCCGATAGTCTCGGGTAGGGAGCTTTGCAGAGCGCTGGCAAAGGTCGGATACCGCATCGACCATCAAACCGGCAGCCACATCATCCTGCGCCACGAAGAGCCGCCATACAGAAGGCTCACGATTCCAGACCACAAGGAAGTCGCCAGAGGAACCCTGAGAGGGATTATCCGACAGGCTGGACTGAGCGTGGAGGCGCTGCTGGATCTCCTGTAAGACGCAAACGCGGCTGGCCCTGGGAGAAATTCCGAGATACGGATTCTGCGGAGAGCGGCGTTACTGAAACTCAGTAGCTCCCCCGCATATATCTCTGACCGGTATGCGAATGACCGTGGCAGCGGACGGTGCAGTTGCCCTCTCCCTCGCCGAAGCTCTGATAGCCGAAAACATCGCCTGCCAGCGTGAAGTCGCGTATCATATGCTCGCGCCCGCCCCCGTGCGGATTGTGGCACTCCACGCAGCTTGCGTAAGCCTGCTCCAGATGTAGCGCATGCAGGTTAATGCCGCCGGGTAGATTGAACTTGCTGGTCGCCGCCTCGGTAAGCGGCAAGTACTGGTGGCACTTGAGGCACAGCGCATTGCTCGCCACCGGATCGTAGCCCGCATACATCGTCTCGTCGGCTTCTCCCAGCATATCCACCGTGAGATTCGCCCGCAGTTCCTTATGCGGCGGATGGCACTCGGCGCAGGAAACGCCCCGCGTGCGCAAATCGTGTCCGGTGGAGAAGGTGAAACCCGCCTTCACATCATCATGGCACTTGAAGCAGAAGTCGCTCCTGTAATCGCGCTTGCGCCACACTTCCGGCTTCACCTTCGCGCCCGGAAGCTGGTGGCAGGAGAGGCAGGGGATGTGCGCGCCCACGCTTCGCACCGGATGCGTGAAGTCAATCAGCGGACGCTGATAGATCTCGGCTTTATGACAATCGGAGCAGCGCTGAGGCACCAGCGACTCACCTTCCGGCGCGACTTCGCGCACGAACTTTGCCAGGCGCAGCGTGCGCAAACCCGGCAGCTCCTTCCCCATCCCGCGATGGCAGGTGCGACAGCTCTTTTCGCTCGCGCCGGCGGCATGCGGCTCTGGCAACTCGGCTGATTCAGACGGGGGCGCTGGCTGCTTCACCCCGCCCGCCTTTGCCTTCTCCAGACGATGCGACTTTGCCGTCTCCGCACGCGGCGGCGTGGCTAGGGAAAATGCGAATGCGAGGATGAAGACAACCGCAGCAACTGTCGCCAAGCGCGCGCTCACAGGTTGGAGAGAATGCGGAAGCATCCTGATTCATAGCGCCGCAAATCCACGCCCTTCACTGCCGGCAGCGGTCGCCCCAGCTCCATCGGCGCACTCACGCGCTCGCGCACCGTCGCCAGCGGCGGATGCCAGTCGTAGCCGATGGGGAGAAGCTCCCAGGGATTCTCAATCGCCGGCGGTCGCGCAATGCGGGCGGAGGTCGTGGGCTGTGGCTGCTGAGGTTGTGTCGGTTGAGATGTCGGTGCCGCCGTGGCTGGAGGCTCCGCTGGGGCTGGCGCAGCGCCATCGCCGTTTTCGATTCTGAGCGGCGGGATGAAAGGCGGAGGCGCACCTCCACCATCGCGTGGGAGTGATGAGCTTCCCTTGCCGCCGT
>MVCR01000055.1 GCA_002050035.1 Planctomycetales bacterium 4484_113 | reverse complement strand
AGGTCCATGATATTGACGATGCCGTCCTGGTTATAATCGCCGCAGTGGCGATAGCTCCAAGTGAGAGTGATGCTGCCGCCTTCGGAGGAGGAGATGGTGAGGTCATTGACTTCGTCAGCCGGCGAAAGCGGCGGTCGGGAAGCGAGCTTCTCCGCCAGCATCTCCGCGAGCATCTGCACCAGCCCTTCCGGCGCACCTTCAGGCGTCGCCATCGCCTCGACTTCCGAGAGCGCTTGGTCGAGCGTGGTTTCAGAAGGAGTCGCCGCCTGGAAAGACGGCGCTCCCCGAATCTCTGCTGCCTGGAAAGGCGGCGGATCCCCAACCTTAAACGAAGCAGGCGGGGCGGGACAATGACGGACGGGGACGCCCGTCCTCCCGTCTGACGGCTGAGAGTTGACGACTGACGACTGTTTTCCGCTCCCACACGAAAGCAGCAGCACGCAGGCTGCGCACAGCGCGGCAACCCGCAGGATAAGCTCCATCTTCTTCATCGGCGACACCTCCAGCGTCCTCCAGCTACTCTCATTATATCCCCGCAATAGCCTCCTCGCAAGGAAGATACAGCCAACGCCGTGGAAGAGCCCCCATTCAGTGCTTTGCAGGTGTCCTCCCCAGCCAGTGCCGGCGGCGCTATGGCTCAGGTTCGCCAGCTTCGGTTTCCGCAGGGCGCCAGGTGAAATCCACCCTGTCAATGAAGCTGACGATATAGGCGATGTCCTCCGGAGAAAGGCGCTGCCTGGCGATGGCGGCGAAGTACCAGTAATCCGGCGGGAAGTAGTAGTGGAAGTAGTAGAGATAGACTTCTTCCACATCGCTCGGTATGTAGGCGGGCACGCGGGAACGCTTCTCGGGAAGCTGCATATGCAGGAACTGCACTACTCCCGGACGCCCCTGCGCGGTAAAGTCCTCCAGAGTCTCCTGCTCCAGGAGGCTCATCCCGTTATGGTCGATGAAACTGCGGACGATCCCACCGCTGAAGAACTTGAAGAAATCGCTTCCCGGCTCCTTTGTCAGGAATCCACCAACTCCGGAAAGCCTCTTCAGCCCCAGCGTATAGTGCCGGCTGACTAGCCGCACCGGAAACTCAGCCGTGCTGCTTTCCACAAGGTCGGTGAACACGTTGCGGTCATAGGTGAAGGTGACATGCAGTGTCGTGGATGTGACCTCGACCCAATCGGGCTTCTTCCCCCGCCCACCTTGCCGCTCGCGGCAGGAGCCGAGTGCAAGCACCGCAAGCACCAGAAGAACGAGCACCAGGTGGAGGCATCGCCGATTACTCAAGGCGCTGCTCCTGCCTGATCTTGTCGAGGTCGCGCGATACCGCGCCCAGAATACCGTTGATGAACTTAGGCGCATCGGTTTCCGCGTACAGTTTCGCCAACTCCAGCGCCTCGTTTATCACTATCCTCTCGGGGGTGCTCATAAACAGAAGCTCCGCCAGAGCCATGCGGAGGATTATTCGCTCCGGCAAGCCCAGTCGCTCGAACTTCCACTCGCGCGGGTAGCGTCCGAGAACAGTGTCCAGGAGCTTTCGGTGCTCGCTGACCGAGGTGCAGAGATCCGAGATGAAAGCACGACCACCTGCGTCCATTTCACCTACGATGATTCCGTCCTCTGCGTCGCCAGGTGCGAATAGGGCGATGCCACCGTTGTTCTGCTCGCCGCCGATGCGATTCTCGAAACAGCGTTGCAGAAGCTCGCGCATGGTGACTCCCGGGTGCTGAGCGAGCTCGAACAGGAGCTCGAAGCTGCGACGGCGCAGTTTGCGCCGGGAGAGAGGCTGCGCAGGTCCCGGTTGGGTAGTTTCATTCCGCATATCAAGGTCCACTCTCTCGGGCATTCAATTCTACCCTTTCTGCGCGGTTTCCTCACCAGCCGCAGCCCCGGCACTACCCGGTGCCCTTGCCGGTGGCGGCGAGAAATCACTGAGAAAAGCCACCGAGCTGGCAATTGCCTCGGGGGTGGTCTCCTGGTATGACACGCCATCAATCTCTAAGGGTTCGGAGGCAAGCGTCCGCCCACGAATGGAATCCTCTCGCATTTGCGAGAGCTTGCGCGCCAGCGCCACCAACTGGTCCGCCGTGAGATTGGTCGTAACGGCGCTGTAGAACTGGCTCACCAGTGCCGGCGCCCGGCGCCATATCCCGCCCTTCTTCACCGCACGCAGAATGGCGTCAATTGCTTTCTGCTGACGAGCCATCCTCCCGATATCACCCAGCGCATCGTGCCGAAAGCGCACGTACTTGAGCAAAGTCTCGCCATCCATGTGCTGCGCTCCCGCTGGAATATCGATATGGAGGTTCTGCGCCCGATCGTGGTACTTGAGGGGTTTCTCTACGGTAAGCTCTACGCCACCGACCTCGTCCACAACCTGTACGAACTCGCTGAAGTCGATGACCAAGTAGTAGGGGATATCAATTCCCAGCAGGCGCTCCACACTCTTCTGCACCCAGCCGGCCCCATCCTTCTCCCTCTCCTGCCCGAAAACATAGGCATGCGCTAGTTTGTCTTTGTGCCCGCTGGGCTGCCACAGGCGCAAGTCGCGCGGCACCGAGAGCACCCTCGCCCGCAGGTTGCGAAGGTCAATGTGGACCACCATCACGGCGTCGCTGCGATGAGGGGGATCGTGATCCAAGCCAACGAGCAGCAGGTATACGTCCCCGGCACCCTGAAAATAGTAGGAAAGCGGCTTTATGGGCGCAACGGCGTTATAAATGATGCGCCCGCGGTTGGTGTATCCGCCAGTAGGTGTCTTGAGCGGCCATAGCAGCAAGCCAATCATCAGAATGCCCGCGGCAATGAGGACATAGGTCAGCACCAGCCACGCTCGATGCTGCCGCTGACGATGCCGCTCGACCGCATCGCGCACGTTCTCCGGAAGCGGCTCCCCCCTCCCCCGCGTGCGCCGATGCGAGCTTCGCACTCGCTCGCGCTCCGAGCCCAGGAACTTGTCCGCCAGCTTAGGCATGGCTGCTCTTCCCCGCCAGCTCATTGTAGAACTCAAGCGATGCGGGATGAATCACCCGATGGTTCGCCGAGAGGTAATCAAGATTCGCCGCTACAACCGCCACGCAGAATTCACGCAACGAACTGCGCTCCGCCAGAGAGCGCAAGTGGTCTGCACTCGGGAAATCGCGTGCCGGCTCCAGCTTGTCGGCGCAGTAGATGATGCGTCCCAACTTGCCCAGATTCCGACCGCCCGTAGTGTGTCCGGCAACCGCGAGCATCACTTCGCGGTCAACGATAGCGAAATCGCGCCACAGCCTGCGCGCGCCCAGGGGAGCGTGCAAGACTTCCGGCGCCGCCAGTTCATATGTATCCGGCTCATAACCGACTCTTTGCGCCAGCGCCAGGAGCTCTTCGCGCCCGTAGTGCTTGCAGTTGTCATGCAGCAGCCCTGCCAGCTCAATCCGCTCATCATCCTCATAGCCGAATCTTTGCGCAAGCTCTTGTGCGTACTTTGCCACGCGCTCGGAATGCGCCATCAGCTCGGCGGGAAGTTCCTGCACCAGCCGCTCGCGCACCGATTCAATCTCAATCGAGATTCCCATTTATGATTTCCGCTCGCCGAACAGTCCGAGCTGCATTATACGACGGCTGCGGGAGAGTGATTCGCGCTTGACTTCTTCTAGCTCGGCAAGGATGGCGCGCGCTCGCTCCACAACTTCCGGCGGCAGCCCGGCGAGACGGGCGACCTCTACCCCATAGCTTTCGTCGACGAAGCCGGGTAGCACCTTGTAGAGGAATACCAGCTCGCCATCCACATTGCGCACCTCCACCTTGAGATTGCGAATTCGCGCCATAATCTCCGCCATCTCGGTGAGCTCGAAGTAATGCGTGGCGAAAAGCGTCTTCGGATGCGCTCGCTTGCCATCGTGCAGATACTCCACCACCGCACGAGCGATACTGATACCGTCGTAGGTGGAGGTTCCACGCCCGATCTCGTCAAGGATGACCAACGAGCGTTCGGTCGCCATATTGAGGATTTCCGCGGTCTCCACCATCTCCACCATAAAGGTGGACTTGCCGGTAACCATGGCGTCAGTAACCCCCATACGGGTGAAAATGCGGTCGATACAGCCGATGCGCGCGTTTTCGGCAGGGACGAAGCCGCCCATCTGCGCGAGGATGACGATGAGCGCGATCATACACAGATAGGTGCTCTTGCCTCCCATATTAGGACCCGTGATGACGTTTATCTGCACGTTCGAACCATCGAGGTAAGCATCGTTAGCGACGAAGCGCTGGCGCCCCACCGCACGCTGCACCAGCGGATGTACCCCACCCTTTATCTCGATGACGCCGGAATCATCCACCCGCGGTCGCACCCATCTTTCCGCTCGCGCCGTCTCCGCTAGGGCAAGCAGATAATCGGTCTCGGCAATGAACTCAGCGGCGGTATGGAGAGCGTCCGCGTGTTCCTTGATGCGCGAGAGCACCTGCGTGTAGAGCTCCTGCTCCAGCGAGAGCGCCTTCTCCTGCGCTTCCGCAAGCTCCGCCTCGTGCTGCGCAAGTTCCTCGGTGACGAACCGCTCGCAGGAGACCAGCGTCTGGCGCCGCCGGTAGTCCTCCGGCACCAGGTGCAGGTTCGCTTTTGTCACTTCGATGAACCAGCCGAAGGCGCTCGTATGCTTGACCCGCAGCGAGCGGATGCCCGTCCGCTCCCGCTCGCGCTCTTGCAGGCGCTTGAACCAGCCTTCGCCATCGGAGACCAGTGCGCGCAAGCGATCAAGCTCCTCGTTGAAGCCGTCACGAATAACGCCGCCATCCTCCGCCCGCGCCGGCGGCTCCGGGGCAAGCGCCGAAGCAAGAAACGAACCCAGCTCCTCTTCCAAGGGCATCGCTCCCCCGAAGTTCTCGCTCAGAAGCGGCGATTGCACTTGCGCAAGGATTCGCTTGAGATGGGGAAACGCCGCCACTGCCTGCCCCAGCTTCACAGCATCCTGCGGGCGGCTGCGGTCATAGAGCACGCGGTTCAAACTGCGCTCAATGTCTGGAATCGACGACAGGGCTTCCGCGAGCGCCGAGCGCAACACCTCATCTTCTACCAGCTCTGCCACCGCTTCCTGATACTGCACAATGGTCTCAACCTGCCGGAAAGGCGCCGCCAGCCGCTCGCGCAGCCGACGCCGACCCATCGGCGTTCTTGCATGGTCGAGGATGCCCAACAAGCCACGCGCGAGATCTGCTGCGCCAGTGCCGGTGGTGTCGGAAAGCTGGAAGAGCTCCAGGTGGCACTGCGCGCGCTCGTCAATAATCAGCCTTTCATCCAGCGAGATTTGCTGGAAGAACAGCTTCGGCGCTTCCACGCGAAAGACCTCTTTCAGGTACTTCACGAGCTGGAAAATAGCCATCTGCGCTGCAGGACGCTTCGCCAGACCGAAGCTCGCAAGGAACTCGCTGCCGAGGAACTTCTGCACGAAGAAGGCAGCATCACTCTCGGAGATTTCCTTCTTGAAAGTGTGCTTCGCCAGCAGCGGATGGTCGCTGAAGAATGTCGCCAGCGCGGGCAGCTTGAGCAGCGCCTCGTCAATCAGCACCTCCTGCGGTCGGACGCGCTCGATCTCGGTGACCAGTCGCGCATCGTCCTTGCCCAGCTTAAGCTCGGTGAAGCCAACGCGCCCGCCGGCTGACTCCAGGAGGCAAAAGCCGATGCGCTTGCGATGCTCTGCCAGCGCGAGCAGAAACACGCCGGAATCCTCGCTCAGGAACTCGTCCTCCACCAGGGTGCCCGCGGTGATGATGCGGGTGACATCACGGCGCACCAGCTTCTTTCCCGGAGTTGGTTCCTCCAACTGGTCGCAGAGCGCCACCTTCTGCCCCGCCTCCACCAGTCGCTTCACATAGCGCATCAGCGAATGGTGGGGGACGCCGCACATGGGCACCTTGTGCCCGTTGCCCACCTGGCGCGCGGTGAGAACGATGCCGAGGATGTCGCTCGCGGTCTCGGCGTCGGGGCCGAACATCTCGTAGAAATCGCCGAGCCGGTAGAGCAGGATGGCATCGGGATGCTCGCGCTTGATGGAAAGATACTGCTTGAACAGCGGGGTCAGCCGCGACTCGGCGACCGGCAGGAAATCCTTCGCCCGGTGTTTTTCCTTCGAGCTATCCAAGCAGCCTTTGATTATACAGGGGGAAGGGAAATGGGGCGGTTAGCGCGGGTGCATCGGTGTGAGAAGAAGCGACTGCGCACCCCGACTAGTCCGCGAATGCGTAGAGATAGCCGTCATCGCTTCCGACATAGAGCGTGCCGTCGGCACCGATACTAGGACTGGAATGTACGCTGGATCCCGCGCTATACCGCCATTTTAGCGTGCCATTAGGGTTCAGTGCGTACACGTAGTGAGAGCTTCCCAGATAAACGGTGCCGTCTCCGCCTATTGTTGGACTAGAGAATATGAACCCAGCGGTCTCGTATGTCCACCTCACCGCTCCATTGGGATTGACGGCATAGAGGTAGTGGTCGCAGTTTCCCATGTAGATGGTGCCATCTGCCCCTATGGCAGGGCTGGATACCACCTGGCCCATCTCGTATGACCACTTGACGGTGCCATCAGCACAGACGGCATAGAGATCGCCATAGTCGCTGCCTACATAGGTTGTGCCATCGCCTCCTATCGCTGGACTGGAACAGACTACAGGAGCGTGTGCCTCGTACTTCCACTTGAGCGTGCCATCAGGGCTCACAGCGTAGAGGTAGCCATCCTCGCTACCCACATAGAGAGTGCCATCTTGCGCTATCGCTGGGCTTGAATTCACACTCCATCCGGTCTTGTAACGCCACTTGAGTGTCCCATCGGGATTCATGGCGTAGAAGAAAGAATCGTCACTGCCAACATACACAATTCCATCTATACCTATCGCGGGATTGGAGTAAACACTCCCGGCTGTTTCGTACCTCCACTTCACCGTGCCCTCAGGGTTAATGGCATAGAGGTAGTTGTCGAAGGTCCCCACGTAGATCGTGCCGTCAGCCCCAATCGCAGGGCTTGAGTACGCACTCGTAACACCCTCGCACCTCCACTTGAGTGTGCCATCCGGGTTCATCGCGTAGAAGTAGTCGCCCCAAGTCCCCACATAGATGGTTCCGTCTGCACCAATGGCAGGACTGGAATACACGACGGCTCCGGTGTCGAACTTCCACTTGAGATTTCCGGTCTGAGGGCCGACGAAGGGACTCCGGTGCGTGTGTTGTGGTTCGTGTCCGAACATCCACCAGTCGCCGCGCCCCGCTGCAAGCTCGACCTCGTTGGAGGCAATGCCGCTCTCGCCCCACGAATCCACCGGCACCACGCGGAATCTCGCCAGCGCTCCCGCTTCTCCGGCGGAGAAGGTGTGTTCAAGCTGTAGGGGCATGGCATGCCATGCCCCTACGGGGAAATCCACCATCTTGAACGTTGAGAAATCTCCGCCAACGGTCGCGCCTTCAATCTCATATCCCGCCACATCGCAGAAGAAGTGCGCCGCCAGGGGAGTGATGTCCTGGATGTTGATGACGCTGTCGGCGTTGCCATCGATCCATTCGTTGGTCTCATCGCCGTTGTCGGTGAGGGTGAGGTCGTTCACACGATTGGCTTCGCCAGTCGGTGGCTTGGATACGAGCTTCTTTTCTTCTCCCTGGATCACGGGCGTCTCGCCAGTGCCGACAGGCGGGACGCCTGTCGTCCAGGTGTCTTGGAGCGCGTCCCGCAGTGCTTCCTTCAACTGCGAAAAGAGCGTTTCATCCACGCCTTCGGG
>MVCR01000054.1 GCA_002050035.1 Planctomycetales bacterium 4484_113 | reverse complement strand
GCTCAGCCGGCGAGTCTGGCAGTTGAATCGCTCAATGACGACGCTGTGCCTGATATCGTGGTGGCGAACCGGCTCGACGGGGAAGGGGGCAATTCGCTGAGCGTTTTCCTGAGCGCGGTGGAAGGAGGCTACGACGAGCCGGTGGTGATACCGGTGGGGCATGCTCCGTCCAAGGTGCTGGTGGCAGACTTGAACCGGGACGGGGTTTCCGATCTGATTGTGGTGGAAAGCGCGAATACGCCGGATGGCAATCGTGTGCGCACGCTTTTCGGGGATGGCGGAGGCGGCTACGGTGATGCGACAACTGCACCCACCGGCAAGGGACCTGAGTCGGCGGTGCTGATTGACTTCAACGGCGACACACTGCTGGATCTGGCGGTGACCAACTCGTTTGACGGCAGCGATGGAAACTCCGTGACACTCCTCACCGGCGGCGCTGATGCCAAGTTCCATGGGGCCAATCTCTACTGGACTGATGAGATCCCGTATTCGGTGGGCACTGAGAATTGGGTACGGGGCATCAATATCGGACGCAATTACATTGAGATTCGTCTGGATGCGCAGCTTTTCACCGACCTGAACGAGAATGTGCCGGAGCAGTTCCTGGTGGATTTCCTTACAGCGACCACCGGTGTGGACAAGGACAGCAATCCGCTTGACGAAGGGATGGAGCTGGACTGGCTGCTGCGGCCGGTAATGGTGATGGTGCAGGCTGGTTTTGATAACGACGAGGAGCGGACGAATCTGGCGAATCAGGACAACACGCCGGAGGTGCCGCCCGAAGAGGCGGACATTGTGGACTGGTGGGTGGAGGTGAACTAGGTGGGCTGTATCCAGCGCTTCATCAACTTCCTGGCCACGATTATCGTCCTGGTTGCGCTCATCGCGGTTGGCGCCTACTTCCTTCTGCTGAACTTCATGGAGGGTCAGCTCGCGGACAGCCTGCGGCGTCGGTTCATGCTTCCGCCCAGCTCCACGGTGGAGATCGACCGTGGGTCAGTTTTCGATACCCTCGCCGGGCGCGTGAGGGCGATTCGCCTTCGCTCCTCCGAAGCGAAACTCTCCGGTATTGCTATGCGCGACCTCGACCTGAGAACTGAGGACGTGGACTTCGACCTGGTCAGTCTCGTGCTGAGGCGCGGATCGGTGCTGAAGAGGGTGGGCAGCGCGCAGGTCAAGGTGTCCATTACGGCTGAGGCGTTGGGAAATGCTTGGGTGGAGAGGGGGCGGCGTGTCGGCCTAAAAGAAGTGACACTGAAGTTCATTCCCCCGGATGAGCAGGCGCCGCAAGGTCGCGTGGAAGCGAATGCAACCGTGGACGCGCTCGGTCGGCAGTGGCAGCTCAAGGGCAACGGCAGTTTCGAGTTCTACGGAAACAAGGAGCTTCGCCTGAATATCACCGACTTTGAAGTGGTGGGTGTTCAGACCGGCAAGGAGCTCTTTCAGAGCGTTTTTGTCCAGCTCTCTCCTCGCATCCGTTTGGACGAGCTACAGACCGACCTCGTGATTGATAACTGCCAGATGAGCAGCGACCGGCTGCTCATATCCGCCCACAGCTCGGGGGCGATCCAACCGGCATCAGAGGGTGCGGGTAACGATGGGGAGGTGAAATGATGTCTCGGAGAGGCGTTGGCATAGCGATGCTGGTATGCGTGGTGTTGATTCTTGCGACCCTCATCCTGCGTGTGGCAGTGGCGGGACCGCCCTCGCCCGGTAGCAAGGAAGACCCGCTGGTGACGAAAACCTATGTTGACTGGCATGCCGTTTGGCGGGAGATGAAGGTGGAAGCTGGCGGCTTTCTCAAGCTGGAGTCGGGGGTGGAGTTCGTACTGCTGGAGCCATCCGAGCACCCGCTGCACCTGCGCGAGGCTAATCTGGGAGACACGACGATTCTCGACCTGACCAGCGGCGAACCCCTGACCGAACCCGAACTCGCGCCGCTGCATCACTATATGGTCGCCTCGCGGCATGAGGCGCGTCTGACGGTTGATGAGGAGGCGCACTTTTATTTCCGCGGTTTGAAGCTGTAGTCGCAGAAGAGTTATGGAGCGATTCACCCGCATTCTCGTTGGTCTTTTCCTCGTGCTAGGGATTGCGGGCTCGTGTGTCTTGCTGGCACAGCGGATAGCATGGGATCGCGCCTACCGGAAGGTACTGCTCGTATATGATTCCGCCGGATTCTCGCGCCTAGCGCAGCAAGGCGTGGCGGTGCGGATACCGTCGCCTGCGGGTATCGCGGTGAACGAGGCGACTGTCCGCGAACTGCGGGAGCGGGGATATATGCAGAAGCTGGAGCTGATGGCCGATCAGGGAAGGGTGTTCCGCATCTACCTGCCGGTGCGGCTCCTATTTTGCGATTCGCTGATGCAGGAAGCCGAGGGCACATCCGCGCCGTCGTCCGGCAGGACAGAATCTGATGCCGGGATTCCTGAGAGCGGCAGGCTGGCGGAAGTGCTGGCTGGTCGTGTGCGGCGGAGCCTGGCGTATCAACTGGCGGGCGGATATGATGTGCAGGCCAGCGGCGCCGGAGACCATGTTCTGCTGCTGGTGAAGCTGCCACCAGTATCTGAAGAGGAAGAGAATGCGCTGGCGCTGGACTTCTATCTGCGACCGGAGTTTCCGCTGCCGGTTGATTACGCATATGTCTTCCGCCCCACCGGCAATGGTCTGTTGGGCCCGTCTGCGTTGGCAGAGAAGTTCGCTGCGATTCCTCAGGACGCGCATCGGTCATCGCTCACGATTTTCTCCGGCACTCGGGTGCCCGGCTATCCGGGGAATCTTGGCGATACGGCGCGTCTTCTCTCGGGAGACCTGGGCATGGTGGAGTTCTCGGAGATTGCGGGTCTGAAGCAGCTTGCGCATCTGCTGACGCCCCGGCGCGTCTTCTGGGTGCATACTATCCCGCCGGAAGAAATCGTGAAGATGTCTCCGCAGGCGATGCTGGCGCGCTACCTGCGGGCGGTGAAGGAACGCAATCCGCGAGTGCTTTACATCCATCCGCTTGCGGGATGCGAGCTGCTACCTGCGGGTGGCGAAATGGGGAAGGCGATAGGAGAGCAGCAGAAGAGATTCATTCACAACCTGCGGGTCGCTCTTGAAGGGCGTCTTGGCTTTGAGCTTTCGCTGTCGCTGGAGAACCCGCATGGAGACGCTCCGCTGCTTGCGCGGGCGTGTGTGCTTCTGCTCGCGTATCTCGCGCTGGCGGCATTCGTAGTTATGTTCCTTCCCGGAAGACGCCTTGCCGGTTTCCTTCTTCATCCGGCAACGATGCTCGTTGCGGCGGTACTGGCATTCGCTCTTGTGTGGAGCTCTGCGTGGCGTGATCTAACGGTATGTGCGGGCGCACTCGTGGTTGCGCTTCTGGCTCCGCTGATCGGTTTCGGTCTGGCATTGGGTTATCTCACGGAGGGGAATGCGCTGCAAAGACGGAAGTGTCTGATGCCCCTGGGATCGGCGTTTATCGCTTTCGGGCTCGCGTTTCTGACTGCGCTCGCCGGCGGGCTTATTGTGCACGCGCTGATGCACAGCATCGGTACTTTTACGCGCATGGAAGCATTCCATGGGGTAATGCTTTCTCGTGGTCTGCCGGTGCTGGTTGTCCTGGCTTACACATATAATCTGGGCACGCTGTCATGGCAGCGAAATGCGCGCAATCTCGTGCTGCGCTTGCAGCGTCTTCTGGGGTATGACGTGAGCTACCTCGACTTAACGCTGCTGGTTGTACTCCTGGCGGCACTGGCGCTTGCACTGCTGCGGGCGGGAAATGAGTTCGGGATTCTGGTTACGGCGCCGGAGCACAATTTGCGCAGCGGGATGGAAGCGTTGCTTGGTCTGCGCCCGCGCACTGCCGAGTTGGTGGGCAGCTTCGCCCTGATTTGGTTTTTCCTCGTACTTCCGTGGCGACACCGGGCGAGTCTGCTTTTGCTCGCTGCCGGCACGCTGGGACTTGAGAGCGTCATCAATACTTACAGCCACCTGCATACGCCGTTGCTGGTCAGCATCTCTCGCACTTCTCTGGGATTGCTGCTCAGTCTCGTTGTCTTCCTCGGCAGTTACGTTGCATTCCTGCTGCTGCGAGCGCTTGGGCGAATGTGGTGGAAGGCGGGGATGAGCCAGTGAAGCGTGCGCTGTTGCTTGGCTATTTCGGAGCCGGCAACTGGGGAGATGAACTCATCCTGGAGTGTTTCCTTCGCGGTTACGGTGACATTCTGCGGGAGAAAGGGTTTGAGCTGGCGGTGACGGTCAAGCGTCCTGCGAATGCCGCCTATCGTGAACACCTAGGCGAATTGTGGCCGGGGCTTGATCTGGTGCAGATGGGACCGCTGCTTCCCTGCTCGCTGGGTCTGCGGAAGTCATCCCATCTGATCTGCCCTGGCGGGAGTCTGCTGCAAAACCGCACCAGCAATCGTTCGCTGGGCTATTACCTGAGCATCATCAGCGCTTTCCTTCGCGGGGGTCGTGCGGCGATGATGTTGAACCAGGGACTGGGGCCCATTAGAGGTGAGTTATGGGAGGCGCGGACGCGTGAAGTGCTTTCGCAGCTCCAGTTCTTCTCGGCGCGGGATCGGCGCTCTGCGATGTGGGCGGCGGAGTCGGTGCCATCGGACAGACGGCTGCTGACGAGTGACGCTGTTTTCGCCGCGCTTCCGGACTGGGAGTACGAACCGGCTGGCGGCGAGAGCTGGGACTACTGCTTTGTCGTGCGGGCGCAAGTGGGCTCGCCGCTTCTCAGCTCGCCGCAGTTTCCTCCCGACGGTCGGTATCTGGTGGCGGTGTTGCAGGAAGATGAATGGAAGCAGCCGCGACGGATTGAACATCTGGGACGGCGCCTGGACCGTGAGTCGCTGGCTTTGCTGAACGCTTCCAGTTTTGTGCGCAAACTGCGGCAGTGCAAGCTGGTTGTCAGCGAGCGCTATCACGGGCTGGTGGCGGCACTCATCGCAGGGGTGCCTTTCGTCGGGGTGGGAGATGATCCCAAGCTGAGTTCCTTCTGTGGAGAGTGCGATATGCCGGCGTGCACGGAGCGTTCCGTGAGCGTGGGTACTTTGGAGAAGCTGAAAAAGGAGGCGCTGGAGCGTTTTCGCGCCGAGGTCTTCCGTGAGCGTGTCGCCGACTTCGTCGACCGACATCGGCGGCAGCGTGAGCGCCTGATCGAGCTACTCTAGTACTGGATCCCCGGACTGGCGCCGTAGGTTTCTCCCGTCCATCCGCCTCCGCGCGGACCGACGGTGCCGTAGCTGTAACCGGTTGAGCCACCGAACGCGGCGCCCAGTCCTCGCTGAAGAGAGAAGACGTCCGCGGTCGGCGTATTCACCCAGAAGTCCCATCCTTCGTCCGTTTGCTTGGCGAAGGTCTCCACCGGATAGCGCCCGAAAGCGTTGATGAAGATGGACATGTAGTACTCTTTCCGGTCGCCGATAAAGCCGAAGTTGAGAGTGGTGCAGGTGTTGCGCTTCTGAATCTGCACGCGGTCAAACAGGGCTCCTTTCGAGCTGCCGGATTGCGAGCTGTATAGGTAGAAGTTCCATCCGCGCTTGTAGCGGCGGGAGTAGCTCCACGTGAGCCGCTGGATGGGGAAAGGTCGGTGCGTGAGGCTATAGCCCTGCAAGGGCGTGGTCAGGTTGACGCTGAGCTGCCAGTTGTCTGCGGGGGAGAAGAACTGCATATTGGTGCTTAACGGCTGGAACGTCTCGGTCTCAATGCTGTAACTGGTGGTGAAGGTGGCGCCGAAATTGGGATTGGGGTCGAGGTGCATCGTCGAGTTGAGAGTGCCCCAGCGCCGGCTCATGAAGTTGTAGCTGCTGCTTAGTTTCCAGTCCCAGACCGGCTCCTGATAGAATTGTATGTTGAAGTTCGCGCTGTGGCGGGAGCGGATGGCTTCACCGCGAACCGGCGGGTTCTTGACCCCGTGCTGCACCGAGCGGCTCCAGCTGAAGTTGCTCTTGAACCATCGCCGGTCATCGTAGTTGAGGGTGGCACTCGGGCTCAGCACGTACTGTGCATTCCCGTCGCCGTACATATACTGGGTGAACTTGAGCGAAGGAGAGAAGCGGGTTCCCCGAGACTGCCCGAAGGAGCGCGAGAGTCCGGTGTCTGCCTTGAAACGCAGAATCGGATGGATGTCGGTCTCGTTGCGCAGTTTCTTGGTGACCTTCGCGAGTTCCAAGTGCAGACCGGTGAAAGGTGAGTTCTGGCTGAAGGTCGTGCGGGGGAAGTTCAGCTTCAGACCGGGCTGGATGTTGTTGACCGGCATCCGATCATCCTTGGTGTAGCGGTCCCCGTCAAGGTCGATCGGCGATTCCTGGTAAGTCAGGGTGGCGGTGTAGTCCTTCCGGTTGAAAGTCAGAGTGGAAAGAAACTTGCCTTCGAGATCGGCGGGCAGTCCATCGTTGGTCTTGCGCTGGTTCATACTGGGATTGATCGTTAGCGTGGACAAGCGACTGAGCCGAAAGGTGTTACTAAGACCGAGCGACGCGTTGGTGTTCTTCCGCAGCGCGATTTCGCTGCCAGACGAGCTCGTGTAGCCTCCGGTGATGTTCGTGCTCTGTGAACCTGAGAGACTGCTCTTGAGATTGCCGCTGGTGTAGCTGAGACTCAGGTTGCTGTTCATGGTGTTCGTGCGCGTACGGTAGATGCGATACGTGTTCTCGCGCTTGACGCTGAAGTTGCCGGTGAGATTGCGACCGAAGTTCAGCTCCTGCAGCAGACCTAGCTGATAGTTGCGGTCTGGCTTGCCGCGCTCACCCGTGGTGGGATCGAGCGGTCCCTGGTACTGCCGCTGGTATTTGCCCCGCAGAGTGGTGACTCCGAGAGGAGTTAAGAAATCCTGGCGCAAGCCGAAGCCCGTGCCCTGCTTCTGCGTCAGATCGAGCAGCATCACGCCGAGCAGAGCCGGAGTTACCGATTCGATGAAGCGCTGGTCGTAGGTATAGGCAAACTTGGCGAACGCACCTTCCTGACGATTGTAGCCATAGTTCTGCTCGATGGGAGAGCGGGTTTGCCGCAAAGGGCGGTATCGCTTGAGAGGAATCGCCAGTTGCGGCAGGAACATTATCTTGTGCTCCCGGGCATAGGCGTAAACGCGATAGAGCATCAGCACCTTGTCCCGCTGCATTCGTGCATCCTTCGATGTAAGCTCGTATTCGTAGACGAGGCAGGTGGGCGGGCAGGTGCTGAGCCAGACCTTGTGCATCCTGAAGTCGTCAAGGTTCCCCTTGGCCTCCTCTGCCCGAAAGTAGATGACTCCGTTCACCTGCGGACCCGAGGTGTTGCCCGACACGTTGATAAGCTCAAACTCACGGGTCTCGTAGCTGAAGTAACCTTCATCAGCGAAGATGACGTCATCATCCTGCTGAATCGCGATGCTGCCTTTCAGGTAGGCGTTCTTCGCCAGGTCGTTTATCTCAATGTGGTCGGCTTCCACCTGCACATTCGCCATAACCATCAGGGCATTACCGTCAAGGACTATGCGCCGACTGGGTCGGTCGAATGTAAGCGATTCGTAGGCTTCGACGTAGAGCGAGCCTTCGGCAAGCGGCAGGGTGAGGGTTTTGGGGGCAGGCTCGGTGCTTTTTGCGGCTTCACCCCCGCCGCCACTCAAGATTCCGGCTGAAGGCTCAGGAACAGATGCTTCTTCAGATGGAGTTGCAGGCAGCTCGGCGGATCTCGCAACGGATGTGGATGAGCCGCCGGACGCTCAGGCTCAGTATCGGAGTATGGCTACGAAGTCACCCGGCTGCGGATCCGCTGAGGTGGAGCGCGGAATGGCAAGACAGTTACCCTGAGCAAGCGTCGCCATGGAGGCGCGGGAGACCTGCTTCAGCAACTTCAGCTCCGGCGTCTTGGCGAAATCGCGGGTCATCTTCTCCTCGCCAATCCAGATGTCATCGTCGGGGACTTCTGCCACTGCGCCTTCCATCAGCCGTCCTTGCCGGAAGGGAACATAACCTTCTGGGTCGCCGCTCATGCGAAAGAGGAAGGGAAGCAGAAGCAGTGCATACAACGCGAGACCAAAGACAGGATGATACGGAAGGAAGAACACCCATCTTCCCTTGGCTTCTGCCGCCAGAAACAGATGCCCCAGTGGGTGGTGCAGACTGCGTATGCGGACGGTGAAAGCGGGCTCCAGGGAATCCGCCGTCTGCGTCCATTGCTTGTACGGGATGATACCGGTAACGAGGAGAATGTCCACCTGCTCCGACGCTGCTGTGAGGTGTTCGGTCAGGTTGCCCTCGTGGATACCCAGGGAGAGGAACGGGAACTGCCAGCGGTTGAAGATATACTGGAACATTGGCGTCATAATGTCCGGCATTCGCTCGCGGGAGGCTTTTGGTGCGTCGGGAGGACGCAACGTTGTGCCGATTACCAGCAGCCCCGTCATCGGCTTCACGAATGCATGAACTTCATCCTTGCCTTGGGCTGCGAGAATCGCTAGCTCAGGATACCCCAGGCGGCGAGGAGCGTTGATGATTTTCTCTTGCTGCGGAATGATGCTGCCCGCGGGCATTACGCCGGTGAACTTCTCGGGTATCGACTCAAGGAGCAGGCGATCGGATCCTTCCGATTGGCGAGACGGTGGTTCATCCACAATTGTGTCCAGCCACTCCGGCATTAAGTCGCCTGCCCGTGCCCTGAAAGCGCGGTCGGCAATCGGTGCTCCCTTGCGTGCTTTGCCCACCGGCACCCGGCCCATAATGCGAAGCTGCACCGAGCCAGACGGCTGACGGAGTTGCCTCGTTACATATTCGTGGTTCACCGCATAGCCCTGCGTCAGGGCGATATTGAACGGCGGGTAGGGGTGTTCGGCCGGAAGCGGTTGATCGGTGTAGGTGTAAAGAGCGTGCGGCAACCGTACCGCATCCGCATGCGCTGGCTGCGCCCACGCCAACAGTCGGGTCTGCGCTTCCTGCCACGTCATCTTGGAGTCCATAGGTTTCTCATTCTAAGCCATTGCCCGCCTAATGGCAAAGGGATCTGGCGAGTTCCTTGACGGATTTCTCCTGGTGCTGCTAGAAATCACCGCCGCTGTAACCGATAGTTGCCGGCAAAGCGGGAAACTGCGCGAACTGGTCCCCTGGGATTTATCCACCAGTGGTTACCCATGCAAAAGGCGTAGTGGGGTAGAATAATGCCGAGTGAACGAATCCCAAATCAAAGGGAGGGCGATTATGAGAAGGTTAGTGTTTGTTGTTATAGGGTTTGCAGTCATTGCGCTGCTGGCTTCGTGTGGTGGAAGTAAGCGGACGCCACCGGGCGTTGGTCCTGCGCCGCCGCCTCCTCCGCCAGCTACGCATGACGTGAGCGGGACCATCGCTGACCCCTACGGCAATCCGATTGCGGATGCGTCCATCCTCATTAACGGTGAGGATGCCGGTCTGTCCACAGACGCTGTCGGCGAGTTCACGATTCCCCAGGAACTGGTGCCTGCTACCGGACCGATGCGGCTGGGCTTCCGGCATCAGGGGATTCTCTTGGGAGAGCGCGAGGTTGACCCCGCCGAGAGCAATGTCGCTCTCCGCTTCGGCGATCCGGATGCCGAAGGTGGTGTGGTGAACGGGTTGATCCTCGATGCCGAAAACAATGAGCCACTCTGCGATGCGCTGGTCGTGCTCTTCAAGGGCGTGAGCGAGGATGCTGATGGCTGGGCGGCGTTTAATGTAACGGGTGAAGACGGCACCTTCAGTTTCTCCGAAGTGCCGCCGGGCCGCTACCAGTTGCTCGCCTACCATCTGGGATACCGTCTGGAGATGGTCAGCCTGGCGGTAGAAGCGGGCAAGACCACTCAGCAACTCGTCTATCTCAATCTGCTGACACCTACCCCGCCTCCGGAAGGCTACACCGTTCGAGGCTACATCCGCGACGCTGATACCGGAGCCGGAATTCCCGACGCGGTCGTAACCGGTGATTCCAGCGGCGGCTGGTACTACGTGATGGAAGAAGTGCCGCGGGCACAGGGCGAGGCGAACGGGCGATCGGGCGCTCCCGAGGTGATGCCTCCCTATCCGCCGTATCTCGGTGCCAGCGCCGAGGGCTATCTGAATAGCGGCGCGTATTACGAGAAGGAGTCCGACCGGGTCATTGATGCCGAGATTGCGCTGGAGCCAATCATTCCCGTGCACGTGGCCGGCAATGTCCACGATCCTGATGGCAATGGCATTGAGGGTGCCTATGTGGAATTTGTCTATGTGGGCGAGGAGCCTTGGCTTGATGACCGCGGACTCATTATGCCGCTCGCGGGTGGCATGGAGGACACGGATGCCAACGAGCTCGCCGAGCAGGCTTATGCTCCGCCGCCGTCGGAGGGCGAAGGTGGCGGCGAGGGCTACGACCAGAGCCCGGACAATCTGGCGATGCAGCGATTGCGCTACCGCAATCGCCCCGGACACGGCGCGTCCTCGCTTCCAGAGCCACCGGAGCCGTTCGGCTACTACTCCGCCACCACCGACGAGAACGGCGACTTCGATTTCGGTGAGATCCCGGCGGGTTTCTATTCGGTATTCGCGAGCGCTTACGGTTACCTTGGCTATTGGGATATGCGTGAGGTTACGGAGGACGACCCGAATGCGCAGATCGAGCTTGAGCCAGTGCCGGTGGGCACGGTTCGAGGCACGGTGAAAGACGAGAGCGGGAACGCCATTGAGGATGCCCTCGTGAACGCCACCCAGCCTTATGTTGACCCCTTTACATTCACCGATGCGAATGGCGAGTTCGTGCTGGACAATGTGCCGGTGGGCACCTGGCGCGTGGGCGCATACAAGGAAGGGTTCGAGGCTGCCGCTGTCACAGTAGAAATCGTGGAGAATGTCGAGCTGACGCTGGATTTCACGCTCTATGAGCGACAGGCGCCGCCACCGACGGACCTCTATACCTTTACCGGTCGCGTCCTGGACGGCGTAACCGGCGAGCCGGTGTCTGATGCCGAGCTGGCAGCGGTGGCAACCGACGACAGCTACTGGGCGCACGACTTCAGCGGCAGTGACGGCTACTTCGAGCTTCTGCTTCCCGCAGGCAGCTACAACATTGACATCGAGCACGAGGGCTATCAATCGCTCTACACCAACTTCTGGGTGGGCGACCGCTCAGGTCCCGGGCCGGAGCCGATTCCGCCAATCTGGTCGGCGGACGGCGAGGAAGGCGGCAATGCCGTCTACGGAATGGATTTCTATCTGTGGCCTATTGGTAGTGGACCGATGTGGGGCGGTGGCAATCGCGGATGGATGGAGGACGGCACCGACGTCCCCCCGCCTTCGGTTCCTGGAGAACCGCCGGAAGGTATGTAACCCAAGGGCAGCCCGTAGTTCAAGCAGCATCTGCCAGGAGGGCTGGCGAATAGTGAATCGTCCGAGGGTCGGAGCTTCGGTTCCGACCCTCTGCTTTCTGCAGGAGCTCTCAGAAGAAGGGCATCACCGGACGCTGCGTTCCCAAGAGCTTGGCTATGAGCTCCCGCAGGTCTTCATCGCTTATCGGTTGGTAGCGCTCCAGCGGTTCCAGACGGTTCACGATGCGCACGGTTGTTCCCAGTGGAATCAGCGGAAACAGATACTGCGCGTCTTTGCGCGAGAGGCGGATGCAGCCATGGCTGGCGCGGTGTCCCAGACGTCGCTCGTAGCCGCTTCCCTTCAGACTGTGAATGCCGTATCCGCCGTCTCGCGTGAGCCCCATCCAGTTATACATATCGGCTTCATATTTCTTGGAGTAGGCGTAGCGAGCTCGGTTGACAACTCGGTATTCCCCCGGCGGAGTCTCGTATCCGGGCATACCGGTGGAGACCTTGAATTCATCCAGCACTTTGCCGTCGCGGTTGACGGCAAACAGACGCTGGCGGGAGAGGTCAACCACGAGATGATGAATCACTACCGGCGATTCCGCCCGCACGCGAGCGACCAGCTCTTCGGGGTCGAAGCATCCCTGCTCGATGAGTTCCTCGACCATCTCCGGGGCTTTATCGAGCGGGGGGTTCACGTCTCGCTCACCAATGATGCGTACACCCAGCCGCGCGAAGAAGTCATTCTCCGAGGAGGTCTTCGGTGCAGGTTGCGCCTCGGCTTCCGCTTTCTCCTCGTTGAGATTCAGATCGGGACCAGTAGGGCCGAAGATGACGTCGGCACTTGCCGCGTTTCCCCAAGTGCCTGCTGCGAGCACAGCAACGGCTATGCTGAGCGAAAGGCGAAGGCGCTGGCTGAACATGTGGATAATCTACCGCAAGAAGCACTCCTTGCCAAGTCCTGTGGCGTGTTTTCGCTAGAATGACTGCTGATGGAAGCTGATTTGCTCGCAGCCGTGGCGCAGGAAGTGGAGCCGTTGCTCGGCGATGAAGGGCGCTTGCTCTCAGTTCCTAGCTGCCTATCCACCAACAACCTGGTGCGCGACTTCGTCCTGGGCGGACAAGCTCCCCCGATTGTCATCGCGGTGACGGCGGAGCAGACCGGAGGCAGGGGTCGGCGCGGACGGGTATGGTTTCAACAGCCGGGCAAGGACATCGCGTGCTCGCTGGGCTTTCAGCTCGCCCATTTCGGCTATGCGCTCACAACGCGCTATCCGCTGGTGGCGGGTGTTCTCATCGCTCACGCAGTGGAGAGTATCTGTAGGATGCGGCTGAACCTGAAGTGGCCTAACGATCTCATGCTCCATGGGAAGAAGACCGGCGGCATCCTCGTAGTCAGCTCACGCGGCTATCTCATTACCGGTATCGGAATCAATGTGAACTCGCATCCGGAGCAGTTCCCGCGGGAGGTAGCGCAGCGGGCTACGAGCCTATCGCACGAGGCAGCGCGGGAACTGCCGCTCTCCGAGCTTATCGTCGCGATGGTGCGCGAGTTTCTTGCATTCTTCAAAGACGGCGGTGCGGCGGAGGCTTCGCTGATGGACGAATGGGTTGAGCGCAGCATCACGCTAGGGCGTCGGGTCAAGCTGAGTCTGGTGGAGGGCATCCGCGAGCTGAACGCGCTGGACATCAACCGCGAAACGGGCGAACTCATCTGCGAGGACGACGAAGGCAATCTCATGTCCGTCAGCCTCGGCGAAGTGATGGACTAGAACGCTGCGGTGTTTCGTGCTACTGCCTCACGGCGAACATCAAGTCCTTGGTTGTCTTGTTGTAGTAGGCGATGGTAGCGACGCCGCTAGAGTCGAAGGCAAGCGAGACGTAGTCGGCGTATTCGGTGCCGCCATCACCGACTATCTCCAGAATCCATTCGCCCTCAGCGCTGTCCCAACACACGTATTTGAAAAGGTGGGAACTCCTATCGAAGAAGGCGATGGCAGGGTTGCCTGAACCATCCAGCGCCAGCGATGTGCAGTAACCCATTTCATCTACATTCACGATGGTCTGGATGTTCCAGCCGCCGGGAGACCAGCGTGCCAGCTTGAGCCCATTGTTACCGGCGGTATAGTCGCCGTACGAAATCACCGCATAGCCATCAGCATCGAATTCTAGGGAGGATGCGTAGCCGACAACGCCATCTTGATCGACTTTTTCCGTATCCCAGTCGCTTCCGTTCCAGTGCGCATACTTGAGGGCATAGGGTCCCGTGCCGGTGAACCACGCGTAGTAGCTTATGGCAGGATTCCAGGAACTGTCGAATTCAAGGTCGTTTGTCCAGCCAAAACGCTCGGGATCGGCATCATCCACCGTCTCGATTTCCCAGTCCGGGTCCGTCCAGCGTGCGAACTTCAGCGCGAAATTGTCCGTATCCAGATAGCTGATGGCAGGATACTGGTTCTCGTCAAGGGCGATGGAAGCGTCCTGCCCAACATCGGCGCCGCCATCACCGTCCACAATCTCAAGATCCCAGTCCGTGCCGTTCCACCAGGCGCATTTGAGATCCTCGTTGCTGGAATCGAAATAGGCGATGATGGGATAGCCGTTGTCTGCGTCGTAGGCTAGCGAAGGCTCAGAGCCGACCCATTCGGCGGTGTTGTCCACCGTCTCGATGTCCCAGTCGGAACCGTTCCAGTGGGCATACTTCAGTGCGCCATGGCTCCAGTCATAGTAGGCGATTCCTGCGTCGCCGAAGCAGTCATAGGCGAGAGACGGGGTATCGCCAACATCTCCGTCGCTATCAACCGTGGTGATGGTCCAGCTTCGCCAGCCGCTATCGGGTCCCGCCTTGTCACTGGTGCCGCCGCCGCCGTACGAGCAGACCTTGTACCAGTACATTCGGTAGTCGCTGACGTAATCGTCATAGCTGGTGGCACCGTCGGTGAAGCCGATGTAGGAGTAGTAGCCGGTTTCTTCAGTAGAGCGCCAGATCATATAGCCGTCGAGACCGAAGGTATCTCCCGGCGGGTCCCACGTTATCTCAATACGGTCGGTGTAGGTGCCATCGCTGGCCTGCACATTGCTTGGCGGGTTCGGCTTCACTGGCGGCGGTGGGGGACCGCCCCCCGAGCGCTTGTAGCCGAAATCAGGCCCCCCCGGATCGCTCTCCCCCTGCGCGTTCTTAGCCGTCACCTGATACCAGTAGAGCTTGAAGTCCGGCGGGAAGTCCTCGTATTGCGTTTCTGAAGCCGAAACCGAGCCCACCTCGCTGTATCCCTCGTCCCTCAGTAGCGAGCGGTAGATGTGGTAACTGTCCGGCTCGCCTCCTCCAGTGGGAGGATCCCAGGTGACCTGCACCCGGTCCACCGGTGAGCCTTTGCTTGCCTCCACATTCTCCGGTGGATTCGGCGGTTGCGGACCGCCACCCTTGTAGCCGCTGTTAGGTCCCGCCTGCTCGCTTTCGCCGGCGGCGTTATAGGCGCTTACCTTATACCAATAAGTTGCGAAGTCGGGAACTGTCGTGTCGTCGTAGGGACTCGTCGGGGAGCTGCCGATAAGGGCATAGGTGCCGGTCTCGGTGTCCGAGCGATAAATGTTGAAGCCGTCAGTTGGCGGTCCCGGGCCAAGACTCTGCCACGTAATCTGAATCCGATCGCCAAAAGTGCCGTCGCTGGCTTCAACGTTCTCCGGTGGATTCGGTGGGTCAAGGCGCCGGTAACCGCTGACCGGCCCCGCCGACTCACTCTCGCCATCAACGTTATACGCGGTCACCTTATACCAGTAGGTTTCGTAGTCGGGAACGCTCATATCGTCGTATGGGCTAGTGCTGCACGTATCGATTTGAATGTAAGTTCCATCCTCAGAGTCGGAACGATAGATGTTGTGGCCATCGGGCACCGGCCCGGCCCCTGGCGGATCCCAGGTGAGCTGAATCTTGTCTGGGAAGACGCCATCGGTGGCGTCGAGGTTGGTGGGCGGGTCGGGAGGCTGTGGTCCGGCGGCTCGGTAACCGCTGTCAGGGCCCGCCAGCTCGCTCTCGCCGCTCACGTTGTAAGCGCTCACTTTGTACCAGTAAGTTGCGAAGTCGGGGACGGTCGTATCGTCGTAAGGACTGGCGGTGGAGGTGTCGATTTCCGTGTATGTTCCGCCCTCGGAATCGGCACGGTAGACTCGGTAGCCGTCCGGAGAGGGCCCTTCGGCGGGCGCGTCCCAGCTAACTTGGATCTTGCCAGCGTAGGCGCCGTCGGTTGCCTCGACATTGCTTGGCGCATTAGGTGGAGGAGGAGCGTTCCAGCCCTCATCAGGCCCTGCGAGTTCGCTTTCCCCGCTTGCGTTGAACGCGCTCACCTTGTACCAGTAGTGAGAGTAGTCGCCGAGAGGAATGCTCTCGTCATCGTAGGGGCTTGCTGGCGAATCACCTATCAGCGCATAGCTGCCGTCCTCGCTTTCTGCACGATAGATGTGGTAGCCCTCCGGTGTTGGCCCACCTGACGGAGCGTCCCAGGTTACCTCCACCTTGTCGGGATACAGACCATCGCTAGCTTCGACATTGGCCGGGGGATTGGGCGGTGGCGGCACCGTCACTGCAACTACATTGCTCGGAATGCCCGGGTTTTCCGTCCCGTCCATCGGCACCACGCGGACGAAACCGCTGGCTCCTTCCGGCAGCGGCACGCTGAAGCGCAGCCGTCTTGACCCTTCGGCAACGGCGATCTCCGTGAATGTACCTGTTTGAGAGGGCGAGGTCTGAATCGAGTAGCGCGCTAGGTCGGAGAAGAAGTGCGCCGCCAGCGGAGTGATGTCCATGATATTGATGACGGTGTCGCCGTTGCCGTCGATCCACTCGTTGGATTCGTCGGCGGGTGAGATCGTTGACGATGTTGGACGAGCCGTCTGGTGGGCTGGAGATGAGCTTGATGCCTCCGCTGTAGGGCGGGGATCTAGTCCCCGCCGTCTCCCCGTTTCCCTGGATCACGGGCGTCTCGCCCGTGCTCCACTGCGCAAGCAGCGCTTCCGCAAGCGCCTCCTTCAACTGCGAAAACACCGCTTCGTCGACGCCTTCCGGAGCTTCCAGTACCTCAATCTCCGCCAGCGCTTCGGCAAGCGTGGTTTCAGAAGGAGTCGCCGTCTGGAAAGACGGCGCTACCCGATTGTCTGACGACTGACCGCTGACGACTGAGGACTGACCGGGCGGCTGTCTCCCGCCTCCGCAGGAAAGCAGCAGTGCTGCAAGAACAACTGTAAGTGTTAGCTTTCTCATATTCATAACCCCTCTTGTCTGCTTACCTCGATTATATAACTATACTACTCATCGCTGAATCTCGCTCAGGAGTTCCTTCACCAGGCGGCGGGAGTCTTTGAGGTATTCGTCGAGGGTTATCTGCTCGGCGCCCTGCTCCTCCTCCCAGATGGAGAAGACCTCGTGGAACAGCTTCTTGCGTCGCTCCAGAATGCGCACGAGATTCTCCTCCACCGTCTGGCTCATCAGCAGGTTGATGACATTGACTGGCTCGGTCTGACCCAGGCGATGCGCGCGGCTGATGCGCTGGTCAAGCTTGGCGGGATTGAACGGGAGATCGAAGTTGATGACGAGATTCGCCGCCTGGAGATTGAGTCCCAGCCCGCCGGCGTCAGTCGAGAGAAAGACCGCGTACTTGCCCGTCTGAAACTCGCGCACCATCTCCTCACGCTTCTTCTGCTCAATGCCGCCGTGAAGATACACATACGGCAGCTTCGCCTCCTCCATCTGCTCGGCGAGCAGATCCCCCATCCGCGTCCACTGGGTGAACACGATGACCTGCTGCTTGCGCTCCTGCACCTGCTCCTGCAGCAGAACGAGAAGCTCGCGCTCTTTGGGGGAGGGCTTCATCTCCGGGAAGTGTATGCGGGGGCTATCGCAAACCTCGCGCAGGCGCTGCAGTTCGACCATCACATTCTTCACATCGAGCTCCCGCCACTGCCTACGGGAAAGCGCCGTGTTGATGCCGCTTTGGATGTCGCCATAGATTCCCCGCTGCTTGCTCTCCATTTCCAGCCAGAGCGGTCTCTCGATGACCGGCGGAAGCTCGTCCAGCGTATCGCGCTTGGTGCGCCGCAGCGTGA
>MVCR01000053.1 GCA_002050035.1 Planctomycetales bacterium 4484_113 | reverse complement strand
AGAAGGGTGCCCGTAGTCCAGCTTGAAGAAGCTGAGCACCGTTGCTCTCAGTAGTTCTGCCCTCTCTCACAATGGACCACGGGCGTCCCCGCCCGTGGTAAGCTTCTCTCATGCCGGATAGACATCGCTTCTGGTGGCGCAAGCTCCCGCACCTTGAAGTTACGGGAAGCACCTACTTCATCACCTGGAGCCTACGACCCAACGTGCCACCGCTCAACCCGAAAGAGCGCAAGCTCGTGCTTGAGAGCTGCCTCTTCTGGCACCAACGCCGATGGGCGGTGCATGCACTCGTCGTGATGCCGACACACGTGCATGTTCTGGCGACCCCGCTGCAAGAAACGCACGGCGAGACGGCGAAACTGGAAGAACTTATGCACAGCATGAAGAGTTACACCGCTCACCGTATCAACGAGTTTCGGGGGCGGAAGGGCTCATTGTGGCTGGAAGAATACCGGGACGAGATGATTCGTGACGGTGCGAAGATGGAGGAGGTCTACAACTACATCTGGGAGAATCCGGTGAAGGATGGACTCGCCGAGAGCGCGGAGGAGTACCCGTTCTTCTGGGTTGATGAGGAATTTTTGAAGTAGAGGAGGAGGCGGAGGTACTACGGGCGACGCCCGTAGTCCAGGGGTCAGGAGAGATTCTCCTGAGACTCGGTGCGCTCCGTTCCGATTCGATCTATCGCTTCCGCTGCGATATCCGGATTGATTTCATAGCCAGGAAGGGATCGAGCACAGTCTCGCCGACGAAGCTGTAGGCTCTGATGAGGCGATACGGAAGCTCGGACGGAAACGGCGCGACGTGGCTGCGCCTATCGCCGCTTCCCTGCGGCTTCATCAGCCAGACATCGCTCTTCTTGAGCGACAGCCAGAAGTCCTTGTCCAGCTTGGAGGCTTCCTTCTGCTCCGCGCTCAGATGCGCGTATTTCTTGTAGCCCTTGGGAGCAGGCTTCTCGAACTCGAGGATGAATTCGTGAGCGTGGTTTAGGAGAATCCCCCCGGGATAGGGATAGGTTCCGAAATGCGCCCGCACCGAATTCGTCTTCTGCCAGATGATATCGCGCTTGAAGATGAAGCCGAGCTCCTCGCACGTATCCACGGTTCTTCCCGCGAGGTTGAGTGTGCGGAAACCGCTCTTTTCTCTCACCGGCAGGTTCATTATGTTGATGAAGGCTTTCCTGCCAGGCTGAAGGACGCGGAACACTTCCTGCCATACCTTCCCGATTTCGTGAAACCACGCGTCCAGGTCGTGAATTTCGCCCAGGTCGTGCGCCCCTGGCTCCTTGGCGTACATCTTGGCGTCGAAGTAGGGCGGGGAGGTGAGCATCAGATGAATGGAGTCGTCGGGAAGCTCGGTCATGCGCTGCGAGTTCTTCACGTAGATGGTCTGCACGGTGTCGTTGACGCGGAGGGTCGTGACCTCCTCGACGGGGCGCGCTTCGGAAGCATGCGGCGAGAGGTTGGACTTTTCAAGTCTCCGTATCTCTCCGATGTCGAATCGGTACTGCCCGCTGGCGGCTTTGCGCGCTCTCAGCAGTTTCCGCTTGACGAGCTCATGCAGCTCCGCCACCGGAATGGCGAGGTAGCGGGCGGCTTCAACCGCCGAGAGATAGCTTCTGTTCTCGTAATCGCTGCTCATAGGGCTCGCGCTGAGAGCCGCTATCATTGACGCCCGTAGTCCATTCCACAACATGAGTGGGCTGGGCTTTAGTCCAGCTCGTTTGTTGTTGTGACTTCGGCGGGACTGAAGTCCCGCGTACTCGGAAGGAGAGGAAAGGCGCGACAGGGAGACCGCGCCCTGCAGGAAGGAAACGACAGGCGTGGAGCGTGTAGGGGCGGTTCAATGCCGCGTGACGCGGGACCTCCGCTTGGGGCAATTCATCAATTGCCCGTACCTAGCTGGGCGCGGGGCCAACCGCAGACTGGTTAGACCCAGCCCTACAGACCGGCGGACGAGCGTGGGTTGCCAGAGAGCATGTCCCCTTGCTCGATGAGTATGCCGACTTCGCTCTTGTGTTCTTCGGCCCGCTGGGCGTTCTTCACCGGCTGGATGAAGAAGGGCAGCAGCAGAGCGAGAACGACGAGGAGCAGGAACACCAGCAGAACTGCACGCCAAGCGAGACCCCAGTAGCGAGGTGTCGTGACTCGAATCCACGCCCAATGCAAGTAGAGATGGAAGGCGACTCCGACGAGTAGCGCGACTGCGATCCAGAAGTGGACGGCGCCCCAATCGTGCCGCCCGAGACCCAGGAACTCAAGGCCCTTCTCGCCACTTCCCGGCGGCATGGTGTAGCGCAAGAAGAGACCTGTTAACAGTAAGCAGGTCAGCAGCACGTAGATGATGACGTTCAACCAGAAGTTGATCTTCTTCACAGTTGACTCCTTTGATTCCGTTGATTCGTCTTTCCCGCTTCTGAGTGAACATGCAGCGGCTTGCTATCTGCGGAGCATTCTGCCACAGTTCGCGGCGCATTGGAATACGTTGCGAAAGAGCAGGCGGGAAAGCCTACACCACGCCAAAGAGGAGGTGCTCCTGCTCGATGAGCGCGTCCACGCGCTCGGCGTAGGAATCAGGATAGAGGAACTTCAGCGCGCAGGCGAGGTTGCTGATTATCACATTGCCCTCCTGCGGCGTCAGCGTCGCCATGAGAATGGTGCTGAAATCACCGGGACCGGGAATCACCTGCGTCTGGTTGGCTATCACAACGGCGTGGTCGTAGCCGCGTCCGGAAAGCCCCTTGAGCACATACTCCTCGTAAACCTGCCCCATTGACATGTAGTCGGTGAAGGCGATGAAACGCCAGGAAGCCAGGCGCTCGTGCACCATATCGACATCCCACTTCCCCTCGGCAACGATCGCGTAGCTGGTGGCGTGCATGAACGGCTGCGGCAGCTTGGTGGCGTGGGAGACCATTCGCAGGGAGGATGGCAGCTTCTCGCCGAGCGCCGTCTTGAGCACCTGGTAGGCGTCCTCCGCCTGATGGGTGCCGAAAACAGGATCTTTGACTGCCTCCCAGGTTACGGTATGCACCGCTTTGCCCGGACTGCCCTTGTCCTGATTTCGCCGGTCGATGAAGCAGATAACCTGCGGGATGCGAGCTAGCTCGCGCCCCCGGTCGGAGAGCGCCCAGACCACACTGGTGAGGCAGTGCGTATTGCAGGACGGAAGCTGGATGGCTCGCTGCTTCCTCAGGTCGAGGACGCGGTCGGTGACGCCGTACATAAAGTAGGGCCCGAACTCCTTGATGGATCCTTCAACGGTGACGCCGAGCAGTTGGTCGGGACCGTGCTCGCTGAGGAGATGCTCGCTCCAATCCTGGATGGCGGCGCCGGTGCAGTCCATAATCAGATTCGCTTCGTCGGCGATCTCCTCCACGCTGGCATCCACCTGGTAGGACAGATCGCGGAAGCTGGTGGCGGCGAACTCGTCGTGATCCTTCTTCCACACCGTGAACTTGACGCCGTCCTCCGCCCGCAGGCGCTCAATGCGACCCACGTTCTCGGTGCGCGGGTTCTTCTTCGCAATGTAGGTCTCGGCGCCTTCCGGCAACGCCTTCTGCAAGAGCACCGAAAACGGATAGGCGATGGTGCCGGTGCCGAGAATGAGCACCTTCGGCTTGTCGCCCACAAGTGTCTCATCCTTGTGAAGTGCCGTTGTCATAGAAGACCTCCTCTAGTCTGGATGAGCACGTATTCTAGCAGGAAACGCGGGGTTGTGGATGGGGATGGCGGGGGCAATGGGGAATCGGAAGCGCACGCCCTGCGCGGAGGAAACCGGTGACGGGATAGTACGGAGTGCTTCTGATGCGGTGGAGTTAGCCCTTCGCCAGCGGCTCCTCGTCGAGGGGCGGCTCCACTCCTGAAACCAGAGCTATAAACACCTGTTGCAGCAGACCCTCCTCCATCAGGCGGTTAAGAATGGGGAAGGTAAGCACCTGCCCCGCTTTCACCACGGTGTCTCCTGATGGTGTCTCGAGCGTGAGAGGGCTGTGCTTGCCCAGGATGAACTCGAGCTGCTCCTCGCGTCCGGTCCTGGGTTCGGAATCCCCGCTCAGCGCGACCTCTAGGTCGTCGCCATTTCTGCTGGCGGCGACGCGGGATGCCGGCTTCGCCTCCTGTTTCTCTGTCGGCATTTCCACGACCTTCTTGGGCGAGGGTGGCTCGGCGGCTTCCGCCTCCCCTTCCTCCGCCAGATCCACCACAATGTACTTGGGTCCAACGGCAATGATGCTGGCGATGGGAAGCGTGTGCAGAACTAGGTCCTTGTCCACTTCGAGCTCGGTGATGAGCCCGTTCGCCTCGAAGATGGCGGCGACTGGCTTGCCGTGCAGATGACCGGTGCGGTCGATGACGATGCGCTGCTTGAGTTCCTTAGTCGAGAAGAAGCTCTTTTTCAGCTTCGCCTGCTGGTATGAGGTGAGGCGGCTCGCACGCTCGATGAGGAGCACCCCATCATCGAAGCCCAAGATATCGCGCGGGCTGAGGACGGTGCCGCCCTTGTGCCATGCCTGGGGAAGAATGCCGAGGTACTCCACGCGCCCGGAAGGGTTGATGATGGCCTCGAGCAGCGAGCCAACCACCTTTCCGCTAACGAGCTCAATCACCTCTGCACCCTCTAGCTCACGGGTGCTAAAGGTTTTAGCTCTTTCCTGCATCTTTCCGAGAGATCACCTCTTGCGGGTTGCCTTTGGCTAGGTAAATATTATACCGCATCCTGCGCTTTTGCGCCAAACGCGGGATTCGGGCGCTCCTGGCAGCCGTTGGCCCATGAGGAATCCCCTACCGGGGCACTTCGACGCTGCCCACGACTTCGGCGATGACCTCCTCGGGGTGGCGACCCTCGATCTCGAACTCCGGCGAGAGAATCAGACGATGATTGAGCACGTGCGGCACCAGCTCCACTACGTCGTCGGGAATCACGAACTCGCGTCCAGAGAGGGCGGCGAGAGCCTTCGCTCCCTTGAGCAGGAAGATGGATGCGCGCGGGCTGCCCCCCAGGGCGATGCCCCGCCGTCCACGGGTGCGCCGCACAATCTCCACCATGTAGTCGAGTATCTCCTCCCGCACCTGAACCGCCGTCACCTCGGCCATCAGCTCACCGAAGCGCTCCGGGATGCCGAGGTCGGTGAGATTCGCGGCGGCGAGATTCTGCGCGTCGAAGCCCTTGTCGTAGCGGCGGATTATCTCCACCTCCTCGTTCTGCTGCGGATAATCGACCTTTATCCGCAGCATGAAGCGGTCGAGCTGCGCTTCCGGCAGCGGATAGGTGCCCTCGTATTCGATGGGATTCTGGGTGGCGAAGACGGTGAAATCCGGCGGCAGCAGGTTCAGCTCGCCCTCGATGGAGACCTGACGCTCCTCCATCGCCTCCAGCAGCGCCGACTGCGTCTTGGGCGGCGTGCGGTTGATCTCGTCAGCAAGCAGGAAGTGGCAGAAGATGGGGCCGCGATGCAGCCGGAACTTGCCCTCGTCCTGGGAAAATACCATTGTGCCGATGATGTCGGCGGGCAGCATATCGGGCGTGAACTGCACGCGCCGGAATTCGCCGCCGACAATCGCCGCGAAGGTTTTCGCCATCAGGGTCTTGGCGATGCCGGGAACGCCTTCGAAGAGGATGTGGCCGCGCGAGAAGTAGGCGGCCAGAATCAGGCGCAGCGTCTGCTCCTGGCCAACCACGACCTTGGCGAATTCCTCCCGGATGCGGCTGTAGAGGTCAGGAATCTGCAAGCTCTTTCCCTCGACGGTAGATGGAGCGCATTATAGCACGCGGCACCGCACCCGCCTCCGCCCTGATAGCGGTTGTATGCGGGGCGCATGCCGGCGATGGTGGGCGAAGCTCGGTTCAGATGCTCAGATGGTGTTCTGGCCCTCCGGCAGTATCTGCGCGAGGTCGAATTCCAGCACCGCGAGTTCCCGTAAGGAATTGTCCCAGGTGAACGCGGTCGCCGCATCAATCGGCACCGGCCCGTAGGATTCGTCGCCTTTGAAGGCGGTGGTAAAAGGACGCTCCGCCAGCGGCTGCAGCTTGCTGTCGAGCCAGTGAAAGGCGCCATCGAAGACCGCCAGCACCCGCGTTTCGCCAGCCGCGAGCGGGACGAAGCGGGTGTCTGTGAAATTGCCGGTGAGTGTCGCCTTCACCGGTTCAAGTTCGCGCAACGCCGTTACGTTGCCGGCGGCATCGGTGGTGATGATCCAGCGGTGGAGCTTACCGGGCTTGCCCCGAGTGGTCGAGACTCCAGCGAAGAGGAGCCCGTCTGAGGTCGCCTGGAAGGTGAGCAGGCGCGGATTGAGTTTTTTCGGCAGCGTCCCCAGCCCCTCCTTCGCCAGGAGGCGGCTCAGAGAGAATGCGCGCGTGAGCGTTCCGTCCTGGTATGGCCTGGTGGGCGGTTCGTAGCGATAGATGACGGCGCTTGTTTTTTCCAGCACAAAGAGATGCTCCCCCTTCGCCGCCAGCCTCATACCGGTGAAGCGCATCTGCTTGCGCATTGGCTCGCACCTTGACTTGACCACGTTCCAGCGCCAGAGCGAGGTGCGATCGGTGGGAGCATCTTGCGCATCCGGCTCCGCCAGTAGAAGGGTGTAGCTGCCGTCGTAGTAGGCGAGGTCAAGGAACACCAGGCGCGAAGGGAGCTGACCGTAATCGAATACATGACGGCCTGCGCCCAGGGGCAGGATCTCGAACACGCGGACGGCGTAATCGTACCAGGTGGCGGCGGCGAGGTGAGCGCCGGCGCGGAACATCCAGGGATGGGAATGCTCCATAAGCACGGGGAAGCGCTTACTGTCGAAGGTGCGCGTTTTCACCGCCGGTCGGGACGCCGAAGTCGCAGGAGCTTCCACCGTCTTCTCCGGCTGTGCGGCGGTGGTTTCAGTCGCGCTTTGATTCGCCTCTTGAGTCCTCGGCTGGTTGCAGCCGGCTGTCAACGTCAGCAGCGCGCACATCGCCAGCACTATCGTCAGTGCCGCCCTGCCAGCCTGCCACGATTTCCCCTGCGCGGTCATAGGTTCAAAGACGCGAAGCAGTGCATCTCCGTTCAGAAAATGGGCGCGGTGTAGTCCTGAAACAGCGGATTCTCGATGTCCAGCACGGTAACCGCGTTGTTGAAGTTTTCTATCACGCCCTCGGTCTTGAGCTTCTGCAGAATCTGCGTAATCTTCTCCGGGTAGAGCCTGCTTCCCACCTCGCCGGTGACGGTGGCGAAGCGATCTTTCACCGTCACCGTCAGCTCCTCGTTCATGAGCATCGGGTCGGCTTTGAAGGCTTCCTTGATACGTTTGAGCGCCACCGCATCCGGATTCGGCTGGAGGCAGGAAGTGAGCGCAAGCGCGGCGAAGCAGACGCCCGCGACCAGTATCAGGCAACGCGTGAACCGCAAGCTCCGTGTGCTTCTTCCGCGCACGCTCTAATACTACCACGAGAATCAGCGGGAGACGGGAATCGAACCCGCGTAACGAGCTTGGAAGGCTCGGGCTCTACCACTGAGCTACTCCCGCGTATCAGCTATTAGCTGTCAGTCGTCAGTCGTCAGGCTTGGCTATCAGCTTCTGTCGGTCAGTTGTCGGACTGGCATTCGCATTTCAGTCTTGAGACAGCGAGTGTCTGAGTCCCTGAACGAGCTTGCCGACCTCGGAGCAGTCTTCCTCCATCTGTTGCGAAAGCTCCTTCGATATGTAACCGAGCCTTTCAGCAAGCCTGAGTATCGTGACCACTTCGTACTGCGATCTGAGGGCGACGGTGAGAAACTGGGCGAATCCCTTGTCGCTGTCGCACCCGCAGCCTTCGGCGATATTCAAGGGGATGGGAACCGACGCGCGACGGAGCTGAGAAGTGAGTCCGTAAAGCTCCTCTCGTGGGAAGCGTTTCCTCTCCTCGTAGGCTCTCGTGCAGAAGTCCATCGCTCTCTGCCAGGCGACCAGGCGCTCGAACTTGTAGCCGCGCTTGGCCGGTTTCGAGTTTGCACGATGCGGTTTCCTAGAATGGCTGGCGGTCATAGTTGTAAGTGTATCAGTCTGATGACTGAGAGCTGAAGACTAACGACTGTCTGACGACTGATAGCCGACGACTGATAGCTGACGACTGACGACTATCTGGAGGGGGGAGGATTCGAACCTCCGAAGCATTGCGCAGCAGATTTACAGTCTGCCCCCTTTGGCCACTCGGGAACCCCTCCATCTCTATGCGATGGCGCCTGCAGGCGCGACCGAGTTATCAAGGTCCGACGGTTCGGTAGGCTCACGCCCTGAGCTTCGCCGAACAGGCGGGACGCTTCCCGCGAATCCTAAATATAGTTTACCCGATTGCAGGTGTCAATTCGCCGAATGCCCGCGTACGGTCGGGTGCACACCGGAGGATACCAGTTGCCGTCCTGCTTGAACTTGCCTGCGACTGGGTAACGTAGCGTCGGCAGAACACGTTCGAGGAGACGGGGATGTTCGCAAGAGGGATCACTGTACTCGTATTGGCAACCGCCGTGCTCGCAGGTATGGTCGTCTCCTGCGACGGCGGCCCGCCGCCGCCATGGCCGCCAGAAACGCGGCTCGGTCCGCCAACGGAGGCGAATATCTCGGAAATCGAAATTGCCGACTCGGTTTCCGTGAACGAGCCGCAGACGGTCATTGCGAGTTTCCACCCGTATGGACGATGGGAGCTGGCGAGCGAGACCGTCGAGGTGGATGAAGCCAACAAGACCGTCACCATCAAGATTCTCATTCGGGAGGAATCTTACTGGTGGGGTCCGGGTGTCTGTCGCGCATCTCAGCTTTACCCCGGATATGCGATGGTTCGCCGCTCGTTTGAGGTTACTTTCCCAACGCTGGGCAGGTGGAAGGTGGTGTGCAACCGGCTCTCCGCAGAGACGGTCGTGCGCGGGGAATGGCTGGGCGAGACGAGGCTCCCGAGAATCGAGGAGTTTGAGCTCCCGGCGGCGGTCATCGTGGGAAAGGAAGCGCAGTTGCGAATTACGATTCTCCACGAAAACGGAGAGTGGTTCTACCGCGATGTAGAGCAAGAGCTTGATGAAGAAGCGATGACGCTTGCTCTCGCGGTGTCCGAAGGGAGAGCGGAATCGGCGCTTCCCGATGAGCCCTGGAGCGAAGATGTGGAAATCCCGCTGGTGCTGCCCGCCCTGGGGCGGTGGACAATCTCGCTTCCGAACGGCGACTTCATGGTGCGCTACGTGCAGCCGGAACCGCCGCCCAGTGAGTACGGGCCTGGCGAGTACTGGTGCGGCAGCCCGAGCTATCCGCGGAATCTGCTGACTCCCGACGAGGTCCATGCTGGCGAGCCCGCGAGCTGCACGGTGGTGCTTGAACTCAGAGAGCCCTATGAGGAGTTCGGCGGCGTGGATGTGCGGTTCGACACCGCCAATAGGGCGCTCTACGGCAAGGCCTGGGTGTTCCATCAATACGTCGAGGGCGCCGAATCGACCGCCGAGTTTCGGGAGGAGCTTTCGCTTATATTCCTCGAAGCCGGGCAGTGGTTCATCGTCTTTTCGGGAGGTGGTAGCGAACCGTTCATCAGAGTCCTGAACGTCCTGCCGGCACTTACCCTACCCCTGGATAAACTTAAGGAAACAATAAACAACGTCATACCCTGCACAGCTTCAGACCCCTACGA
>MVCR01000052.1 GCA_002050035.1 Planctomycetales bacterium 4484_113 | reverse complement strand
ATGCCCTCCGCAATCTGTGATCACGCCTGCACGAGCTTCCCGTCCGTGCTTGCCATAAGTATAACACAGATTAGAGGCTGATGGTGCACCCGCTGCCAGTAGGAGTTCATCCTATAATGTCCTTATGGAACTGAGGACGCAACCCTATATCGGTGGCAAGTTCGTTGATGCTGCAAGCAGCTTCGGCGTGCGCAATCCCTGGGATGATTCCACAGTCGCGCAGGTGGGGATGGCGGACAGAAAGATGCTCGAAGAAGCTCTGGCGGCGGCGCAGTCGGCGGGAGCGGAGCTGCAGGCGCTAAAACCCTATCAGCGGGCGGAACTGCTCGCCGCCATCTCGGCGAAAATTGCCGAGCGCAAGGAGGAACTGGCGAAGCTCATCGTCAGCGAAGTGGGAAAGCCGATAGCGCTGGCTCGCGGTGAGGTTGAGCGCGCGGTAGGCACCTTCAAGATTGCCAGCGAGGAAGCGCGGCGGCTCACGGGCGAGCTTCACTGGCAGGAAGCCTACGGCGAGGCGGGCGGCGAGTACGCGCTCATTCGGCGCTTTCCGGTATCGCCGGTGCTCGCCATCACGCCCTTCAACTTCCCGCTTAATCTGGTCGCGCACAAGGTCGCGCCCGCGCTGGCGGTCGGCTCGGCGGTGCTCCACAAACCATCGCGTTCGTGCCCGCTCACCGCGCTGGCGCTGGCGGATGTCTACGATGAAGTCGGTGTGCCCGCCGGTGCGCTGAATGTCGTGCCCTGTGCGCCTGGCGAGCTCGACTTCCTGGTGGCTTCCCATGCCGTGAAGAAGATCTCCTTCACCGGAAGCGCCGAAGTGGGGTGGAAGCTGAAATCCGCCTGCCGGAAGAAGAAGATCACGCTGGAGCTTGGAGGCAATGCCGCGGTGGTGGTTGACGAAGTTGATGATCTTGCGGCAGTCGCCGGCTCGGTCGCGCGCGCCGCATTCGCCTATGCCGGGCAGGTCTGCATCAGCGTCCAGCGCATTCTCGTCCGCGAGGAACTATACGACGATTTCGTGCGCGAACTTGCGGTTTACACGCAGAATGAAATCCAGTCTGGTGACCCGTGGGACGAGCAGGTGCTGGTGGGTCCGATGATTACGCAGAAGGACGTGGAACGCGTTGGCCAGTGGGTCGCTGAAGCCGTTGACGCGGGCGCGGAAGTGCTTGCTGGCGGCGAAAGTGAAGGATCGCTCTTTAAGCCAACGCTATTGGCGAAAGTGCCGAAAGATGCCAGGGTGTGGTGTGAAGAAGCCTTCGCGCCGCTCGCGGTGCTCGCTTCCTACAAGAGCTTTGAGGACGCCGTGGCGATGGTGAACGATTCGCGTTTCGGACTTCAAGCGGGATACTTCGTGCGCGACATGGATAAGGTGCTCTACGCCTACAACCACACCGAGGTCGGCGCGGTGATAATCAACGAGACGCCGATTGTGCGGCTGGACCAGCTTCCTTACGGCGGAGTGAAGGACTCAGGATTCGGACGCGAAGGCTTGCGCTTCGCAATGGATGAGCTTACCGAGCCGCGAATGCTGGTTATGAAGCCGGGGCGCCTGTAGGAGCTCGTCTAGCTACGTAGCTACAATGACACTGACAAAGTGTCTTGTGGTGCACGTCCTTGATGTGTGGGGGCAGGATCGCCTTCTAAGCGCACACGCAGCAAATGGGAGGTCCGAAGTAGATGCCGGTTAGCTCGAGCGACTGTCTGTAATACCAGTATTCGTCTAGGCATGGATGCCCCTCGAGAGCAACGCATGCCACGCAGGTGTCGTCTGTATAGTGCCACTTGCCAGTCATAACGACGTACTCACTGGGAACGCACTGTCCGTCGCCAATGTATGGTTCTTCCGGATCCTGCTGGCAAGGGCCCAGACTCACCTTCCGGTGGAGTATGGCAACCTCGGAGCTAAGGCAAACGGTACAGCCAGCAGGATTCCCGGGCCCGTCACAGTATGCTCCTGAGTCCTCACAGAATCTGTGGCAGAACTCCTCGCCCTGGGTGTAAAGCCTGTCAGCGGTCGCTACATTACATCCTTTTGCCATCTTACTCCTCCCGGGGTGCCCAATAACGCTTGATGACGATTCCCTCTCGTTGGAGAACGTCCTCTGCATTGGGACGCTCGCCTGCAGGGAACGTCCCCTGCAACAGTTCGACAATCTCCTCGAGAGTTAGATCATGCCCGTCTGGAGCGATACGCTTGATGTTCACCCGTTCCCCGTTTGAAAGAAGGAGATGAGCTTCCCAACCTTCAAGCTCTTTCTTCGGGTTCTCTTTGAGCTCTGATATTAGCTCGCCGAAGAGCTTCTCTCGGACATTAGGGTCAGCCTTTATGACGAGGTCGTGCTTCTCCCTCTCTGTCACCTCCGACGAAGCCAGCTTAGCCTTAATCTCTTCCATTGCCATATCACCTCCACTTCGTGGTTGCCCCCCGCTTGCTCCCGGGGCGATCGAGAGGCTGATAAGTAGAAACAGGGAAACTGCAATTCCCGTTATGCCCATCGTGCATCAGCTCCTTCGCAACGTTCTTTCAACCCTCCATGTCTCGGCGCATATCAACTGTAACGCGCGCTCTCTCAGTTGTCAAGTAGCTACAAAAGGCGCGTCAGCATGTCTGACGCTGGCTGCTGGGCTATTGTTCACCTTGCGTGTAGCCGACTCAGAGTTAGGTTAGGAAGTGAACCCCTGCACTCGCTTCAGGGTCTGCTCCAGCCGTTTCTGGTAGAAAGGGATGTTGACATCGGGTGCGCTTGGATTGAACTCGTTGATGTGCTTGGCGACTTCGTAGGCTTTGACCTTGGGGTCGCTTCCAGTGATGTAGTAGGTTACCGGGTCGCCGGGCTTGAAGGGCTGCCGGCTGCGCTTTGCGACTTCATACTGTGCCTGCCGATTGCGCCGCGTGGTTTCAATCTTCTTTTCGTAGGTCTTCAAGCTGTCCACGAGAATGTCCGTCTTTGCCAGCTCGGTTATCGGCATCTCGCCCTGGGTAAGACGCTTGCGATAATCCTCGTAGAGGGTTTCTATTTCATCGGCTCGATTCGTAAGTACTAGACGGATGCTTTCCTCGATGAAGCGGCGCAGAAACGGTTCCAGCCCGCGTGATTTCAAGCCGCTACCCTTGACCATAACTCGACCGTCATCCGTGAGCAGCGCGTAGTTCTTCACCTTGTAGGAAAGCATCGCCCGGTAGATACCGCCCAGCTCGACCACGATTCCCTGCGGCATCTTCTCATTGATGCGCTCGATGAATGCATCGTAGTTGCGGCTCTCTACATACGGTTCCGGCGGGCGCAGGTAAATGCCGTCAGTGTCTATCTCGATAATCTCGCCTTTCAGCTCTTCAATGACCTGCGCCATTTGCTTCACCGTTTGCCGTCCGGTGGTGGTGACCTTCTCGGCAGCATCCAAATCGGCGAAGTTCATGCGCGAGGTGCCGAGATAGCCGTAGAAGCTGTTGATGATTATCTTGAAGGTGCCCTGCCGCGCATCCATCTCTGCATAGTCATCGCTACCGCGCGGAAGTTCCTTGAGCTGGCGCTTGATCTCAAGGCGGCGTTGAAGCAGCTTTCGAAGAATCTCGCCGTAAAGCCCCAGACGGTCGGTCTGGGGAAAGAACTCTCGCGTGAGAATGAGCGACGGATACAGGCTCGCCACGTCCGCGCTAATGACCGGAGAGATGACGCCGGTCTTCTTGATATCGGTGAAACCGCCGGGGAAGAATCGCCCCTCCACCGGATGCGGGATGGCTTCGCCACGCGCCAGATACTCCCGCAGGAAGAAGGTGTTTATCTTGGTGGCGTTGCCCTTGATGACGGTGTCTTCAAGCGTATACGGAAGCATCTGGCAGAGGTAGAAGAAAGTGCCGATGAGAGTATCCACGACCCCGGCGGTGTCGGTCAGATCGGCCCGAGCGTCTTCGATGATCCCGTCGAGGTAGGCGCCGAAATCCTCGCCGGCTCGCGGAAGCAGATGCGGCTGCCGCGTTTCCTCGCGTACGCCGAGGTAGCCTGCGCAGTAAGGCAGCTCGTAGCTATCCATCTCCCGCTTGAATATGTCGTAGCTCTGCACGAGAATCCACGAATCAAGCAGACTGCGACCGAAGACGCGAAAGCGCGGGAACTCCAGCCTTCGCTCGGCTAGCGGCATCCGGTAGCGCTCGACCTTGATCGGGCGGTTTCCCCGTCCCAGCTTCAGCGGCACTTTGTATCGCTTCGCGCGCTCTGCCAGAAACGGGAGAATGAACTTGAAGAGATTGTGCCCGCTGATAACATCGGGGTCGTATTCCCGCACCGCATCCACGAGTCGCGCAAGCATCTCAGCTTCGGTGAGCTTGCCCAGATGAAGGCTCTGCACTTGATCGCCTGTCCTGATGCCGAGAACGAGTATCGCCTGCTCGGCATCGCGCGGATTCGCAAGTTCAGGATTCACATTCAGCTTCAGCGCGAGTTCCATCCGCCTGACATCGCGCCATCTCATGCCCAAGAAATGCGTGCGACCGGAGAGCGTCATATACTGATGCGCGAAGTCCTTGACCTCGTAGTAGGGCTCGTTGGTGTAGTCGTCCTTGCGGGTGCGATACTCGGCGGCAAAGGGCTTCATCGCAGCTTCGTATTCGCTTGCTGAGGCGAATCGCGCAAGAAGACGCAAGCCATCGCCCGCGAGCTCCTCGACCTCCGCCGGTTTGACATTGGTGCGCGAGAGGATGCTGTCATCGGTGAGCAGAATGAACGGCTGGAAGCCTTCCCTTTCCTCGCTCGTCACGCGATTTCGGCGAATGAAGCTCACCGCTTGGCTAGCGTCCTCATCGTAGTCAATCCCCACGATGCCTTCGGTGCCGTCGCGTCCAAAGAGCAAGGGGTCGACTTCGACTTCACTTCTGCTCATCAGTTGAGCTCCTTGGCGTCGGTTGCGCCTTAAGCAATTCCTGATAAACGGGCAGCTCCAGGTAGGAAGGATTCTCGCGTCCTACAGAAACCTGGATCTTGACAGGCTCCCCATCGGGGCTCGCCTCCGCATTGAGCGCGAAGCGGGGGTAGTTGCTCCCCGCCAGTGCTAGCCGCAGACGATGTCCCGCATTCACGATGTATGCGATGTGTCCCAGCTTCACTTCCAGGGGATACACCACGCCGGAACTCACCGGTGTCTTCTTCGTGTAAGGCGGTCGCATAGACAGCCGTCCGCTGGCATCCAGCAGGAGAAACGAAGTGCCGTCGGGATAAACATCGGTGAGGCGTACCGAGACGTCGGCGTCTTTCCCGTTGGTTCTCACCTTCAAGATTGCCTTCACCAGCCCGACGATGGGCAGCGGCTGCTTCACCGTATCCGTTGTGAAGACGATGACATCCTGCCGTTCTTCGACCGGTCGCTGGTCGGCTGGTCCCGCCGGGATGCTGAGGTTGCGCCCACCGGTCGTGGGCACCGGATCCGCCGGGTCGAAGGTGAAACCGACGAAGTGCTCGGCATCCGGCGGCAGCTCCGCCGAGAACGCACCCTCGCTTCCGATGAAGAGCACCGCTTTCTCGGCTGGCGGCGGGAACTCCTTCGCCAGCGCCCAGAAGTTGCCGGGCGCCTGCGGGTCAGTAAGATCTCCCATCACGTAGTACTGAACCGGCGGACACTTCTCTGCGAAGTCCCCTTCGCCTTTCAGGTAGTAGTCCGCGAAGGCGAGCATCTCCGGTAGCAGGTCGCGTTTCGCCGGCGGGGGAAACTGTAGCTCACCAACCCTGTCGCTGAAGACGCCGCTATGCGTCCACGGTCCCATTACGAGAAAGGTGTTCCCCCGCGCCTTCGGGCCTGCTTTGCTCCGCCGCAGTAAGTAGCCCTCGATGGTCCCCTCGGCGAAAGTGTCGTACCAGCCGCCGATGTAGAGCGCAGGTACGTCCACGACTTCGATTCGCTGCGCGAGGTCAAGCTGCTTCCAGTAGTCGTCATAGAGGGGATGTCCGTGCACGACCTCCTGGGTCTCCGGCGCAAACTTGTTCTTCTTTGTCCACGCCTGCACCTGACTCTTTCTCAAGATGCCCCCCGGATAGGCGGCGTCTCCGTAGATGCTCGTGGCTGCGACCACGATAATCTGCGCTTTCAGGTGCGGTGGCGCCGCTCCCGCCATCAGATTCTGCACTATTCCCAGTGCCGAGCCGCCGGCGGTTCCCACCTTGCCATCCGAGAAGCCCTGCTGAGCAATCCACTCCACGGTGTCGTATCCGTCTTGCAGTTTGCCCCATCCGTCAGCAACGAAGGGGAGATTGTCCCCGCCGGAATCTCCTCGCCCGCGAACGTCCTGCGCCACCACTGCGTAGCCTTCGCGAGCGAGCCAGGCATACTCGCGCAAAGACTTGCGTCCGTAGGGAGTGCGCAGGAGTATCGTCGGATACTTCCCCTTTTCCTTTGGCAGGTAGATGGTCGCCGCGAGTTCGGTCCCATCTCGCATGGGCACCATTACGGGATCTTCGATGCGAACGGCAAGATCCAGCAGGAAGGTGACTTCCGGGGCGCTGGCGGCATTGACCGCCGACGCATCCCGCTGGATCTCCCGCAGCGTCGGAAAGCGCCCGTTGAAGGTGGTGGATGGATACGCCTGATTTTCATAGAGCTCGTCAGCAGTGAAAACGAGGATTCTGCCGATGGGTCCTTGATTGCGCGAGAGGTGGAAGCTGAACTGCCCGAAGTTGTCGGTGAGCGTGCTCTTCTCGGGCTTGATGGTCGCGTCCGGTTGCAGACCTCGCAGGTTTTCCCAGCGGGCGATGCTGACCTGAATGTGCGGTAGAGGTTGCCCACTCTTTGCATCCAGCACCTTGCCCTGAATGCGCGGCTCCTGACCAGCGGCGTACTGACAGGACAGTGCCAGCGCCAGTATAGACAGCACAGTCCACTTGGCGAACGTGGAGAGCGCGAGCCACCACCTATGCCTTGCGATTGACCTCATAAGCTTGCCTCCCCGCCGCTACCCGCTTGGAAAACGCACGCATTCAGATTCTCGTTTGCGCTCATGCAGGCTTCCTCCTCTACTCGCAGGCCCGGCAGGTCGCTTAGGGTCAGCCCCGCCGCCACGAAGCCTGAAACGAAACCGCAGGTCGGTCGCCCGAGCCCCGGCACGATAAACGGGAGTCCCCGGAGCTGGAAGATGCCGCCACCCCCTCGCCGCGCTTGCTGGTAGTGAACTTCCGGCATCAGGGAGCTGAGCAGCTCAAGTGCCTGCGTGATCACGACTCGCACTCTCTTGCTTGGCAGAAGGATATGCGCTGGGCGGAATCCATGCGGCGCGCTCTCGGCAAGCGCAATCTGACCGGCGAGTCGGGCGATGGACGGATAGCTCTTGAGCGGGTAGAGGTGGTGCAGGAACTCCCTCAGTGGAACGTCTGAAAGCTGGCGCGGGATATTCGGCGCGCGCATGACCGCCTCGCGGGAAGTGTGCAGCTCCTCCAGCAGGCTGCTGAAGCAATCTGGATCGTAGCGCGATAGCGCCTGCCAGAAACTGCTGTAAACAATAGGAGCCACCTGATGAAGTCCCACCGCCACGCTTCTATTCTAGCATCGGTCGGTTTCTTTCTCGTTGTGGATGAAACCAGACAGCACAACCTGCTATTATGATTGAAGCGTGCAATGATGCCTGCGGTTCGGTCACAGCCAGAGTCTTCGGCCCTTGCTACCGACCTCTACGAGTACACGATGGCTGCCGGTTACTTCCTCCAGGGAATGCAGGAAGTGCGGGCGACCTTCGAGCTCTTCTTCCGCCAACTGCCGGTGAGCCGCAACTTCCTCATCTCCTGCGGTCAGGAGCTGGCTCTGGACTTCATCTCCCGCTGGCGCATCACTGACGATGAGCTGGCGTATCTCCGCAGCCTTCCTGTCCTCAAATCCGTTCCCGACGGCTTCTTCCGTTACCTGAAGAGGCTCCGCTTCACAGGTGATGTCTGGGCGATGCCGGAAGGAACTCCGGTCTTCCCGAACGAGCCCATTCTGAGGGTCAGCGCTCCCATCATCGAGGCTCAGCTTATGGAGACCGCCCTGCTGGCGTTCATCAACCACTCGACGGCGATTGCGAGCAAGGC
>MVCR01000051.1 GCA_002050035.1 Planctomycetales bacterium 4484_113 | reverse complement strand
GGGCATTCTACTCTGCGACCTGCGAGGGCAGCGATGGCTCCGCCTTCAACTGGACGCAGGCGTTCACCCTTGACTTCAGCGACTATCCCCGCTGGTAAGCGATGGCGCTGCGGCTTCGCCTGCTCCCGCAGTTTTCACCGACCTCTATCGGTCAGCCGGCAGCCCAATCTGCGGCGGGAACCAAACTGCGGCTGGCGCGTCTAACAGCGCAGGAGGTGCATAGCAAAATGCCGTGGAGAATCAGAGTCATTCTATTGACCGTCGCGCTCGCGGTGGCGTTGCCTTCAGTCGCACGGGCACCGATTCAGCGCGAGAAGCCAAGCCCGAGCGACGTGCAGAAGAACATCGCGCAGTGTCGCGTGGTCGCCGAGGCGGTGCTGAAGGAGATTGAGTCGAGCCGAAATGCCCTGAAAGAACCTGGAACGTGGGGACAACCTTACCGCCCGCCTGCGATTAAGTCCTGGCGAGATTTGAAGTTCGACGACCCACCGGTCCCGCTTGAAGAAATGACCTACGAGGAGAAACTGCTCATCCTGGGGCACCCGAAAGAGTCCTGGGCCGAGTTGATGCCGCGACAACTCGCGCAGATGGCCTACCGGCAGTACGACTATGGAGGGTTGACAACGCCTGAGCCCGTCTGGTTGTACAGCTACCCGGTGGGGGACTCGCCGAGGCTGCGGGAGTATCTCGCCTCACTCATCAGTCCCGTAACCGGCAAGCTCATCGAAGTTAACCATCAGGAGTTCTCGCCCGGCAACGCCTACGTGCGCGTCGTTACCCCGGACGAGGTCAGGGAACTGGTGAAGCTCGACCCTTCGGTGGATGAGTGGTGGAACTACGCGGTGGTTCCGTATCTGGAGGAGAGGCTCTGCACCACGCTCACGGGAAAGGAAGTGGTTGTCGACCGTGGCTACGGCTGGAAGCGCGAGCCCTGCGCTGTCTATGTCCGCATCTACGGCGAGAAGCGCGTGCTTACTGAAGGCTTGCTCTAGTTCGGGCACGGGCCACTCTCCCCGCTGGCGGCTTCACGGTCGATAGCTCACGCGCGCATCCGGATGCAGGCGGACGCCGACTTCGGAAAGTGCAAGCCCAAACTCCCCTGCTACCGGCGTCATCCTCTCATAGACCAGCTTCGCCACTTTCTCCGCCGTCGGATTGGTCTCGGCAAACTCCGGACGCTCGTTGAGATACGTGTGGTCAAGCTGCGAGAGCACCTCTGCCAGCGCCGCGCGCAGTTTGCGCTCATCGGCGAGCATTCCCAGGCGGTTCAGCTTCCCGCCGCCAAAGGTTACTTCAACCTCAAAGCGCCGCCCGTGGAGTTCATGGTCGGGGGGCTCGCCATCGGCGATGCGCAGCGCCGCCTCAAAGTACCCGCCCACTGTCAGCTCAAAGTGCGCCATTCAGCCAGCTCCACGCCAGGATGCGGGGAATGTTAGATAACCCCGCTCACCGGCGCCTCCTCCGGTATCGTGGTGAGTTTCACCTGTTTCGTGAGTTCGGTGGTTTTTCCACCAACGACCTTCACCAGCTTCAGCTCAAGTTCCTCCCCGGGTTTGGTGCCGCGAACGGTGTCCAGCAGGTCGGTGTACGACTCCACATCCTTGTCCGAGGCGCCAACGATGACGAAGTAGGTAATCACGCCATTCGCATCCTTAAGCGGAGGCAGGATACCTGCTGCTGCCGCCGGCGAGTTCTTATACACCGCCTTGACCAGCAGCCCGTGGTCCACCGCCAGTCCCCACCACCGTGCTCTCCGCGGAACTATCGTTTCCACCTCCACGCCCAGCCACGGCCACTGCACGCGTCCGAAGTTGATGAGGTCATCGATGATGCCCTTGGCGATGTCCACCGGGATCGCGATCCCAATACCTTCGCTGCCGCCGCTCTGCGTGAGAATGCCCGAGTTGATGCCGACGACGCGCCCCTGCGCGCTAAGCAGCGGGCCGCCGGAGTTGCCCGGATTGATGGCGGCGTCCGTCTGGATGACATTGCTGATAGTCTGTCCGTTGGGCGCTTTCAGCGAACGCCCCAGCGCGCTCACGACGCCGAGCGTCACCGTCCGCTCCAGGCCGTAGGGATTACCGATGGCGATGACCCAGTCGCCGACTTGCAGCTCGTCCACGCTTCCCAGCTCAACCGCCTGCAAGGTTACTCCAGGCGGCGGCACGATCTTCAGGAGCGCGATGTCCGTGGCGACATCGCTGCCGACAACTTCCGCCGGCACCTCCTCGCCAGTCGCCAGCACCACCGAGATACGATCCGTCTGCACCACCACATGCGCATTGGTCAGAATGTAGCCTTTGGCGTCAACTATGAAGCCGCTGCCGGTTCCCTCGCGCTCGGTAGGGTTGAGGAAGAAGTCGAAACCCCTCGTCTTGGTGCTGATATAGACCACGGAAGGTCCCACCCGCTTGAAGATGCGGGAGACGAAGTTGTGCTCATCGGCTGCTGCTGCCGTCGGCGCGAGAGACGCTGGCAGGCTGGGAGCTGAAGTCCGCACGCCTGCCGTTGAGAGCGGCGGGGAGGTTGCGGATGCGGTGGTGCCTGCGAACTCCACCGACCGACCGCCGGCTTCCTGCGCATACAGGCTGCCGGTAACGCCGGCACCCAGCAGCGCCCCGATAAGCAGCACCAGCAAGATGGTCATAAACAGTCTTGCGCCTTTCATGATTGTCCACTCCTCAATGGTGTCGTCTCTCTTGCATCACTTGCATCAAATCTCGCACTCTTCACTTCGCGCCGCCACGGGTTCGTTAGCGGCGGCAGCATTTCGCGCTCCATCAATCTCCCGCCTTGGAAAACGACGAAGCTGTCCCATCCGTAGAAGAAGATGTACCGGGCGCGCGCCAGCGCTTCCACGCTATTGCCGTGATAGATGCTGATGAACTTGCCGCGGCTCCTCGGATGCGTGAAGGTCGCCAGGACGCTCATCCCTTTGGCGTCATAGACTTTGCGCCCGATGGTGAAGGAGCGGGGATTGGCGGTGAAGGTTTCCATCGGCACCAGCTCGCGCACCTGCTCCCACGCCGAGTTCGCGCTGCCCCCTCCGAGTATGAACAGCGAGTGATCGGCAAGCATCTCCAGCTTGAACTCAGTATCGGAAATGATGGTGAGCTCGCGCCCGCTCGCCTCAATGACCTCCACCAGTTTCGTCAGCTCATCGCTCATCGCATCCTTCGCCGATGGGTAGACGACAATCGTGGTGGGATCGTTCATTACCAGGTTGAGGCAGGGCTCCTGCGCGGAAAGCGGCACCTGCCGGAACATGTGCCACTCCGGGTCCAGCTCGACGATGCACGTGGGGTAGGGCTTCGGGCCGGTGACGGAGAAACTGGATTCTCTATCGTTCATTTGCAGAAGCCCTTCTGCCAGCAGTTTGCCATCTTCATCCTCGAGCGAGAATGCGAGCTTCAACGCCCAGTATGGTTGCGCCTGCCGAAAGCGAGCGGCGAATGTCCAGTCGCCAGTTTGGCGATTCAGTTCATTGCCTGCCGACTCAATCCAGAAATCCGGCGCGTCGGGACGGGTCAGCCAGTGCTGGAAGACCTCATCCAGATTGACCGTTTGCTGCACCTGTTCGGGAGCGTGAGCCTTGAAGGCATCCCTGAAGTCATCCCAGGTGGCGAAATCTCCGCCGTGCTCGCGGATGACCTGCCGCAGTCCGGCAAAGAACGCATCATCGCCGATAAGCTTGCGCAGGTAGTGGAAAAACATCGCGCCCTTCTCATAGCCCACCGCGCCATCGACTTCATTCTGCTTGCCCCTGAACTCAATCAGCGGGTAGGCTCTGTCCGGCGGTGCATTGATGGAGTACTTCACGCTCGCGTGCTTCCGCCATTTCAGTGCCTCCTCCTCCTGTCCCGAAGCCTCCAGCCAGTAGTAGTTGGTGAGGTAGGTCGTAATCGCCTCGCACCAGTTGCCCTTGTCGGCATCGAAGAAGACGAAGTTGCCCCACCAGTTATGCATCATCTCATGGGCAATGCCCGATGGGCCAGTCACATCGTAGCCGTCACCGCCGCTCATCTTGATGACCCTATCTCCGAGCAGCGTATAACCCGGCATCCCATAGCCGGGAACTCGTTGCCCACCAGCGTCAGCCCGTCCTGCGGAATCTCCGATTGCCACTCGCTGCGCTCGCGCCCCTGGAAGGACGTCCGTGCGACGAGGTCGCCCTGCGCAATCGTGAGCATTGGCATCGGTGTTTCCACGCGCAGCGCAAAGGTGGCGAGGGAGCCGTCAATCTCCGGATACCAGCCGCTTCCCGCATCGAGATAAATCCCCTCCGGTGCGATGATCCCGCTGGTGAAATCCCCGCGCACGTGCGCCAGCGCCGCTTCCTCATGCACGGGGTCGTAGATCTCGCCGCAGAAGCGCAGACGCACCACCTTGAACTTCAAGCCCTCGGTTTGGGCGTGAATGCGCCAGGTGGCGAGCACGCCTTCATCATCTTCTGGCGCGATGCTCACCCGCTCCGCCAGCAGCAATTCATCATCTTCCGTGCGCACGGCTGACACTTCCAGATTCCGATGCAGCGTGAACTCGACGCTCTCCACCGGCTGACTCAGGGTGAAGCTGTCGGAGCCGGAAATCTCGTTCCTCTCCGTATCGAGCCAGACGTCAAGGTCGTGGCTGGTGATGGTGACGCTTCCGTCCGCGAGCGGGCGGCGACCGTAATCCTCCTCGGCGTGTGTCGTCAGAAGCGCCAGGAGAATGGTCCCAGCCAGGAAGATAAAAGCAACGAGAACTCTTCTGATCATAGATGCTCCTTTATGCGCGGGCTCATTCTACAACAAAGAACACGCCCTTCTCCGGCGTGAAGTACTTCTCGCGCACGTGCTCCACTTCCGCCGGCGTGATCTCTTTGATTGCGGCGAGCAAATCAGCCCGCTTCGTACCGACGAGTTCATCGTAGGCAGCATAGAACGCCTGGTTCTTGCGCGTAATCAGCCGCATCCCCCAGCGCCCGAGTTGCGAGTTCACCACCTGTTCAATTCCGGCTTGCGTAATCGGCGCATTCTCCTGCTCCTTCAGCACCTTTCGAATCAGCTCCTTCGCCGTCTCCACGTTGTCCGGATCGGTTCCCATCGCTAGGCTGAACCAGCCGATGCCCTTATAGTCAGAGAATCCCGCGCCGATGGAATACGCCAGCCCGCGCTGCTCGCGGATGACGAATGCTGCTTTGCCCGAGATGATGGCGCCAAGGACGGAAAGCGCCGCACGGTCATTTTCGGTGAAGCCGTCGAATGCATATCCGAAGTAGATGTACGCTTGCTCCCTGCCGAGGGCTTTCGTCGCTCCCTCTGTCTTTCCCGCCGAGACTCGCGGAGGCGATGCCGGCTCGCCCGCGGGAATCGCGCCGAACAACGCCGCAATCTCTTCCATCAGCGCATCGGCATCCGCGCTCGTCGCCACCGAGAAAATCATGTTCTCGCCAGCAGCGTAAACATCCGCCTATCGGGGAACAAGCCGCTGTAGAAGAGCTGCCGCGCCACGTTCCTCGGCTGCATCGCTTTCATTCCCAGCACGTGCGCCAGGCTCTGCTTCGCCTTGGCGAGTGCGTCTTCGGTGAGCCTCGGCTCTCTCACTATCTGCGCGAGGAGCATAAGGCTCTCCTTCCAGTTCGCGCGTCCAGCCCTTCTGCCTTGATAAACGAGTAGCGCGGGCTGAGGTAGATGTCGTCCATCGGGATGTAGGGATTGTCGCAGAAGTCGAGCGTGAGTCCGAGCTCGGCGAGCTTGTCGCTGAACTCATCCTCCGTCATTCCCTTGGGCCCCTGCGAGTAAACGCGCATCAGAAGCTCGGCGATTCCGTTCTTGCCCGCAGGCTCCAGGAAGTTGCGGTTCTTGAAAAGGACGGTGGCGCCGAAGACCTCGCTCCTGTCATCGGAGCGCACGAGTGCGGTCACGCCGTTTGCCAGCGTTCGCTTCATCGTCTTGGTTTCTCGCGCCGCTTTTGCTTCGCCCTTCGGATACGGCAGCGCGAGCATGCTCAGGACTTGATTCCTGAACGACAACCTATTGAGGAAGCCGAGCACATCCCTCGCGCCCACCTCATCAATCTCCTGCTTCCAGTCTCTTACGACGCTCCACCTTCCAGCGGCAATGTCGTATGATTTGAACATCCCGTAGTAGAGGAAGTTGTCATAACTCTTGATCTCATCGGCGCTCAGTTCACGCTTCCTTCGCGCAAGCCAGTCATCGTGAACTTTCACCTCCCGCAGTTTCGCCAGCGCGGAGGGCAGGGCATCGGCGAGCTTCTCTCCGGCAGCTTCGTCGGCAACGTCTATCGTGCCCACGAGAAAGCCGCCTTTGGGATGGGAGTCCTCGCTCAAGTCAAGCTTGACTTCATCTCCTGCAACCTCCTCCAGAGCCTTCTTCAGCGTTTTCTCCACAAGCGGAAGCGCAACCGTGCGCACGATGTAGGGGTCGGGAGTGCGCCTGACGCGGACATTGGAGGGCGGCTGCGGTTCAGGTTTTGCGACTGTTATTGCTTTCGTCGTCCCTGACTTGGATGCAGTCACTGCGGTGATGTTCCTGCGCGACCGCATTGTCGCTTGATAGGTTCCCTGGTAGTGTGGATTCGTGGTCACATTGGTGTAAGAAGTGAGCCCGAAGAGCGGTAAGCCGCGTGATTGGAGCGGCACCGCGAAATAGAGCCTCGGCTCGGCATCGGGGAAGTACCGCTTCTCGATCTTGGATGCTGAGATTGCCTGCGGGCTTGCCTTCGATTCGGGAATCTGAGTCGGCGCCGCATCGCCGTATTCGCGCTTGACCAGTTCCAGCATATTCTCCGGCGCGAAGTCGCCGATGATGAGCAGCGTGATATTGTTCGGCGCATAGTAGGTCTTGTAGTAGTCCCACACCTTGTCGCGCGGAATCGTGGCGATGACGCTCTTCGGCCCCAGAATCGGCATCTCATAGGGCGTGCCCGCCCAAAGCAGCCGGTTCCACGCCGCTTCCACCACGCCGTAGGCGTGGCTTGTATCCTGGTTTATCTCCTCCAGCACGATGCCGCGTTCCTTCTCGAACTTCTCGGGCGGCAGCGTGGAGTGCAGAATCATATCCGCCTGCAAAGCGAACGCCTGCTCGAAGGTCCGGCTCGGCGCCAGAATCATGAATGCGGTGAAGTCCTTGCGCGTGAAGGCGTTGTTGAACGCGCCCAGCTCGTCAGCTTCCGCGTACAGCTCCTCCTGCGTGCGCGACTCGGTGCCGTTGAAGAGCATGTGCTCCAGCAGATGCGTAGCTCCGTTTATATCCGGCGCCTCGTTGCGCACGCCGGCATTGATGACCACATACGACACCGCCATCTCCACGCGGTTGTCGGGAATCATAATCACGCGCAGTCCGTTCGGCAGCGCAGTCTCGTAGCTCGGCGGGATGGCGCGCGCCGGGCTGGCGCAGACAAGAACCAGCGACGCGACAAGCAGCGCTTCCGCGGTTTTACGAATCTTCGGCATTGTTTCCTCCTGCTGAAATCCCCCTCATTCTATCACTGCCTCCTGCGCCCCCTCGCAGCAGCGCTGGATTACGGGCGTCTCGCCCGTGGTTTCTGTAGGGCGGAGTCTCCGCGCCCAGCCTGCGTCTCCCCTGACCCCTAACCTGCACCCGCCGGAGGCGGGCAAGCCTCCAGGTCGGGCGCAACCCCAGCCCCGCCAAACCCCAAACCCCAAACCCCAAACCCAAACCCCAAAACCCAAAACCCCGTGCCCCATTCCGCAGATTCTCCGTTCCTACCCGTGCAAGCTGCGGGTTCCAACCGTGCGCACTGTCCCTTTCCCCTTCCGGCGAATCTCCCGGTCGCCTGCCGAGTCCTCTTTACAAGTCCGCGAAAATGTGCTCATATTTTTTCGCTATGCCATATTGCCCCAAGTGCAAGGCGGAGTACCGCGAGGGCTTCAAGATTTGCATCGACTGCAAAGTGCCGCTCGTGCAGACGCTGGAGGATGCGAACGAAGAGTCCACGCGGGAGGAGGCGTCCACGGATGAAGGATCGCAGAACGCCGAGTATTTGCGGCTGCTTCGCGGGGGGGAGGAGGCATACGACAGCGAGGATTACCAGACGGCGCTGAAGCTGCTCAACGAAGCCAGCCAGCTCGAAGCGGATGATTCGGATGTGTGGGCGCTGCTCGGTCTGACCTATCAGGCGTTGGGGGCACGGCGCGAAGCCTGGCGCAGCTACAAGTTCGCCCTCCGCGCCGACAGCGAGGACACCAATGCCCTCTGGTACGCCGCTCAATTCCTCTTTGAGGAAGAGGACTACGAACTCGCAATGAGCTTCGTCACTCGCTATCTTGAGCTGGAGGACGATCCGGCGGAACGAAAGGAGGCGGAGTCACTGCGCGAGGAGATTGCCTATCATCTCAGCGAGCTCGCGGATTTGGCGCCAAAGCAGGTGGCGCCCACCGGTGACGAACTCGCCGCTGCGGAGGAGGATATTCCTTCAGACAAGTTCACGGTGATAGACGACCTGGAGGAAGAAGACTACGAGGATGACGAATGGGAAGAGGGGGCGCCCGATGCGGAGCCGGAGGAGCCGGGCTTCCTCGCCGACCTCACGCTCATGCTGACCGACCGCTCAAGCAAGTGCCTCAGTTGTGGTGCCGCGCTGCCCACCGACGCCCCCTATTGCTACAACTGCAAAGAACCGCATCTCTACCAGCCCCTGCCGGACTAGCCGCCCGTGGTCACGGTGATCCCTTCCATATCCGTGTAGCGGGGGGAAGGGAGGAAGATGCCATATTCCTCGCCCATCAAGTAGATGAAGTTGCTCGCCGTCGGGAAGACAAACGCCTGCGGGAACTGATTCATCGGTCCTGCGCCGCCGGCGTCAATCACTGCGAAGTCGAAGTATGCCAGCGTACCCGAGCCGGACACCGTGGGTGCGGGCGCCCGTCGCGTGGCATTGAAAGCCGCCACGTCGTAGTTCTCCACTCCCGACGGCCCCACCGAAAGCCCCAAAAATAGCGGGTCCAGCTCCCCCGCCTCGTCATAGAGCAGGTTCGGGTCGTAGCCGTCCATCGACGGCGCGGCGTCCACAAGCTGCATAATGTCGCTGCGATAGAAGAAGCGCACATTGGCGCTGAAGAGGTTGTATGCACTCTGAATGGACACCTGCAGAATGACATGGTCGCCTACTGCGTAAAGCGGCGGGTCGCGATCGACCACGGTGAGGAACAGCTCCGGCTGACCGGTTGGCTGCTCCGTCTTGGCGACGTTGGAAATCGGACCCTCCGACGGGTCATCGCCGGGAAGCCCGTAGGGACGCACGAAGTAGGCGTAGAAGCCGGGTTCCTCCGGTCGGTCGTTCAGGCTGTAGGGCAGGCGGAAGTCCTGACCGTTTCCCTCACGCACCACCGTTGGCTGGTCGGCAACCGGCTCGCCGCCCTCCATCCGCAGCACGCGCTCCCAGCGCTCGCTGTCCAGCGGGTCCGGGTCCTCTTCCTGCGTCGCCAGCAGCGTGCGATAGACGTTGTATCCAGTAATGGTGGTGTCGAAATTCGCCGCCAGCGGGGTTATGTCGGAAATGGCAATGAAACCGTCACGGTTCCCGTCGATGAGGTCAATCTTGCCGGGATTCTCCGCCCCATCCACACTGGCACCGAAGTTGGCAGCTAGCGGTGTGAGGTCGAGAATGCTCACCAGACCGTCGTTGTTATAGTCGCCGGGGTGCATCTCCTGCCATGAGACCAACGCGGTGCCATCCTCGGAAATAGTCGCCGCCACGTCCTCCACCTTGTTGATGCCGGAAATAGCGGCTCGCGCCGCATCCCACTCCGCGATGCTTCGCCACCGCGAGGAAGAGATAATCCTCACCCAGCGCAGCGCCCTTGTCTGCGCTGCGGAGATGCATCTCTGCGGTGGGGTAGAAGAGGTAGAGATAGGCGTCGCGGTGGATCGTTCGCGTAAGTATGACCCGCACCGCTTCCCCGTCCACTTCCATCTGCAGACGAGCCAGCAGTTCCGGCGCGGATTCGTAGTGCTCGTTCACGGCGACCAGCTTGAAGCCGGAATCCTCCACGCCGGGAAGGGCGGCAATGGCCGCTTCGTCGGGTCTGACCGTCGGTTGAACCGGCGCAAACGGGTCGTATGAACTTGCCCGGTGACTCGCGTGCGAGTCGCTGGAAAGCGATGCTTGAGGCAGGGTCAGGCGACGTCCGCCGCAAGAGAACACAGCAACGAGCAGGGCGATTATGAGCAAAGCCGCGAGGGCTCTGGTGAGGACTTTCACGATATGGCTCCCATCGTTGTATTTGGAATTGGCGTCTGATTATAGCAGGCGCGATGCGAGCTGGCTATAATCGTGTGGTGAGCAGGTCTCAGCGATTGGAGCGGGTGCGGGCGCTGGTTGTGCGAGCGCGTCCTCTGGGGGAGCGCGACCGGCTCGTGAGGCTCTTCGCTGAGCGGCGCGGTTCGTTTGCTGCGCGTGCGACTTCGGCGATGGAGTTGAAATCGCGCCTGGCGCCGCGCCTTATGCCGCTGCATCTCGGCACCTTCTCGCTGGTATCCACGCGGGGAGGACTTCCCATAATCGCCGGTGCCGAGATAGCTTTTCGCTTCGCTCACTGGCGGCGCAGTGGCAGGCGCATCGTGCTGGCTTCGCTCTTTCTGGCCACTCTCGACGAGCTGCAAGCTCCGCCGGAGGCGAACGCTCAGTTCTGGCAGCTTGTACTGAATCTGCTGCGCACCGATCCACCGGAGCGTGCGCTGCCCTCGCTGCTGGCGCTTTTCCTCCATCGCTGTCTGGAACTTCTCGGTCTCAACGGAGACGCTCGCTGCTCGCTTTGCGACCGTCTGCTGGCGCCGCCGCAGTATTCCGCTCGCAGTCGCACCTTTGCCCTGGCATCTGCCGACCTTTCCACCTTCTTCTGCCGCCGCTGCTTCAACCGGAAGTACGGGGGGCAGCAGGTAGAGGTGGTCAAGGTGGGCGTTTCCGACCTTGCGCTCCTGCGCCGTCTTCGTCGCTGTCCGCTGCTGGACTTTGCGCGGCTTTCACTGCGCCCCCGGCAGGTGGCGTTCATCGTCGGTCTATTCCGCCAGCGAGCGCAGGATATGCTCCCGGGAACGGTGGATCTGCTCGCAAGCGTCGCGGCTCCAATGGGGATACCCGACCAGGAGCTTCCGCCGCTGTGAGATGCTTCGATGGCTCCCGAGGGTTATAATTGAACGGTCTTGAACTTGCCGCCGTATAACCGCCGGCTGCGGAAGCTCATCCACATCCTCGCCGGATTTCCCGCGCTGCTCTTACGGTTCCTTCCTTGGTGGGGAATGATTGTGCTGGCGCTGCTTTTTCTGGCGGGCACCTGGTTTCTCCACCCGCGGCATCGGCTGGTTTCAGCTTTCGCCAAGCCGGAAGATCGTGCGCGCGGCTTCCTCTCTGGCGTGCGCAATTACTTCCTCAGCGTGCTCCTGTTGGTGGTGGTTTTTGGCGCCTTCAACGGCTTCTACGCGACTGTCGGCTGGCTGGCGCTGGCGTGGGGAGATGGCGCCGCCGGACTCATCGGAGGAAGCGAGAGCGCGAAGCTTCCGTGGTCGCGGAAGAAGCCGATAGTCGGTTTGCTTGCGGGAATCCTCGGCGTCTTCATAGCTATCATCGTCGCTTCCTGCTGGAGCAGCGCTTCTTGCGCGGGGCTTGGTACGGTGAGGCTCGTCAGTTTCGCCGCTCTCGCCATCGCCATCGGACTGCTGGAATCACTGGAGCTTCCTCTGGACGACAACTTTACTGTGGGGCTGAGCACTCCCGCGCTCCTGCTGGGTCTCTCTGCCCTCGGAGTATGATGGCTGTGCGGTTAGAGGGAGGGACTCTATATTGACGTGCACGTGCGCGCATAGTATATAAGCACCGCGACGAGCGGGCATTATGCTTGCTGGCAGTCACCGGGAAGGGTAGTATGATTATCACCGCTACGGATTCGCCAGGCAAAGAAGCGCGGGAGGCCTGATGCCGATGCTGGAAATAGACAACCTGTATGCGGGAACCGAGGAGGTCACCATCCTGCACGGGGTCTCGCTCACACTCGATGCGGGCGAAGTCCACGCGCTGATGGGGCCCAACGCCAGCGGCAAGAGCACACTCGCCAAGGCGCTGGCGGGCGATCCCGGCATCATCGTGAAGTCAGGCAAGATGCGCTTCATGGGCAAAGACCTTTCCGCGCTGAATCCCGACGAGCGGGCGCGGCTGGGGCTGTTTCTCTCCTTTCAGTATCCGCCGGAGGTTCCCGGAGTCACCATCGCCAGCTTCATCCGCACCGCCCTGCACGAGCTCACAGGCGAGGAGACCTCGGTGCTCAGCTACTACGCTGAGCTAAAGGAGAAGCTGAAGCAGCTTGAGCTTCCGGAAGACTTCGCCAACCGCGAGCTGCATGTGGGCTTTTCCGGCGGCGAGAAGAAGCGCAGCGAAACCCTTCAGCTCGCCGTCTTCCAACCGAAGCTCGCCATCCTCGATGAGCCGGACAGCGGACTCGATATCGACGCCCTGCGCATCGTCGCGGAATCCGTCAACGCCATGCGCTCGCCCGAAAGGGCGTTTCTCATCATCACCCACTACCAGCGCATCCTCAACTACATCGCGCCCGACCGCGTGCATGTGATGGTGGACGGTCGCATCGTGCACAGTGGTGGAGCTGAGCTGGCGAAGGAGCTGGAAGAGCGCGGATATGATTGGATTAAGCAGGAGTTCGCCGGAATGGCGCTGCCGTCCGAGGAGCAAGATACCCGCTGATGGACGAGCGGGAAATAGAAGCGCTGAAGAAGTCCAAAGAGGGCTACGAATACGGCTTCGCCGATGAGGCGGAATACGGCGTCACTCCCGTTAAAGGTCTCAGTGAAGAAGTCGTCAATCAGATAGCGGATATCAAGGGCGAGCCCGCGTGGATGCGCGAGTTCCGCCTCAAAGCGCTCAAGATTTTCCAGCGCAAGCCGGAGCTTACCTGGGGTCCCGATATATCCCCGCTGAACCTTGACGACATCTACTACTACCTCAAGCCAAAGGGTTACTACGCGCATTCCTGGGATGAAGTGCCCGAGCGCATCAAGCGCACCTTCCAGCGCCTGGGGATTCCCGAAGCGGAGCAGAAATTCCTCGCCGGCGTGGAAGCGCAGTACGATTCCGAAGCCGTCTACGGTCGCTTGAAGAACCAATGGGAGGAGCAGGGCGTGATATTCGAAACCACCGACCAGGCGGTCAAGCAGCATCCCGAGCTCTTGCGCGATTACTTCGCCACCGTGGTCAAGCCGGACGACAATCGGTTCGCCGCGCTGAACTCGGCGGTCTGGAGCGGCGGCAGCTTCGTCTATATCCCGCCGGGCGTGACCGTGGAAATCCCTTTGCAGGCTTACTTCCGCATCAATGCTCGGAGCATGGGGCAGTTCGAGCGCACGCTCATCATCGCCGATGAGGGCAGCTTCGTGCACTACGTGGAGGGCTGCACCGCGCCGGTTTACAGTGTCGAGTCGCTGCATTCGGGCGTCATCGAGGTTATCGTGAAGCGCGGCGCTCGCGTGCGCTACAGCACAGTGCAGAACTGGAGCAGCGACATCTACAATCTCGTTACCCAGCGTGCGATCGCCCACGAGGACGCGACGATGGAGTGGGTGGACGGCAATCTGGGCAGCAAAGTCACGATGAAGTATCCCGCGGTGGTAATGAAGGGTCGCGGCGCGCGCGGGGAGATCCTCTCCATCTCTTTCGCCGGCAGTGGGCAGCATCAGGACGCGGGCGCGAAGCTGATTCACCTCGCGCCGGACACCACCGGTCGCATCACTTCCAAGTCCATCTCCGTCGCCGATGGTCGTGCGGGCTATCGCGGGCTGGTGCAGGTGCTTCCTGGTGCCACCGGCTGCAAAGCGCACGTGGAATGCGATGCGCTGCTGATGAATCGAGAGTCGCGCACCGACACCTATCCCTACATCGATGTTCACGAGCCCGACGCGGAGGTCGCTCACGAAGCCCGCGTCAGCCGCGTCAGCGAGGAGCAGCTGTTCTACCTGATGAGCCGGGGCATCAGCCGCACGGAGGCGGTCTCGCTGGTCGTCTCCGGCTTCATTCAGCCGATAACCAAGGAGCTGCCGTTGGAGTATGCGGTGGAGCTGAACCGACTGATCCAGATGGAAATGGAGGAATCTGTGGGGTAGGGCGCCAGCCGCAACTGAATGAATCGGATGAGATGATGAACCGGCGCAAAGAGACAGAGGGCAAGGCAAGCAGCGCAGAGAGCGTGGCGAAGGCTGACGCGCACAAGCGCTTCCTCGACGCATCGCTGCCCTCGCCGAAGGAGGAAACCTGGCGCTTCACGCATCCGGAACTCCTCTTTGACGAGCAAACGCAACGACTGCTCGAACAGCCGCCAGTTGAAGGGAATGGGGAAGCTCTGCCGGCGCTGCCGGAGCTGGATTTCCTTGTTCTCGCCGATGATGCAACTACGACCGCCGAGACCGCGCCGCTTCCGGACGGCGTCAGCTTCGAGACGATAGCGCAAGCTGAAGTCTCGTGGCAGGAGAGCGAGCCGCCCGACAAGTTCGACCTTCTCATTGCCGCGCGAGCGTCCAATCGGGTTGCTCTGATGGTGTCGAAGGACGCCGAGCTTCCGTTCCCTCTGCTGCTTCGCTCGTTTCTGCCTGCGGGGTCGCTCAAGGCTGCCGTTGGAGAAGTGAATCTGGGAGCAAACGCGAAGGCGCAGCTTGTCCTCTGGCTGGACGGCGGAAGCGACCGCGCACGCTACTTCAGTCGCCATTTGTTCAAGCTCGCTTCCGGCGCGAATCTAAGCGCCACCATCGTGCAGCAGGCGGACGAAAGCGCACGTCTGCTTCAGCGTCTGCGCTTTGAGCTTGCGGAATCGGCGCAGCTTCGCCTCACCATCATCAATCTTGGCTCGCAGGTCGTGCGGCAGGAGCTGCATCTGGACATCGCCGGCGCGCAGGCGAAGGCGGAGATTCGCGGATTCGCTTTCGCCCGAGGCAAGCAGCATTTCGCTCTCCACTCGACGCAGGTGCATCGCGCCCCGCAGGCGGAAAGCCATCTGCGCTACAAGCAGGTGCTGCTGGACGAGTCGCGCGGCGTCTTTGATGGAATGGTGCAGGTGCTTCCGGAAATGCACGGCACCGACGCCTATCAGGAGTGTCATACGCTCCTGCTTTCGGAGCAGGCGCGCGTGCATGCAATACCGCGTCTGGAAATATGCACCCACGATGTCCGCTGCGGTCACGGGGCGACGGTGAAGCGCCTCTCGCCAGTGGAGGTCTTCTATCTCCGCTCGCGCGGTCTTCGTGAGGTCACCGCGAAGCGGCTTCTCACCGCCGGCTTTCTGAAGGAGGTCATCGCCGGCCTGGAGCCGGCGGCGCTTTCTGAGCATCTGGAGGCGATGCTGGATGTGCGCCTTGACGGTTACACCGCGCACTGATTCGCCCTTCTGATCGAGCTTCCGAAACGCCTTCTCCTCGCTAATCTACTTCGTGCACTATAATACGAGCGCCGAAAGAGCGAGGGATTCCTCGCTCAAACGGCCTCTGTGGGGTGCGGTCTCGTGCCACACCTGGTGAAGCGGAGCAGCGTATGATCCGGCAGAACAATCAACATGCAATCGAGCGGGATTTCCGCCTGGTGGTTGACGACTGCCCGGTGCTTCAGCGATTCGTTCACGGAAAACGCCTGGTCTATCTCGACAACGCGGCGATGACGCAGATGCCGCGACCGGTGATGGAAGCGATGCAGGCTTTCTATACCCGCTTCAACGCAAATGTGCATCGCGGGATTCACCGTCTGAGCGAAGAAGCGACCGACGCCTATGAGGACGCGCGTGGCAAAGTTGCGCGATTTCTGGGAGCGCCGCAACCGGAAAGCGTCATCTTCACCCGCAACGCGACCGAGAGCCTCAATCTGGTCGCCTACTCGTGGGCGCGGGAGAATCTGCAAGGCGGCGATGAAATCCTGCTTTCCGTGATGGAGCATCATTCCAATCTCGTGCCCTGGCAGCAGATGGCGGACGAAGCGGGCGCGAAGCTCGTCTACGTCGGTCTGACTTCGCATGGAATGCTGGATATGGACGAGCTGGCGCAGAAGCTGACGTCGCGGGTGAAGCTCGTCGCCATCACGCATATGAGCAATGTTCTCGGCGCCATCGTGCCGGTTGCGGAAATCGTCAACCTGGCGCACGCTGTGGGCGCGATTGTGGCGGTGGACGGCGCGCAGAGCGCGGCGCATCTTCCGGTGAATGTGGCGGCGATGGGAGCCGATTTCTTCGCCTGCTCCGGCTACAAGATGCTGGGTCCCACCGGCATCGGCGTTCTCTACGGGCGGATGGAGCTGCTGGAAGCAATGCGACCTTTCAACTACGGCGGTTCGATGATAGCTCATGTGGAGCTGGAAAAATCTACCTGGGCGGAAGTGCCGCAGAAGTTCGAAGGGGGCACGCCCAATATCGGAGGCGCCATCGGGATGGCGGCGGCGGCGGACTACCTGGCGCGCCTGGGGATGCAGCGCGTGCAAGCGCACGACCAGAAGCTGCTCGCTTATGCCTTCCCGCGCCTTCAGGAGATTCCCGGTCTCACCATCTACGGGCCGCCGCCGGAGCAGCGCGGGGGCATCATCGCCTTCACGCTCAAAGACATCCATCCGCACGACATCGCCACCATACTGGATAAAGAAGGAGTCGCCAGCCGTGCGGGGCATCATTGCGCCGAGCCGCTCCATCACTATCTCGGCATCCCAGCAAGCGCGCGCGTCAGCTTCTACATCTACAATCGGGAGCACGATATCGATGCGCTGGTGAGCGCGCTGCTGGTCGCGAGGAAGGTCTTCGGTGCCTGAGCTTTCTGACATCTACAGCGAAGTGATTCTGGAGCACAACCGGCACCCGCGCAATCGCGGTCGCGTGGAGAGCCCCACCCACGAAAGCCACTGCGACAACCCGACCTGCGGCGATACGATCGACCTAAGCCTGCGCGTCAAAGACGGGCGGATAGAAGATGTTAAGTTCCTCGGCGAGGGCTGCGCCATCAGTCAGGCTTCGGCATCCATAATGACGCAGATGATCAAGGGAATGTCGGTGGAAGATGCGGAGACACTGGAAGCGGAGTTCCGCCGGATGCTGCTGGAAGAAAACTATCAGCCCGATGCGGCGATGCTGGGCGACCTGATCGCCCTTCAGGGAGTGAAGAAGCTGCACGCACGCGTGAAGTGTGCCGTCTGCGCCTGGCATGCTCTGGATGCCGCCCTTTCGGGCGCCGCCACCGTAAGCACTGAAGAGAAATAGCCCCTGTATCGCGGGGTCTTCGCGCCCCGCCTCAGCACTGCACTCCTACCCCTTTCCCCTGGATCACGGGCGTCCTCGCCCGTGATTCCGGCGACTGATAGCTGACGACTGACGACTGCCTGGCGTCCTCGCCCGTGATTCGGACGACTGATAGCTGACGACTGACGACTGCCTGGCGTCCTCGCCCGTGATTCCGACGACTGATAGCTGACGACTGACGACTGCCTGGCGTCCTCGCCCGTGATTCCGGAGACTGATAGCTGACGACTGACGACTGCCTGGCGTCCTCGCCCGTGATTCCGGCGACTGATAGCTGACGACTGACGACTGCCTGGCGTCCTCGCCCGTGATTCCTCCAACAACCAACATTCACCCGCCATGGCGCAACCAACAACAGGGGGGCGGACGTCTCGTCCGCATCTTCTCTGACGCTTGCCCGCCGGTGGCTGTCTAACCAGTGCCTCTCCTAGCTACTGCTCTCCTAGCTACTGCACTACTTTCTACTTCCCCTCAAAGCACCGCGAAGTACCGCTTCAGTTCCCAATCGGTCACCTGCGACTGGTATTCCGCCCA
>MVCR01000121.1 GCA_002050035.1 Planctomycetales bacterium 4484_113 | reverse complement strand
GGGGGGGGGAGGAGGGGAGAGTGAACTTGAATGAAACAGACGATAGTCTGCGAGAGTTCGTCATCTCTCCACAAGGGGTAGTCGTCAATGCTGGTCCGGGAACCGGCAAGACCTTCGCCCTTCGTCGGCGGGCGAACTTCCTGATAACGAAGTGTGGGGTGGACCCCAAGGACATATTCTACGTCACCTTCATCCGTGGAATTGCAGGGCAGTTCCGCCAAGAACTGGAAGATGCTGGACTCCGCCAGAGAGAGGAACTGTGCGATGAGATACAGCAGATGAATGTTGGGACTTTCCACAGCTTAGCCTTAGGGCATCTAGAGCGGTTGGAAGGTGCACGGTCGAGAGCCGTTAGTATCCTCTTCGAGGGTGACCCAGTCCTCGACGACGCGCTCGCAATCATCCACAAGGGGCCTGCGCTGAGTAAAGAGCATCTCCAGATCCAGCTGGCACATCATTATGCTACTGCTGTTCCGGGACAACCTTGCACTGACCCGCCGCATTGGTTATCTAGTTTCGAGCAAACGTGTGAACGCTATCAAGTGCGTGACATTTCAATGGCAGTAGCGGAGCTACTAAGGGTTTACAGTGAATCCCGTGATGTCTTTGTCAACACGTTAGCGCTTTCTTCAGAGCACTTCCTCTTCGATGAATTCCAGGACTTCAATCCGGTCGAGCAGGCGTATGCTAAGCTTCTGTGCGAGCAGTGCTCAAGCTATCGCATCGTGGGTGATGTTGACCAGAGCATATTCGGCTGGCGCTATGTCAATTCGAGAGCTCTGCTTGAAGCAGCGCGAACGCTTGACGCTGAGACTGTAGCATTTGACACTGTGCGGAGATGTCCGCCAGAAGTTGTTGCTGCTGCAAATACAATCCTCGCAAACCCGTCGTGGAACCGCGGCGGTCTACCTCCACAGCTAACTGCTCAACGTGAGCGGTCAGAGCCCCTGCGACCTTGGCTTCCTCCACTTGCGGTGATAAGGGCAAGCAACCAGCGAATGATAGCTCGGGCAGTGGCGCATATCCTCTCTCGATTAGTCGATGAGTACGCGAATGCAGCTCATTATCCTAGCGTGCTGATCATCTATTTTGGGACATCGGACCCTTCGGCGAAGATACAGCAGGAACTGGACAAACAGTACAGCACGCAAGCGAGTGGTATTTCCCTGATAAGGGGGCCAGGCAAGCGAGACGCCCCCGAAGTTGAAACGCTGATGCTGCTGGCAGACACCTGGTCAGAAAGAGCGAAGCCCTACCACTGGCGCAAACTGCTTGCCCTTTTGGCGAAGAACGCGTCTACCCAATGCACGCAAGCTGTGCTGGCAACGCTCAGAGGGCACGGTTGGACTGATGCAGACGGCTACGTTGGACTCCTGATGGAGAATCTGAGAGGTGAAGGCCTTGAGGAACTAGCAGAACAGCTACAGTTCGCCGCTGGCGCAGATCAAGATGACAGACAGGCATTCCTGAGAGAACTGAATCTGGCGGTCCCACAGGATGACGTCATTCGAGTCGCCAGGGAATCCGACTATCACGAGCGACGTGAGGGCTGCCTCGAACTGCTCGGAGTCTCTGATAGCCCGTCGACCTCGGATGGTCTGACTGTTGACGTCGTCAAGCAGACACAGGTCAAGGGAATGACCAGGGACATTGTCATGCTGTACGACTGTCGCAAGTCGCTCTGGGAGAAGGATGGTGGAAACGACTACGAGTACCAGAGAGTCATCTACGTTTGCCTAACACGAGCAACTAGGTCGCTCGTATTGACGGTCGCGGACAACTACAGAGATAAACAGCGAGCGCGGACCGACAGGCCCGCTGACTTCGTGAACTCAATAGAGCAGTTGACGGAGTGTTGCCGTGTTCGTGCAGACAAGGATGGCGTTGCATGGCCTGAAGACTAGAGTCGGCTCGCGCTCCCTACTCCCCCGTCCCCTCCAATCCCGCCACTGGCCGCTTGGTCGGCTTGTAGCCGAATATGCTACAATTGTAGCTGTTATGGCTACAGCTCGGAACAAGGGGATGCTGGGTGCGCTACTCCCACAAACACGGCAGCTTGTGCTCCGTGAGCTCGTGCGCAGCGGCGAAGAGTGGGTACACATACACGCACTCGCGCGTAACGCAGGCATCCACGCGGCGAACGCCCGAAGGGAGCTCCGCAATCTGGAAGCCGCCGGGATAGCCGAATCAAACCGAGTCGGCGGGCAGGTGCATTTTCGCCTGAACCCCCGGTGCCCCGGCAGCTTCGCCACCGGCGACACCCGCGCCGACAGCGATGTCGATTTGATGATTGTCGGTGATTTGAGTTTGAAGGACCTCGCGGCACCAATTGCGGAGGCACAGCGCGAGCTCGCGCGCGAAGTGAACCCGAGTGTCTACGACGTCGCGGATTACCGTGAACGCCTTGACAGGACCGACAGCTTCATCGCGCGGGTTCATCGTGGTGAGAGAATAATCCTTCAAGGGGATTCAGATGAGCTTGATTGAGATGCTCCAGCGAGGCGACATCGAGGAACTTCCTGCGGGCAAGCAGGAGATTGAAGAGCTCATCACGAAGGCGGAAAGGCGACTGGAGGAAACATCCAGCGTGGATGTCTACGAAGACATGCGCCTGGAACTCGCCTATCTATCTATCCTCTACTGCGCCACGGCAGCGCTCCGTGCAAGCGGCTTCCGCGTGACCCGTGGAGAGGGGCACCACGTGCGCACACTTGAGACCTTGAAGCACACACTGCGGGTGCCTTCGGAGAAGGTCGATTACTACCAGAACCTTCGCAAAGCGAGGAACGTGGGGCTGTATGACAAGCTGCTGGACGTTTCAAAGGTTCAGCTTCATGAAGCGATCGAAGAGGCGGGAAACCTACTAAGGGAGACCCGTTCGTGGCTGCGGGAACATCACCCCGAGCTGATTGAATAGCGACTCCGCCTACTTCCCCGGAAGATCCGAGGCCGCCTTGCCGAACGCCTGCCAGAAGGGGTCAACCCGCGGATGGCGCAGCGCCACCGTGAGCCCATCCTCCGTGTACTGAATCCCTTCCTTCTCCGGCACGCACTCGCCGACAATTGACGAGACGATGCCCTTGTCCGCCAGCCGCTTCACAATCTCGTCCGCCACGCGGGGCTTGCAGGTGATGATGAGCGTTCCCTCGCTGATGGACGAATACGGGTCGATGCCGAAAAGCTCGCACACCTTCGCCACCGGTTCCTGGACGATGATCGCGTTCTTGTCGATGCGCATCCCGACTCGCGACGCCAGCGCGACTTCGAACAGCCCGCCCCAGACGCCGCATTCGGTGGCGTCATGCATCGCGGTCACGCCGTCCCCGTGCACGCCGACCGTGACAGCCGTCAGCGCATCCTCCACCACTGACATCTGCCAGAACACGTCCTCCGCCTGCTTCGCCAGCTCCTCGCCGTAGGCTTCCGCCACGCGCTGCGGGTAGGTCACCGCGAACAGCCCCGCCGCCTCAATGGCTGCACCCTTCGTGATGATGATGGCGTCGCCGACTTCCGCCATCGCCGGTGTCACGTACTTGTCCTTCGCGCCGATGCAGATCACCGTCGCCCCGCCGACCATCGGGTAGTCGCAGCCCTCGTAGCGCCCCGTGTGCCCGCTGATTATCGCCATCCCAATCTTGTCGCACTCGCGGTGCATCACTCCCCACATTGTCTCCAGCTCGTCCCGCGTGATGCTCATCGGCAGGTTGAGGTCAATGGTGATGTAGGCGGGCGGCAGCCCGGAGGTCACGGCGTCGGATGCCAGGATGTGCACCGCGAACCACGCGGAGCGCTCCCAGCCGTAGGGCGGCACGATGAAGACGGGATCGGTCGTCGTGACCATCACCTGACCGCCACCGATGTCGGCGACTCCGATGTCCACGCCGTGCTGCGGTCCCACCAGCACGCTGTGGCGTTTGCGTCCGAGCTCCGCGAGAATGACTGCGGCTTGCCCGCCAAGGGCAGACTCGCGTTTTCCCTACGCTGGTATTACCCAGTTCAGGTTCCGAGGGTTTACCCGCCTACGGCGGGATGATCTCTCAGCCTCTCGCTTTCGGCAGATTCACTCGCCTCTGGCGAGAAGCTCCCCTAACGCACCTGCAACTTACAGAGTATCACTCCGCGCGAAAGAGGTCAACGCTTTCCGTCTTCCTCCTTTGTCGTTTGGATCACGGGCGTCTGCAACTTACAGAGTATCACTCCGCGCGAAAGAGGTCAACGCTTTCCGTCTTCCTCCTTTGTCGTTTGGATCACGGGCGTCCTCGCCCCGTCGACCTTTGCGCGCCGAGGAGTATCCCGGCTCGCCCGCCCGTGGCGCTTCCTCTTCCGTGCACTACTATGCTACTGCACTACTTCCATATAAGCATCCGCAGCGCCACCACCAAGAACAGCGCGCCAAAGATGCGTTGCAGGAGCAGCCCCGGCAGCTTCACCGCCACCAGCCCGCCGAAGTAGCCGCCGATGAGGAATCCCGCCGCCAGCAGCAGCGCCACCGGTATGTTCACATACCCGGCACGCCAGTAGACATACGCTGCGAAAATCCCGATGGGCGGAAGCAGCATCCCCAGGCTGGTTCCCTGCGCCGCGTGCTGGCTGTATCCCCAGAAGTAGCGCAGCATCGGCACTACGACCAGCCCCCCGCCGATACCGACGATGCCCGCGATGACGCCCACGATTACTCCTGCGATGATGAAGAGAATTGCACTCACCGGCTGTCCTCCTGCGCGAAGATGCCCCATTCTAGCACCCTCGCATCTCTCTGGACGACGGGCGTCTCGCCCGTCATTCTCATCTGTAGGGGCATGGCATGCTATGCCCACCAGCGGGTTTCGCTGCGCCAACAGAGGGCACGGTCACGCCCAGGCGTGATGCCCCTACTGCACTACTCCACTATCTCCAATATCTCCCTCGGCTCGCTTACTACGAAGTCCGCGAGCTGCCGCTCCTTCTCCCCGCCGAAGCCGTATCCCGCCAGAATCGCCACTGCGCCGTGATGTTTCGCCGCTTCCATATCCGCCAGCTTGTCCCCCACCACGACCATGCCTTTGGCGTGGCTATCGGCTGGACTCGCGCCAAGCTCCTTCATCGCGCGGGCAATCATCTCCTTCTTGTCGCGCAAACCGTCCTTCCCTACGTACATGATGAGGTCGAAGCGCTCGCGGTATCCGAACTTCTCCACGATGGCGCTGGCATAGTCGCCCCCCGCGTGCGTCATCAGGACGAGCTTCTTGCCGCGCCGCCGCAATTCCGCAAGCACCTCCTCCGCGCCCTCAAAGAGCTTCCCTTGAGCGGCGATGGCGCGCTTCTCATGTTCCAGTGACAGCTCGCGCAGCTCGTCCGCCAGGTGCTGGTATCCTTCCGGCAGAATCGCCGAGTAGAAATACCCCGCCGGCTGTCCGGTAAGCTCCAGGATGCGCTCGGCGGTAGGGATCGGCTGTCAAACAGCGTCCCGTCGTTATCGAAGAAGACGATATCAGCAGCGATTCTGCCGCGGACTTCGGAGGCGGGTTTGGCTTTGCCCTTGCGTTGTGGTTCGCTCATTCGGCGCAGTAGCATAGCATACTGCAGGACGCGCACGTGCGGCGCGCCGCCATGCCTGTAGCGCGGGGTCCCCGCGCCACGCCTACAGTTTTTCTTGAGCGGACGACGGGCGTCTCGCCCGTCATTTGCCTCTCTCCGAGTAGGCATCGCTAACCAGCCCCGCCTCATCTGACGACCGACGTCTTGCGCCTGACGACTGCGCGCC
>MVCR01000011.1 GCA_002050035.1 Planctomycetales bacterium 4484_113 | reverse complement strand
ACCGGCGACGCGCCCTTGACCTATGAATGGAACTTTGGCGGAGGAGCGTCTCCCAATATATCAACCGAACCATCCACAACCGTCACTCTGGGTCGCGGCGGCACGCTCTGGGAACGGACGAAGCTCTATCCCGCAAGGCTCACTGTATCGAACGAGTGGGGAAGCATCACCTACCCATTCGACCTTGGTGTTACCGCCCACTGGCACATCGAGCTGGTGGACCCGGATACCGCGGGTGCGAGCGTGAATACGATCCAGCTCAAGTTCAGGGGCGATGGGACGCCGGTCATCGCGTACCAGGCGAAGCTGCGTCCGGTCTATTTCAGCCTTGGTCCGAAGCTGGCGGTGAAGGAAGGGGGCGAGTGGCGCTATATGGTTCCCGACGAGGAAGCGATGCTTTCCGGATACCGGATATCGCTGGCTCTGGATAGCCAGGGGAACCCAGCGCTCGCTTACAGCCAATACAGCCCTTACAACCTCAAGTATGCGCACTTCAACGGCAGTAGCTGGAGCATTGAAGTCGTGGAGCCGGTGCGCACTGAGAGCTTGTCTTTCGCTCTGGGTCCTGGGGACCTTTCGACGGTGGTCTATGTACCGCTCGGTTCGGGAACTACGATGTTTGCGACTCGAGACGGGGGTGGCTGGGACATACAGGTTCTGCCTGAGTATCTTGGCGGTCCCTCCCTTGGCTACGCGCCGGACGGTCGCCCATCCATAGCCGGGTTGGGATATCAAGAGGGAGCGTCCGACCGTGAGATCAAGTATGCACACCGTGGCGGTACAGAGTGGCTCATAGAGCCGGTTGCGGAAGCATTCGCGAGTCCTTCACTCGCTTTCGCTGACCCCACGCCGATGATAGCGTGGTCTGGCATCGATCTCGCAGTTCGCGCAGACTCAGGCTGGCGGGTCGAAGAAGTCGCAGAAGGTTCCTCCCCAGTCTCGCTTGCGGTTGACCCGCAGGGAAGACCGGCGATCGGGCACCGCTACGCCTACTGGCCCACGGTTACCTACTTTGATGGCGAGAGCTGGCAGAGCGAGGTCATCGAGGAGGCACAGGCGGGATCGGAGGCTCTGAGTACCGCTTTCGACCCCGATGGTTACGTGGGAGTGGCATACATCAGGGCGCCGATTCATTCATCAATAATCGAGCCGACATTCGCCTATCTGTGGTGAGCGGAGTTGCGAGCCTTACCCCTCGTGGGAGGAAGGAATATACAAATAAACCAAGGGAGGAATTGAAGATGAAAAGAGTGAATTCAGTTGTTGCTTTGATGGCAGTAGCCTTGCTGCTGCTACTTGCTGTCCTGGCGCTTCCCGGCTGCGGGAAGGGCGGCAAGGACCTGGGTCTCGAGAGCGCTTCAGACACCGCAGCTTCGAGCAGCCGCGAGATGCCGTCGATGGAGAGGACAACGTAGGCGTCAGCTATGTCTATGGCGTTGGCGCCCCAGAGCCCACGCCGTATGTAATCAAGTTTGCGTTCTGGGACGGGAGTAATTGGGAGACAGAGGATGTGGATGGTGACCCCGTGAGCGGTCCCCATGTGAACTTGAGTTCGTTTGCATTCTACTCTCTCGATCCTCAGACCAGACCCTACGAGACTTGGAGCCCAGCCATCGCCTACACGAGGATGATAGAAGGGCCGTCCGCACAACTGCGCCTCGCCCGCTGGTGGTAGCGCCAGGACGGGGGCCGTGAACCTGACCATAAGTGGGCGTTTCCGAGGCGAACGCTGATGCTGACTGTGTTGCCGGGATGCTGGCAGTGAGATCGTGGAAGCGCTCATGCGGGCGGAATCCTCCTCTGAAGCCGCCTTCGTGGCCTGAAGCGAAGTGTGGCAGATGCCGCCCTGGTCGGCTCGCTTCCAGTTAACATTGACATTTGGGCGGTTCTGAGCTAGCATTTTACCCGAGCCCGACTGGCGTCGGGTGGAGAGATCGGAGGATTTTTAAGGAAAACCGCTACGCTACACGAACTTAGACTTTCCCCATTTTCTTCACACAACGCTTACGGGCTGCAATTCAGCTTCGAGAGGTAATGTAGGGAATGGAAACTAACAAACTGTATGTGGGCAACCTGAACTACGACACTACGGAAGACGCTCTGCGTGAGGCTTTCACCCCGCACGGCACCGTGGTTTCAGTCACCATCATTGGCCGCAAAGGATTCGGGTTTGTGGAGATGGACTCCACGGAAGCTGCGCAGAAGGCCAAGGATGCGCTGGATGGTACCGTCCTTGACGGGCGCACCATCCGGGTGGACGCAGCTCGCCCGCGTCGGGAGTCGTCCAGCGAGGGCGGCGACTCCTTCTAGCCTGCGGCTGGCTTTTCTTTCCAGCGTTCATCTTCGCGACCTGACGGGCTGCCAGGAGAGTTACGCCATCATTCTGGCCGATGGCACGCCCGGTTTCAGTTGATTTGCCGGTCTCGCGGGTAAGACTTCATTGTCTGACCATCGACAAGGAGCACTTGAATGAACGATGAGATGCACAAAAGGCGTGCGGCTGAACTGCAAGAGCTTCGCGAGAGCATGAAGGGCGTTGCGCACGTGATCGCCGTTGCCTCGGGAAAGGGCGGGGTCGGCAAATCCACCATCGCCGTCAATCTGGCGCTGGCACTCAACAAGCTGGGTGCCAAGGCCGGGCTGCTGGACGCCGATGCCTACGGCCCCTCGGCGCCTCAACTGCTGGGGATTCAGCAGACTCCGCAGGTCACCGAGGAGAAGAAAATGATGCCGTTGGAGAAGCATGGCATCAAGATTATGAGCCTGGGATTCCTCGTGCAGCAGGATGAGGCCGTCATCTGGCGGGGCCCGATGGTGCACAGCCTTATCACTCAGTTCCTGCGCGATGTCGCTTGGGGAGAGCTTGACTACCTGGTTGTTGACCTACCGCCCGGAACTGGCGATGCGCAGCTCACGCTCACCCAGTCGATCCCGCTGGCAGGGGCGGTGGTAATCACCACGCCCCAGGTCGTCGCTCGCAACATCGCAGGAAAGGTGATTAGCCTTTTCCGCAAGATGAACGTGCCCGTGCTCGGCGTGGTCGAGAATATGAGCTACTTCGTCTGCGACCAGTGCGGCAAGGAGCACGACATCTTCGACCGGGGCGGAGGCGAGAGTATGGCGACGCGCCTTGGCGTGCCCTTCCTCGGCGCCATTCCGCTGGACCCGGCGATGCGCAAGGGCGACGACGCAGGCGAGCCGATTGTTGTCACCCTGCCCGACTCGCGGGTGGCGCAGGAGTTCGTGAAAGTCGCGCAGAAACTGAAGGAGCAGCTCAGCTCCACCAAGCCGGCCGATTCCGAATCAGGGGCAGAGTAGCCTTCTATCCCTTGAGCACCGCTAGCGGCACCAGGCGTGCAACAACTTTCGCCAGCCCTGCGGTAACAATCGCCTCGGTAATCAGGTCGATATCCTTGTAAGCCTGCGGCGCTTCTTCCTTCACCGTACGGATGTTCTCCGCAATTAGGTGAATGCCCTTCATTGATTCCCAGAACTCGCTGTCTGAGATGGCTGATTCGCGCACGGATTTCCCCCGGCGGGTGCGTCCTGAAGCCGCAATACGGCTCATCACGCGACCCGCGCCATGATTGATGGTGGCGTAAGTATCCTCATTCGCCTCAGTGCCCACCATCACGTAACTCGCCGTGCCCATGCTGCCGGGCACCAGCACCGGCTGCCCGACTCTAGCGAAAGGCGTGCCTCGCATACGCTTTGCCGCAAAAGCCCTCGCGGCTCCCTTACGATGGATAAGCAGGCGCTGCCCCTTGTGGTTCTCAAACTTCGCAATGTTGTGCGCGAGGTCATAGAGCGTGGTCAGGCCAGTGCCTGGATAGTGAGTCAGAAAGCTGTCCTTCACCAGCAGCGCCATTAGCTGCCGGTTGATGAAAGCGAAGTTCGCGGCGGCATTCATCGCGCCTAGATAGTCCTTCGCCGCTTGCTCACGAAGGAAGAAGTAGGGCAGCTCGCGGTTGGGAAGGAAGCGTCCGTCAGCACTCGCCATCCTGCGTCCGAGAGACATATAGTCATCACCGATCTGATGCCCCAGTCCGCGCGAGCCGGAATGCAGCATAATCACGAACTGCCCGCTGAAGAGACCAAATACTCTAGCCACCTTCTCGTCCTCAATCCTCTCCACTACCTGCAGCTCGATGAAGTGATTCCCCCCGCCCAGGGTGGCTAGCTGTGTGCGACCGCGCTTGATCGCGGTGCCCGAGCAGCAGTCTGCAGAGCCTGGCAGGCTGCCGCGGTCCTCCAGGCGATCGAGTTCTTCAGCGAGGGAGAATTCATGGTGCAGCAAGTTAGACAGGCGGGGCATTTCCACTTTGTCCAAGCCCGGCACTCCTTCGGAGATCAATCTGGCGAAGCGCTTCTTGTCCAGAGAGAGATTGTCTTTCCCCTCTCCCAGCGGTATCCGGCGGGCGATTGCCTCCGCCAGTCTTCGCACTTCCACCTCGCTCGCTTTGAGTTGCGAGGTCAGCAGGCGCATCCCGCAGTTGATGTCGTAGCCCACCGCCGCGGGGCACACGATGTCGGTCGCGACAATCACACAGCCGATGGGAACGCCGTAGCCGACATGGATATCCGGAGTAGCGAAAACGTCAAGAACTCCCGGCAGCGTTGCCGCATTGCGAAGCTGCTGCATCGCTTCCCGCTCAAGGTTGAGCTTCGGATGATGGTAAATGCGCGGAGCAAGGCGCATCGCTCCCTCGCGGGGAAGCTCGACGACAAAACCCTTTCGCTTCTCTGCTTTCATCTCTCGCTTCCGCCATGAGCCCGGTCATCACCTGCCAGCCACGGAATCCCTGCGGAGAGCCTTGCGCCGGCCCCACAAAACCACGCGGCAAGAGAGGTTACAAGGGTATGTTGCCGTGCTTGCGACGGGGTTTGACTTCGGACTTGGTCAAGTGCATTTCCAACGCTGCGACCAGCTTGGGACGCGTGTCCCGTGGATCAATCACGTCGTCGATGTATCCGCGTTCGGCGGCCAGGTAGGGATGCATGTACGCGACCTTGTACTGCTTGATCAGCTGCTGGCGTTTCTCCTCCATTGCGGCGGCAGCTTCATCCTCATCTTTAAGTCCTTCTGCGGCGGCGGCTATCTCCCTCCGCTCAATCACGTTGACTGCGCCCTGGGCGCCCATCACTGCTATCTCCGCCGTCGGCCAGGCAACGGAGTAGTCCCCGTGTACGTGCCGGCTGCTCATCACGCAGTATGCGCCACCGTAGGACTTCCGAGTGATCACCAGGAGTTTCGGCACTGTGGCCTCGGAGTAGGCGTAGAGCATCTTGGCGCCGTGAGCGATTATGCCTCCCCACTCCTGATTGGTCCCCGGAAGGAAGCCGGGCACATCCTCAAAAGTCACCACCGGAATGTTGAAGCAATCGCAGAAACGGATGAAACGAGCACCCTTGACAGAGCTGTTGATGTCCAGAGTTCCGGCCAGCTCCCTGGGCTGATTCGCCACCACGCCCACAACATGCCCGTCCAGACGAGCGAAGCCCACAATCAAGTTGGGAGCGAAGTGCTGGTGCACTTCGAAGAAACTGTCACGATCCATCACCAACCGGATGACTTCTCTCATGTCGTAAGGCTTGTTCGGGTCGTCAGGAATGACATGGGCTAGGGCTTCTTCCCTTCGGCCCGGCTCGTCCAGCGTCGCCTGATAGGGCGGAGTCTCCATGTTATTTGACGGCAGGTAGGACAGCATTCGCTTCATCTGATTCAGGCAGTCAATCTCGTTATCCGCGGCAAAATGGGCGATTCCGCTCTTCTGATTATGCGTGAGCGCGCCGCCAAGCTCCTCGAAACTCACTTCTTCATTCAGCACCGCCTTGATTACATCAGGACCAGTGAGGAACATGAAGCTGGTATCGCGCACCATGAAGATGAAGTCGTTGAGAGCCGGAGAATACACCGCGCCACCGGCGCAGGGACCCATAATCGCAGATAGCTGCGGCACCACACCAGACGCCTGGACGTTGCGCCAGAAGATATCAGCGTAACCGGCCAGACTTACGACACCCTCTTGGATACGCGCGCCGCCGCTATCGTTCAGTGTGATTACGGGCACGCCGACTTTCACCGCCAGCTCGAGGACCTTGCATATCTTCGCTGCATGGCGCTCACCTAGGCTTCCCCCCATCACGGTGAAGTCCTGCGCGGCAATGGCGACTCGTCTCCCGTCAATCCTGCCGAAACCCGTAACCACACCATCGCCATAGACCCGGGCAGCCGCGCTGGCGACAAACTGGTCCAGTTCCTGAAAGCTACCTTCGTCCACCAACAGGTGGATACGCTCCCTGGCAGTGAGCTTGCCCCTTTCATGCTGCTTGGCGATGGCAGCATCTCCACCGCCCTGATACGCCTTCTCCTTCAGCTCCTTAAGCAGCTGAATCCGGGCGATGGTCGATTCAGCCTTCACCTCCCTGACGACAATCGAAGACTGCTTGCGCGAAGTCACCTTTGGTTTCTTTGCCATCGTCTACTCGGTCCTTTTCTGCTTGAATTCGGTGAGGATCCCGCCGGCAGAGCGCGGGTGCACAAAGAAGTAAGAGTAACCACGCACTGTCTTCACCTCTGAAGAAAGCAGTTGAAACCCTGCCGCCTTCAGGTTTTCCCATGTTGCGTGGATATCCTCGACCTCGTAACACAGATGATGCAAGCCTTCTCCCCGCTTCTTAAGAAAAGCACCCACAGGGCTGTCTTCCGATAGGGGCTCCAGCAGCTCCAGCTCCACGTTGCGCAGCGTGAGTTCAGCTATCCGCACGTCCTCCTCCGGCACTTCAGTTATGCGCGCTTCGTCCTGCGCGCAGCCCACAAGCCGAGCGAAACGGGGAATGCTATCCGACAGGCTTTCCACGGCGATTCCGATATGATCCATCCTCATTAGTACGCAAATCTATGTTAGCACATCAATGCGCAGGGATCGCCGCGAACTCATTTCGCGCCCGACAACGTCACACTCTCTTCAGCCATGATTGTGCTAGAATGGCGTCAAGGGTGAGACCATGCAGCCTTGCTGGCTCACTCGCTAATCTAAGTTCCTGTTGCATCCGCCACGCTAGCGTGCGGACTTGGTAGGAGGCAAAATGCAAGAACTCTCGGAAAGCGAATTTGACGAGAAGGTGGTGCAGAGCGATCTGCCCGTACTGGTGGACTTCGGGGCCACCTGGTGTCCTCCCTGCAGGATGCTCGATCCCATCGTTGAGCAGATCGCATCTGAGTATGCAGGGAAACTGACTGTCTATGAGGTGAATACCGATTCCAACCCCGGGCTGGCCCAGAGGTTCGGCATTACTGGCATACCCACACTCATCTTCTATAAGCAGGGAGAACACGTGAACACCATCGTCGGATTCCGTGACTACGATACGTTGAAGAGCATCGTAGAGTCCATCCTGTGAGTTGTAGGAGCGCGCTGGCAGCGTAATGGTATCGCCCGGAGAAGTGAGCGAGGAAGGCGAATACGTCCTTAGTTGGGACGCATGCGGAGGCGGCAGAATCCACCTGGGGAGGCATACATAGAGCAATTGCGAGTGTCAGGGCTTGGCTCGGACGGGTTCCGTGGCGTTATCGGCGATAGCTTCTCCTGGAGCGTGGTGGCTCATCTCATAGCGGCGACGCTGAGCTACCTCGATGAGCAAGCAACTCCAGCAGGCGCTCCGATTCCGGTCGGTTTCGATACACGTTTTCTCGCCCGCCACTTCGCCTGCCTGGTGTACCTGGGGCTGCTCCAGGGGAAGATGAAGCCCACGCTTAGCCGGAGCAACATTCCGTCTCCCTATCTTTCGTATGCTGTGCGGAAGCTGGGAGCACCCCTCGGCATAATGGTAACTGCAAGCCACAACCCCGCCGCCTATCTCGGATTCAAGCCCAAGGGTCCCGAAGGAGGTAGTGCCCTACCTGAGGTTCAAATGCGGATTGCTGAGCTTGCCGCATCGGTGCGCCCCATCGATATGGATCCTTACGTAGTATTCGGACCCACGCTGGAGTTTCAGCATTTCAACTTCGAGGCGGACTATGCGCGCGCCCTTGCCAGTCTGCTGGCGACAAAGGAACTGGCGCAGGATCGGCAGCTTGCGGTGGATTTCATGCACGGCTCGGCGTTCCCGCTCTACGGACATGTGCTGGAGGAACTCGGCGTCTCCTTCATCCCCGTCCGCATCGAGCAAGACCCTCTTTTTGCCGGCGGCAACCCCGAACCCGTCGCTGGCAACCTAGAAGAACTAAGGAGCCAGGTCATCGCCGGCGCGACTCGGAGTATCGGGGCAGCCTTCGATGGCGATGGCGACCGCCTGAGGCTTGTTGACGAGTCGGGCGAAGTGGTGCCCAACGAAGACATCTTCGCCATCTGCCTGCTCCATCTCATCGAAGACCGCAACCAGCGCGGACGTATCGTCAAGACGGTGAGCTTCAGCGAACTCATAGACCGCCTGGCTACCGCCTTCAATCTGCCGGTCGTCGAGACGCCGGTCGGATTCAAGCACGCCACTCGCGAGCTGATGGTGCCGGACACACTGGCGGCAGGGGAGGAGAGCGGCGGCATTGGCTTCGGGTTCTACTTACCGGAGCGCGATGCTCTGCTTGCACTTCTGCTCGTTCTGGAAGCCATGAGAATGCGAGGAAAGCAACTCGTGGAGCTGCGCCTGGAGCTGGCTGAGCGCTTCGGGAGGAGCTACTTCGCGCACCAAGACGTTCCACTGTCCGGTCGGACTGATACGCGGCAGGTGCTCCGGCAGATGGAGGAGCTGGCTGCCTCTCCCGCCAAAGTTGGGCTTCCCGATGCGGTGCCGGATCGCATGGACGGGCTCAAGCTCCGGCATAGGGAAGGCTTCCTGCTCGTCCGCCTCAGCGGAACCGAGCCTGTGCTGCGCATCTACTGCGATGACACCACCGAAGGACGTGAATGGGAGCTGGTTCGCCGAGCCGTGAGCTACTTCTCAAAACAAGGCTCCAGCCGGATCGCTGAAGACCTGGATGAGGAAGAAGCGATCTCCTCGTGATGCCGCAAGAGGAAACGGGACACCAAGAGGAAGTCACGGACTTTCGGGCAACTCCGGCTTGACTTCCAGCTCTCCGACCTGAAGGGATCTCACATAGAAATCCACCGACTTCATAAACTCCGCCGGCAGCGAGTGGAAGCGCAGATAGTTATCAAATCCTTGCACCTTCATGAGACCGCTGTCCATACGAATGTGCACTCGACGCGAGCCCGCGGTTGAGCTGTCCGGTTGCGCAGGCGTCCCTGCATCGCCTTGCTTGTGCCCTCTGTTCTGCGCCGGACTGCCGTCGAGGTCATACCTTTTGAGGAGACCCAGACGTTCCTGGTTGTCAACCAGGAATTGAGGAATAGCTGAGAAATCGTAGTAAAGCGAGGTGACGGGAGCGAATGGGGTCGCGTCCTGCGAAGGCACCACTCCCGCTATCACCGGGATGCGCGCTGCGGCGACTTCACCGGCAAACGCATCCCCCAAAGGACCGGTCCAGAACGCCACCACATCCACGGCGAACCGTGGGTCGTACTCACTGTTGACCTTGTTCAGAAGCTCCGCCATCAGGCTGGCTCCTTCCTCCCTATCCGTCATCTCTCTTCGACTCACGCGGAGGTCGCGCAAACTGGCTCCGGAACGTCCCACCATCAACCCCTGCCAGAATCCGGCCACGAAAAGGTCCGAGTAATAATCCTCCGAAAACGCGTAGAGAGCCACATGCCCGTCTGTAGTCAGCTCTGCCGCCATAATTCCGCCGACGAACCCCAGTTCCTCGGGATGGAACTCAAGCTGGAGGAACTGCGGAGGGACATTTTCCTCCGGCTCTGCAAGGGCAATCACCACCATAGCCCGCTCCATGGGCGAGTCCCCCACGAGACCCCGCAGGAAATCGAGAAAGTCCTCCTGATAGGTGAAGATAACCACCGGGCTGTCTTCGACCGAAGCCAGCACTGCACTCCGCCACGAAGAGACGGATAGTTCAGCAAGCTCAAGCTCACAGAACTGCCAGCCGGCACTGGCAAAGGTCTGCTCCGCCCCCTGGCGAAACTGCTCGTTCAGAATCGCGCGTTCTGGGTGCTCAGCACTCACTGGCGGCGGCAAGAACAGCACGCTGGCTGCCCGGGGCGCGGTTGGTTGCGATGGCGCCTTCGCTCCCGCCTCCTCTCCTTGCTCGGCGGAAGGAACTGCACGCGCCTTAGGCGTCCCACCAGGTTTCTTCGCTCCTCCGGGACAGCCACCCAGAATGAGCAGACCGAGCAAGCTAGCCCATACCGCTATCCAGATTGAACAGTGCAGCGAATAACGCATACACCGCAATTATAACCTCGTTCCAGGGCGTGGAACAGGAGCTCGAGAAACGTCCCTCGCCCTTTCCCCTTATTCCCGCTCGCGCCGCGAAGCTGTTCTCGCCGTCCAACGATGGATCTTCGCCATCCGAGCCTCCCCGCATCAAGCACAGTTCCAGGCGGAGTATCTGGTATGATGTGTCGAGCCCTACAAGGAGGAAACTATGAGAATGCGATTGACAGTAGTGTTGACGGTGCTTCTAGCCGTTCTCCTCACCGCGATTGCAGTTGCGTTGGCGGCGGTCGATACGTCGAGCGGAGAGGTGGATTTCACGATGAAGCTAACTATGCCCACTGAGGGAGACCAGGCAGGAGCTGCGATGACTCCATCGGGACACGTCTGGTTCAGCGGAAACAAGGCGCGAACGGAGATGAAGATGCCGACTCCGGCAGGGGTGCCGAGAGCGCAAATGCCCGGCAGCATCATCACCATAGTCGATGGCGATGCCAGAGTCGCCTACACGTTGATGCCAGACTCGAAAACCGCCATGAAGATGAGCCTCGACGACCCGCGAATAGAAGCGCCGAGCCAGCCACGCAACCCGCGATCCATCATGGACCCTGAGAATTACCCCGAAGGGACGAAGATAACCAAGCTGGGACCCCGCACTTACAAGGGAGGGAAGGTCACAGCGTATCAGATCTCCTGGACCGAGAACAAGGAGGAGATTACCTGCCTCGTCTATGTCGATGCGCGAGAACTCCCCCTGTATGTCAAGACGACAATGAAAGATGGAACGATTGAGATGACGTACTCGAACTACAAGTTTCACAAGCTGGATGCCAGCCTATTCAAGGTGCCCAAGGGCTATCAGATTATGGACATGGCGAAGATGATGCAGGGAATGCCTCCGCCACCCAAGTAGACGCCCTGAGCCGGCGAATGGAACGGTTCACCAGCTAGAGCGCTGCCGGCTAAAACTCAGACCCCGTCGGCAGGCTCCGCGTACTCCACCGGCTCAAAGTCAGCTATGCCGCGATGGCTGATGAAGAGCACCTTCGACGTCGTGCCACCCCGGTTCTTGATTATGTCAAGGACGGTGAACACGCTGTTGTGTTCCCGACATTCTTTGCACTTGGCAAGCTTCTCCTCCGCTTCGTGAAGACGCTCGGTGATGCGCTGCGCCGATTCCTCCTGTGGAGTGCCGGAGAAAGCGCTTTGGTAGTAATCAATAAGGTTGCTCAGATGACATCCCTGCGGGGAGAGGATGGCCACAGCATCCGCAAACTGGCTGCTCTGGTAGAGCTCCTTGAGCTCCCGATTGCCTGTTTCCAGGCGCGTGGAGAATGAATGGTGTTCGGCGTAGTACTCCACGGTAACATACATGGTGACGTCCAGCTCGCGCGCCAGGGCTTTCAGGTGCGACGTTAGCGTCTCCTGGTCGTAGGCGTTCATGCTCTCAGTACCCGCCTTGATCTGCGCCAGCAGCAACTGTAGCGAGTCGATGACGACAAATACATTGCTGGTTCCGTTCTTCTCCAGCGTGCGCCGCTTCAAATCCTCCACCAGCTTCCGCATATGGCTCATATCCGCAATGCGGGTTCCCTCCAGAATCGTCACATTGCCCATCAGTTTCTGGAACTCCTCGAAAGCGGCAAAGGTGCGCCGATGAAAATCGCTGTCGGAATAGAGGTCAGCCGGGTTCAGACGCTTTGCAGATATCTCACTCAGGCTGATGCCTCCGATAGCAGCCAGAGCACGCTGGAAGAGTTCTTCAATCCCTGTCTGGAGTGAGACGAAGACACAGGGAATGCTGTGTTCCTGCGCAATATGCATCGTCAGCCAAAGGGAGAAAGTGGTGGTGCCAGCGCCGGGGAATCCTGCCACCAGGTAGAGATTGCCGGGGTAGAAGCCACCGCCGAGAACACGATTGAGGTGCGCGGAAGGTGTTCGCAGGATCAGCCTATTTTCGGAGAAGAGACGCTTGAAAAGCGTCTTCGCCAGCTCGTCCGCCGTGGTCAGAAGATCCTCGCTCTCGGTGCCGCGGTAGTAGAGGCTGGCGATCGTCTCGTGCTCTTCGACCTTGCCTTCCCCTTCTACATCGCGCACTGCCCGCTCGAAGAGAAGTCGAGCCTGCTTTCTCACTCGATCGGTGAGGGGCTTTTCGCTCAGTTCGGGCTTGCGCTGAGAAAGCTCGTGCAGGCGCTGATAGGAAGTCTTCTTGAACAGGTTGTACGGCAGGCGAATCTTGTAGACCTCGCGTCCCTTCAGGGAAACGCAAGAGCCAGGCACTGCGGTGAGGAAATCATAACCGTAGGCTTCTTGTTTGAGCTGAGTGTACTCGGTTACATCCTCCCCATCCCCCGCCAGCTCAACCAGCATACGGGTCATCGCGCCGTACACTCTGTCGAGGTCACGCCGCGGCGTTACTCCAAATACGGTGTAGTCAACTTCGACCTCAATGAGCTTGTAGGAGTAGTAGACGCTCATCGCCTCGAAGGGAATGTCGTAGTCCTTATTCAGCCGCTCGACCAGATCGATGGCTTGATTGATCGCATGGACTATCTCCGCGCTGGTCTTGGCCTGGAAAACCGCATAGTAGTTCCCCAGCATATACAGCTGCCCGCGACGGTATTCCGTATCAATGGTCTCCTTGTCGGTCAGGTCATAGAGGAACATACTCCGGTAGAGATCCGAAGGGTAATGATCGAGGAGGGCTGGCAGGCGCGATACCGGCACCACGATTCCACGACCGGTAACCTCCTCTCCATCCACAGCCAGATGCGCCGGTTCAAGGACTGTCTCTCCATCCTCCTCCCCGCGATGCACGAAGCGAGCAACTTCCACATTCTGGAAGTAGGAGATGTCACGCTCGCCACCGGTCTCGTCTTCACCCTTGAGCTCCAGAGGCACATTGGCTCGCTCCGCCCAGTCCTCCAGCGCTTCATCGTAGCTTATACCCTTGGCTAGCGCGTAGAACTCGAAGATGTTGCCGCCGCCTTCGTTCAGTCGGGAAAGACGGCACGTGAGATCGAGGCAGTAGGTTGCCGATGTCGCTTTCTCCGAAACCAGAGAGTAAGTGCCGCCTTCAGGATGAAAGAGGCAATGGGTCTTGTAAGCGTCCGCGGTCTCCTCAATGCCATCCTCGCCGATGCCGAGCGCACGGAAGACATCGGCTGCCGTCACTTTTCGCAGCAACGCTTGAATTGAAAGCTGCGAGTACTTGGTTGATTTCACGAGTTGCCGATCACCACTTTTTCGACCTGTGATTCTACCACAACCGCTCTAACAATCCAGAGCCGGGGCGGGCGACAAGCAGGCGGTTCATTCTTCCGCCAGACAATGGTAGAATCTAGATGCTGGGCGCATAGCTCAGTGGTTAGAGCGCTTGCTTCACACGCAAGAGGTCACAGGTTCGAGTCCTGTTGCGCCCACTTGCAGTGTCGCGCTCCCAGTGCACCCGATTTCTGCTCTTTCGAGCTGCAATCATTATCGTCAGACAGCGCCGTGCGTCATCATGCGAACGCGCATAGAACATATACTCCTCGTGGGAGCGTCAAAGTCTGGCCGCCATTCCCCACAGTCTGCATCGATCCCACCGACAGCGCTCGATCCGAAAGAGCGTTCGCTTGAACGGCTCGCCTGCCGCAAGCGAAGTGAGGAATCAACGGGCTGTGCGAACATGCGGATCCCCTTGCGAGTTCGCAAGGGGAGGAGTCAGGGACGCCCGGCTGGAGGTGTGAGGGGGGATGAAGGGCCGAACGCCCCTGTAAGCCATTATACCAGCGACGCCCGCTTTCTATTGCATCGCGTGACGCTTACAGGAGAAGGGGACTGGCTTCTCCTTTACCGCCACCATCGGGAGGCGTTACAATAGACAGGCGGGAATATGGAAAACCCCGAGGCGCACAAGCAGGCTGTGCTCATTAGCCATCTGACCAAGAAATACGGGAAGGTCACGGCAGTTGATAACATCTCGCTGCAAGTGCCCTATGGCGAGTTCTTCGGCTATCTCGGCACCAATGGCGCAGGGAAGACCACCACGATCAAGGTGCTCGCAGGATTGCTGCCCGCAACCTACGAGCGCATCGAGATAGACGGCGTGAGCTTGAAATCCGAGCCCCTGTCTGTCAAGGCGCGTATCGGGCTGATGCCGGAAGAACCGCACCTCTATGAGCGGCTCAACGGATATGAGTTCCTGGAATTCGTGGGAGGAATGTACGGTCTTGACGGTTCGCCCCTGAGACGCCGGGTTCTGGAACTCATGGACCTGATGGACCTTGCCGAAAGCGGGGCGAAGCTCATCATCGACTACTCCAAGGGAATGCGCAAGAAGATCGCTCTCGCCGCCGCTATCATTCACCAACCGCGAGTGCTCTTCCTCGACGAGCCGTTTGCTGGCATAGATACGGTGACGGCGCATCGCCTGAAAGACATTCTGCGAGCGTGGGTGCGCGCAGGAGTAACCATTTTCTTCTCCTCGCACATTATGGAAGTGGTCGAGAAGCTATGCACCTCCTTCGCCATCATCCATCAGGGGCGGGTGGTGTATCAAGATGTGATGGCATCGGTGCTGGCGCGGCAGGACGGCAAGTCGCTCGAAGATATCTTCATTGAAGTGGCTGGAACAACAGTCAGAGATGAGCCGACTGAAGCAGTTTTTGCGGATTAAGTGGCTGCTCACACTGCGCACTTATACCCGACGGAAGTGGGAGGGAGTGCTCGCGCTGGCAACCATCGCCATCGTGGCTCTTTCCGCTCTGCTCTTTGGCTTCGTAACGCTGTTCGCAGCCCGCAGTATTGCCGAAGCGCCTCTGCGACCGCTCTTGAGCACCACGCTGTGGCTGGCGACAGCGCTCTTGCTACTCCTGCCCACGTTGCACCTGGACATCGCCGGCAGTCTTGACCTGTCGCAGATGCTCATCTACCCGCTTGGCGCGAGAGACTTCCTGCTGCTGGCGTTGGTTGACGGAGCCGTGAGTCCAAGTGGCGTCATTATGCTGGCAGTCATCGTTCCTTTGACGCTTGCCTTCGCTCGGGACGCACTCGGCGGACTCGTTTTCATCATCTTGCTGCTGCTTCTTTTCTCATTCGTAGTCAGCCTTTCGCAGCTCATCGCCGTAGTGGCGATGCGCCTGAAAGCCTCGCGTCGTTTCGTCAATCTTTTCCTCGCGGCGTTTGCCATTCTCGTGATTGGCGGGCAATTCCTCGCCGGCTACAGCGGCTGGGGACGAGGAGGGAGCGACCAACAGGTAGCCAGGTTGTTCGCCGAGCATATTCCGGATCTCAGGCTCTTCTGGCAGCATTTCACGGCGGTGATGCACTTCACGCCTCCGGCAGCGGTGGCGGAAAGCTATCTCGGATGGGTGGATCTCGGGGTTGGGCACTTCCTTCTGTGGCTGTTGATTCTCCTTGCAGGCGCCGGACTCACTCTGGGCGCAACCGGCTTCGTCTACTTTCGTCTCTTCAAGGGCGAGCTGGCTCTGGCGGAATCGCCCCGCGTGCGCAAGGGAGCGCGGGCACGCTTCGCCAGGAAAACCGCATACTCCGGCTCCCTCATACACTGGCTACCCGCAGGACTCGTCGCCACGATGCGCAAGGAATGGCGGTATCTCTGGCGCGAGCCGTACATCAAAACTCAGCTCATCCACGTGCTGGCGGCTTACGCCTATCTGGCAGCGATGCTGATCGGACTTGCCCAGAAGGGAGGCGGGGACTCATTCTCCAGGGGATGGATCTACCTGGGAATCGTCTATTTTCTGGGGATGTTCACCGCCCAGCGCTTTGCCAACAAGTTCGGGCTTGACGCCGAGGCGATTGAGGTGACACTCGTAACCCCTATTCCCCGGTGGCAAGTACTGATGGGCAAGGGTCTGCCTTACATCCTGCTCTTCGCGCTGACGAATGGCGTGGCCGCACTCCTTGGCGGAGTGCTCTTCCACATCTCCCCTCTCTTCATCTTCTGCGCGGGTGTTCTTGTAGTGGCACACTGCCCTTTGGTGGATGCAGTGGGGAATCTCGTCTCCATCTATTTCCCGGTCGCCCTGATACCCGGACGGGGAAGACGATTGCGTCCGGTGCGCCAGCAACAGGGATGTCTTTTCCTTCTTCTGCACGGATTGGCTCTGAACGCGGGGCACCTACTTACGCTGCCAGTGGCAGGGCTGATTGCGCTTCTCGCCTGGAGTGGCAGCTGGCTTCTCGCAGCACCGCTGGTCGCTCTCGCGGTTGCTTATGTCTACTTCGTGGCGCGCTGGCTATTGCGCCTTTCCGTGCGATCGCTCGCCGCCAGAGAGCCACAAATCGCAACATTTATGCTTACTGCCAACCGCTAGGGATGTGTCCGTTCCTTCACTCGGGTTCCGTCGCACACGAGCGGCAAGCCATCCTGAGAGAACTCAGTGCGCCTGGCTTCGCCGCTAGGCTTCAGGAGGCTTCGTGCCTGGCGGTGCCGGAATGCGTGTTGCACCCTTCTTCGCCTGCGACATCATCGCATTGATGAAGCGAATCTTCTCGATTTCGAGGATACTGATAACACGCATATCATTGGTGCCGCCGGTCACCTTTACTTCAACGCCGCCGTCGTTGTAGAAGGCGACCGCCAGCTCGTACTTACCAACTACTTTCCTGGGAGCCTTAGCCATGTTGTTTTCTCCTTCAGCGTTTCATCAAGTCATCGATCTCCGTCAGCATTGCTGCAAGCGCACGGCTTCGATGACTGACCGCTCGTTTCTGCTCCGGGGAGCACTCCCCGAAGGTGCACCGGTACGGGGGGTAGTAGAAAATGGGGTCGTAGCCGAACCCTCCCTTACCACGCGGCTCTCCCGCGACGAAACCGCAGACAGTTCCCAGCGAGCGAGCCATCACCCTCCCCCCTGTCGCCAGCGCCATTGCGCTGACAAAGCGCGCCAAGCGTGAGTGAGATGCTTCCACCGCCGACCAGTCTGGCTCCTTCCCTGACTGCACCTCTGATACCACTTCTGCATCAGCGGGCGCAACAGCGCGCAGTTTTTCCAGCACAATGGTCATACGTTCGCCATCGGTGGAAGCCAATCTACTGCTCAGCACGCCGGGGAAGCCATCCAGCGCGGCGACCTCCAGCCCGGCGTCTTCCGCCAGCGCCCAGTACTCTGGATGACCGTGCTCCGCCAACCACCGGCTGTACGCCTCAGCCTTCTTCTCCGCATTAGCGCTGAAAGTTGCCCCATCCTCTTCCACCTCCGGGACATTCGCAAGAGAAGAGAGCGCCAGCAGTTGCTCCACCTGAGCTGCCGCCGAGAGCACCGCCTTAACCTCGGCGAACTTGTGGGGATTCTTGCTGGCAAATACAATATTCATCGCCAGTTAGCTGTGGCTTCCGGGTCAGATTAAATCCCTTCTTCAAGGGTATTATAGCATTCGCCTGCGACCGCTTCCTGCGGAAACAGCAGTCGCATCGGACCGGCTGAGGAGAAGAAAACACGAACGTCTGGCATCGAGTTGGCTACGGTATCTACCCGCTGAACTGGTTTCGGCTGGGCCTCATCGACAAGTACACGCTGCATCACCTCATTCTCTTCTCGGCGCTCAACGGCATCCTGGCTGGCGTGCTCGGACTTTCCAGTTTCGTCATTCTGAAGTCGCTACACGGCAGCGCGCTGCACGTCGCCATTTACCAGACGCTGGGGATGGTGACCTCACTTGCAGCCATCTTCTATTCCGAGTGGATGCTGGGGAGAGACAAGCGACCTTTCATCTTCTGGTTCGGACTGCTAAGTCGCCTGTCGCTGCTAGCGATGTTCGGGATTTTCACGGCGCTTCCATTTCTCATTCTGGCCGGCTTCATTTTTATTACGAGCGCAGCGATTATCCCCGCCGTGAACAGCATCTTCCAAACCAACGTGACCCACCGGCATCTCGGACGCCTCTACTCGGTTTACAACGCCATCTCGGGCGTGTTCGTTATGTTGGGAACCTACTCCGCCGGACTGATTCTCAACTGGAAGCCGCAGAGCTACCACTGGGTGTTCGCTCTCGCCGGCGTGCTGGGCTTTCTCGGCACCTGGATTATCTCGCGGGTCAGCGTGCGACGGGGAAGATTCCCCAGCGCCAAGACGTTGCGCCTGCGCCATGAGAAACTGGCAAGAGTGCTCTCGCGCAGTTTCGTGGTTCCACTGGTTGACCACTGGCGGGTGCTGAAGCAGAATCCTGCGTTCGCCATCTTCGAGCGCAATTTCTTCATCTACGGTCTCGCCTTCATGATGCTCGCCGTGGTGGTACCAGTGTATCTAGTTGAGGCGCTGAACATCACTTATGCCCAGGTGGGGGCGGCTCAGGGCGTGTGGTTTGAGCTGGCACTCATCGCTATGGCTCCGGTCTTCGGCTACTTCTATGACCGCTCCAATCCCGCAGCATTCTGCCGGCGGGTATTCCTTATCCTGGCTTTCTATCCGCTCACTCTTCTTCTGGCCCGACCTCTAGCCGGACTGGTGCATGTCAGCCCGATGCTCTTTGTGTATCTCGCGTACTTTTTCTTCGGCGCGGGAATGTCAGGTCTGAGTGTCGTCTGGGGTCTGGCCAGCATCTATTTCGCCAGGTCAGAGGACGTAGCCCCCTATATGGGCATCCATGTAACCATGGTGGGTCTGCGGGGAGCGATTGGCCCGGCAGCCGGCTACCTTGTTGAGATGCTGCTCGGTCCTATCCCCGTCTTCGGGATCGCCACTGCCCTATTCCTCATCGCCTTCGTCCTTATGTGGAAGCTCGAGGCTCGGCTGAAATCAGCACCCTTCGCTGGCGAGGTTGCGACATAATCGGATTGCAGGCTGCAGAACGCCAACTTCGAACCGGCTCTCCGCCGTGCTAGAATCGATTCCGTGAAGACTTCCGGGACTCTATTCCTCATCGGCACACCCATCGGCAATCTGGGGGACATCACACTGCGGGCGCTGGACACCTTGCGCAAGTGCGAGCTGCTCTTCTGCGAAGACACTCGCGTCGCCAGGAAACTGCTCAATCACTTCAATATCCACAAGCCAACGCGAGCCTTCCATCGCTCAAGTCCATCACGCATCCTCGCATCGATCGAGAGAGAGCTGCGGGCAGGCAAGCAGGTGGGATACGTAGCCAATGCCGGTATGCCAGGGCTTTGCGATCCCGGAGCGCGCTTGGTAGCGATGTGTATGGAGAAGGGGTTCAGTTTTGATGTGGTACCGGGACCCTCCGCTCTTGTGACGGCGCTCAGCGCTATGCCACAGGAGGCGCGGCAGTTCAGTTTCTTTGGCTTTCCCCCCGAGCACGCGGGTGAGCAGCGGAAGTTCCTGGAGCGGATTGCCCGGCTGGAGCATGCAGCGATAATCTATGTCCCTCCACACGCGACGCACGTGCTCTTCTGCCGCGAGCTGACCAAGCTGCACCAGGAAATCCGTTACTGCACGCTCAGTGAGCTGATAGAAGGGCTTCCGGAGAATGTGCGGGGCGAGATCACGCTTGTGCTGATGCCGCCTAGCAGAGAAAGCGAAACGGCTGAGTTGCGTCCAGCGACGCTGGAAACCATCACTGAGCGATGGACACGAAGATGGAAGCACCGAAGCGCTTATCCGTTCAGGACGCCGCGCATCCAGAGCCGCCGGCAAAAGAGACCGAGGCCACTCCTTCGGCCACCTCTGCGCGCCTGGGCGGACGAGAGATTATCGTGGTGCTCATCGTCGGGCTGCTCATTCTGGGCATGCTCGGACTCATCTTCGTTCGCCCGGTAAGGGACCGAGGCATTCGCCTGTGGCTGCTAAACCACGCGCCGGACCAGCTCATCATCGTGAATCCCGACACCGGCGAGGAAGAGAAGAAACTGCTGATTGCCGACGGGCTAGTGCAAGTCATCTTCAACCACCGCAAGGATACCGCCTACATCGCCAATGTGGTCGATGTCGCGAATCGCATCACGGTTCTTGACACCCGCAATTACCTGAAACTGGAGAACATCATTGTCGCCGGCGTCCCCCAAGGAATGTCCATCTTTCCCGATGACAAGCACCTGGCTGTGATTACTGGCAGCAAGACCGACTTCATGGCGGGCGGCTTTGACGTTCTCGACCTGACAGAGCCTTCGCAGGTGGATCCCCAGCGCAAGCGAGTAGTCTACCGCGAACGCGGCTTGCGCCTCACTTCGTCCATTCACGTGGATGAACAGGGTCGCTATATCTACGTCCTTGACGCCAAGCGGAGCAGTGTGTTTATCTTCGACTGCGAAGAGAAGAAGCTGGTGCGCTCACTGGATATCGGGTCGGCACCGATATCCCTCCTGTACCCAGAGCAGGGAGATTACTTCTTCGTCAGCTCGATCGCTGACAAGTCGATTACCATATTCAGGAAGGCGCAAGACCCGATAGAGATTGAGAAGGCGGGTGTGGTGAAATATGTCCGCTTCCGCCACATGGCAGTGAGCCCCGATGCATCGATCCTCTATGCCCCAAGCTACGAGAAACGCATCGTGGTGGTCATCAATGTGCGTGAGCGGAAGGTCGCCAATGCTTTCGCCACACCGGAAGGTTGCCAGCTTATCGCGGTAAGCCCTTTGGGAGACGAGTTGTACCCCGTTGGCTACGACACGGGCAAGGTGTTCGTAATGAATGCGCGCACCGGTCACATCCGGCGGACAGTGCAGACCCAGGGCGACTTCCGTGATATCAAGGTCTTGCTGGAATCAGAGAAGCCGTCCGCGGAGTAGCCTTTGGTAAATCAGGAACTGCAAATGGCTCTGCTGGCAGACAGCTTGATGCTGCCTGCCACTGCCCGCATTGTGGCGTTGATCTCTTTGATTGCGTTCGCGGTTATCACGGTGGCGGCGGTTCCCCTGGAGCTCCGCTTCTTCCAGCGCCTGCACCGGCGAGCTCTACCATGGGCGCTGGGGTTGGAGTTGCTCGTTTTTAGCTTGATCGTCTTCGGCTTTGTGGGCTTCATCCTTGACTGGTTCGAGGGCGTTCGCGGGCTGGCACTGGCATCCGCGCTGCTAGTTGGCCTCTGGCTGGTGGTGATGGTCTATCTTGTCCTGCGCATCCTGCTGGCGTATCGCACTTACTTAGGTCAGCGGGAAGATGCTGAGACGTCACGTGAAGCCCTCAAACACCTGCTCGCAGCCATAGAAGGAGCGGAGAAGCGAAAGCGGGATAAGGAAGCGAGCACTTCTCGCGGGTCACCCGACACCGAGATACCGGAGAAGCTGACTTCGGATGAATCCTCTTCCTCCAGGGAGGAAGACTCGTGACCGGCTGGTGTTTCGTCGCACTCGTCCTCCAAGCCGACCCCGGCAAGCTCATCTCGCTCACGCTAATTACCACCTTGATAAGCGCAGTTTTTATCGCCATCATCGCTGTCGCCCTCGGTTATGTGATCACGCGAATGCGTCGCGCTCTCGGCGAAGGTCGTCCGGAGCACTCACAGTATCTACTGGAGCAGACGCGAAAGGAACTTCTTGAGCTGGCGCAGAAGAAGCGGGTGGAGCAGAAGCGGACCGCAGAGATAGCGCAGAAGCTGGAGCAGCAGAAGGCGCAGAAGGAAACAGTCCGGCAGGCTCACGAGGAAGCTCGAGTCTCGCTCGCCGAGCATGTGCAATCTGCCTTCGGCAAGAGCTGTCCCCACTGTCAGGTGGAGATGCTGCCGGAGGACGAGATTGTTATCTGCCCGACCTGCCTTACAGCGCAGCATCGTGTCTGCTTCGATCTTGCAGGATGCATCAATGGTTGCCAGCCGGATTACGTCTACCTGCATCCGGCGGACCGCATCGTAGAGCTACACACGAAGACCGAGTAATGCCCGCCGAACGGATCTCGGCAGCGTCCCGACTCTGGCGCGCGTCGGCCGGCGCCCAGTGCTTCACCGCTGGCTCGGCGGCAACTTAGCGAAGCGAATCAGAGTGATGAAAGAAGCATCTGGTGCGATTTCCTTCTCCTGGAAACTGCTACCCAAAAGGTCAATCAGCTCTGCGTTTTGCAGAGTTCTCGGAACAAGCTGACGCAGCTCGTCGCTGACATTTGCTTTCAGCTGAGGCACATAGATACCGAAGGCGTAGACGACATCCAACCCAAAGCGGCGCAGCGAGAGTAGTTCATCTCCACTCATCATTACTACGAGCCGGTCCGGCAGCGCTTGGGGAAAGATTATCTCCGCACGCTGTGGGCGACCGATGAACTGCTGAAAAGAGTCCTGCTCCAGCCAGTGCAAGCGCACCCCTTCCAGCAAGCCGGTGTCCACCAGCACTCGACGCACCAGCTCTTCACGCACCTCGCCGGTCTGGTACTTTGCCAGCAGACGGATGACGAACTCCTCCGGACGGAGCTGCAACAGGTTGAGCACATAAATCGGCCCATCCGTCCTGGTCAGCACGCCGACCTGCACGCCCTGCCCTGATTGCTCATAAGGCTCCGCGCCCGCACCCGGAGGCTCGAATCGTGCGATAAATATCCCTTCGCGGAACAAGTACTGATGATAGGTCTTTATCCCGAACAGAATACCGATCAGCAGCAGACAGATAACAGCCAGAGTGCCGGCAACTGCGGGAAGGCGCAGCACATGCGGACGACGCATCTCACCACGACGCAATCGTGCGACCAGCTCCCGGCGAAAGGCTTCATCGACTTCACGCACGGTGGGAAAGCTCTGAAGGTACAACTTGATGCGCCGCTGCTTCAGAAACTCGCGGTCGCAACTGCGGCATTCGTTGCGATGGCGCGCAAAGGCTTCGCTCTGCTCGGGCGTAAGGGTGCCGTCCAAGGCATCGGAAATCAGCTTTCTGAACTGCTGGCAATCCATCTTCATAGGTTCACCTTCTGCCGCACTAGGTCGCGCGCCCGCTTGATGCGGCTCTTCACCGTGCCTATGCTCACACCCAGGATCTCCGCGATTTCCTCGTAACCCAGCTCCTGAATCTCTCGCATAATCAGCACTTCACGATAAAGCGGAGATAGCTGGTTGACCACTTCGACAATCTCCTCGGCGAGCCGACGGTGTTCCGCTGTCGCCGCCGGATCGAGCGTGTCAGCGGCGAGCGAACTGACGACATCGAAACTGTGCCCCTCGCCGGTGCGTGCTGGCGGTTGCACGAACAGACGCCCCAGCAGCTTGCGCCGCCGGCAGAAGCTGCGCACATAGTTCAAGGCAATCCGGTAGATCCAGGTCTCCAGAGAGGAAGTGCCACGGAAACGCCTGATCGACTTGAAGATGCGCAGAAATATCTCCTGCGCCGCGTCTTCCACTTCGCCGGGATCGCCCAGGTGCTGATAAACGATGTTGAAAACGTACTTCTGGTAGCGTGCTACCAGTTCCTCAAAAGCATCGATATCGCCTGCCTGACAACGAGCGATCAGCGCCTGCACCTCAGGCGGATTGAACGAATCGACCTTCTGAGCTATCACCAATGGCACCACACTCGGTTAGACTCAGGAAATAGCCGAGTGTTCCCAATTCTACCAGAGCCCTCTGATGAATGCCGATTCGCGCATCGCCTGCTATCCTGTTACCGATGGAGCTCGCAGGTTTCCAGGCAGTGGTTGCTTACCTGAACGAGACGCTTGCCGGCGCTAGAGTAGAACGGTGTCTTTCGGCAGCGCCCGGGGTAATTGCTATTGAGCTCCGGCAGGGAGATACCCGCCAACACCTGTTGCTCGGCATTCATCCTCGCTGCGCGGGCATAGCGCTCCAGCCGACCGCGCCGCCTTCGGTGTCTCCACCGACGCAACGCTTCAATCTCCGATTCGCCAGAGCCCTCGCCCACACTCTGAGCGGATTCAGCCTGGACTCGGTCGAGCTTCTTCGACCGAATGACCGCATCGCCCGTTTCATCTTCACACACACCGATCGCTACGGAGACACGAAGCAGCGCGTGCTGCAACTGGAGCTTACCGGCCGCACTTCGCAGCTTTTCCTGCTCAATGAGCGTGAGCAGCTCATCTCATCGCTCAGGCAACTTGACTACACGCACAAGCGCGCACGCCCGCTGCATACTGGCAAAGTGCTGCCTCCGCCTCCGCCGCCGCCGGACAGGCAAGCTGCATCAGGAGCCCCCGTCACCGCCGCCTCCAGAGAAAGCGCTGGACGCCATTGGTGAATCACCTCTCCCCGCAGACGCCATCGTTTCCACACTGCGGGAGGCAACCGGCGAGGACCTTGCGGGCGCTCTGAAAGAGCGCGGACACTTGGCTGAGCCGATTGATGTCGGCAAGCTCATCAAGACCCTGCAGCGAATGGCGGCGAGCCGAAAGAAGCTTCAGGAGCTTCTCGCCGCTCCGCCGGAAAGTAGGAACGCCGTTTCGCCGAAGGCAGTCGGCAGGGCTGAAGCTCGGGCTGCCGATGCTCTCACAGTACGGCTCAAGTCGTTTCCTCACAAGATCTGGCGGGGCACCACTTCCTCCGGCTTCCCGCTCATCCTCACCTTCAGCGCCGAGGGCAACTATGCCGCGCTCAAAGCATTCGGACGTCCCGAGCACTGGTTCTTCCACGCCCGCGACTTTGCGGGAAGCTACGTACTGCTGCTTACCGGCAAGCAGAAGCCGAAGCCCGCTGACATCAAGCAAGCCGCGCTCGTAGCCGCCATCCACAGCAAGGGCAAGCGAGAGTCGGAACTGGAGGTTTCCTACACCCAGCTCAAGTACGTGCGCAAGCCCAGGCACGCACGCACTGGCACTGTGCTGATGACCCGCGAGCAGGTGATAAGCGTGCGCACGGAAGAATGGGAGGAAGTGAAGGGAAAGCTGTTTGGCTAGGCACAGCCTGCAATTGGGTGCTGTGTGCAGTCGTGGGGTTCAACTCTTGACATCCTTGGCAGTCGGGATAT
>MVCR01000050.1 GCA_002050035.1 Planctomycetales bacterium 4484_113 | reverse complement strand
GTCGTCATAACAACGAGCGTAACCAGACGAAATGCCCTACTCATAATGTCCTCCTCCACCTTACGTGAGTCTATGTGGCGAAACTAAAGTCCACGTTTTACTTCCCGTCAACCCGCTTCTCAAGCAAGGACGAACGCCCCTGGCTAGAGAGCCAGAGTTTCGACTTCTCCCCCTCCGGCCAGCGGATGCTGGTGGATGAACGTCTGTCCTTCCGAGCACATCGGGCTGTAGGGACACCAGTGGCAGAGCGTGGAGACCTGCGGGGCGAAATCCCGCTCCGATTCAATAGCTGCCCGCACTTCAGCGACTTCTTCCGCCAGCTCGGCCAGCTGATCCTCGGAGAACTCGAAAGTCTCCGTGATTTCCCCCGGCTGGCAGTTCAGGTAGTGAAACGAGAAAGTGGTTTCAGGTGCGCGGTACTTGGCGACGGCAGCGAAGTAGTAGAATCGCGCCTGAAGCGCGTCCTCCTCGCGGCGGCGACCGGTCTTCCAGTCGTGCACTTCCACGGTGGCAGCCATACGGGGCTCTGGAGAGCCAGAGCTATTCCTGTCAGCCTGCAACACCAGGTCAAGCCTTCCCCGAATCGGCGTTCTTGCCAGACGGAAGTTGCCTAGGTCCGCCTCCACGCCCAGAATGCGCCTTCCCTGCAATCGGGGCAGCACCTCGGCGGTGAAATTCGTTAGAGCCCGTTCGCCCTGCTGAAAATAGTCCTCTACACGATCCCCCGGACGGATGATGCGCACCTCCCCGGCTTCCACCGCCTGCTGCATCGCAGCGGCAGCTCGTTCAAACACTTTATGAAACCACCGTGGATTGCGTGGCGTCCCGACTCGTGCTTTGAACTGCTTGCGGCTTCGGAACTCAATCATGAGCTGCGCCAAGATGTTGTGGACGACGCTCCCGCTCTCCCATTCGATGGGAGTGAATGCCGGTTTCTGGAAATCCACATACTGGAACTTGAAGTAGCGCCGGCACTGGCGCCAGGTGGACACCTTGGTCGCAGACAGGTTCTGCACGCGGGGCACGCACGCAGTGTATCACACGCGTAGAAGCACGTTTGCTCGAGTGACCGGGAATCCTTCGCAGGCTTGCTGCCCGCTGGAGCGAGTTAGATTCGGTGCAACAGTTTCTCGACCGGAGTGCCGGGCGGATCCGGTTGGCGTGCGTGAACGCTCCGCAGCGGTACGAACCGGGCATAGGATAGCTCTTTCACCTCCAGCCTGTCGTCCCGCTTGACAATGCGCAGCATTGGCGAGAAGTCCATCCCCGCGTCGATGGGGGTTACCAGAATGCCGCCGATTTCGAGCTGATTCATCCAGGCATCGTATATCTTGCGGGTGCCCGCGGTCACGATGATGCGGTCATAGGGGGCTTCTGCCGGTGCGCCCAGTCGTCCATCAGCGCAGAGCACACTCACTTGCTTCCAGGGGAGCAGGCGCTCTTGAGCGGCGCGCGCGAGCTCCTCGCTGACTTCCACCGTCACCACGCGACCCTGCGCGCCCACAAGTTCCGCCATAAGGGCGGCATTCCAGCCACTGCCGGCGCCCACTTCCAGCACGCTCTCCTCTGCCCGCACATCTAGCGCTTCCAGCATCTCCACCACCACCGTCGGCTGGCTGATCGAAGCAAGCCCCCGCCCGTGCCTTCCCCAGGAGAGCATCAGGGCATCATCGGCATAAGCGGCTTCGAGGGCGCGCGCGATTCCCTCCCGCTGACGCAGATCGAATTCGCCGATGGCGGCGGAAAAGCTGTCCAGGAAGTGGTGTCGCGGAGCCGTGCGCATGGCGTCGGCGATGCGCTTGTCGGTCAGCACCTTGCGGCGGGTGAGCGCTTCAATCAGCCGCTCGTTCAGCTCGGCTGCGGTCTTCTCCATAGTTTCATCGAGGATGACCACGCGGGGCTTCATCGTAGCACGAGACGAAGCTAAAGAGCGAGCATCGCCGGTGGACAAGTCAATACAACCTGATGAACCTCCAACACTGCACAGCCGCGCAAGCCTGCCGGATATTCGGACGTGCGGAAGGGTCGCGGTTCTGCGCGACAACACAGACGCATCTGATGAGAAATCAACGGGCGAGACGTCCGTTGTCCAATCTCAATGGTAGATATAGAAACGGGTAGGGTGGTCAAGACCTCGGCCTATTAGTACGGCTCAGCTAAATCCGTTACCGGACTTACACCTGCCGCCTATCAACTGGTAGTCTTCCAGCGGCCTTACCCCCGCCGAAGCGGGATGGGGAAACTAATCTTGGGGAGGGCTTCGTACTTAGATGCTTTCAGCACTTATCCACACCCAGCATAGCTACCCTGCGATGGGGCTGGCGCCCCAACAGGTACACCAGAGGCTGGTCCACCCAGGTCCTCTCGTACTAAGGGCAGACCCCCTCAGTTTCCCTGCGCCCACAGTGGATAGAGACCGAACTGTCTCACGACGTTCTGAACCCAGCTCGCGTGCCGCTTTAACGGGCGAACAGCCCGACCCTTGGGACCTTCTCCAGCCCCAGGATGCGACGAGCCGACATCGAGGTGCCGAGCGAAGCCGTCGATGTGAACTCTTGGGCTTCACCAGCCTGTTATCCCCGGGGTAGCTTTTATCCGTTGAGCTTCGGCCCTACCAAGAGGGACCGTCGGATCACTAAGGCCTGCTTTCGCAACTGCTCGACTTGTAGGTCTCACAGTAAAGCTCCCTTATGCCTTTACACTCGATGCGCGATTTCCATACGCGCTGAGGGAACCTTTGCGCGCCTCCGTTACTCTTTAGGAGGCGACCGCCCCAGTCAAACTACCCACCAGGCCCTGTTCCCGTGCCGGATTCACGGCTCCAGGTTAGATTTCCGATTCCGCCAGGGTGGTATCTCAAGGACGGCTCCGCCACGCCTGACGGCGTGACTTCACAGCCTCCCACCTATCCTGCACAAGCGAAACCAGAGACCAAGGCCAAGCTGTAGTAAAGCTCCACGGGGTCTTTTCGTCCTACTGCGGGTAGCCGGCATCTTCACCGGCTTTGCAACTTCACCGAGCCCACCGCCGAGACAGCGCCCGGATCGTTACGCGATTCGTGCGGGTCGGAACTTCAAAACGTTCTCTGCTGTTACCAGCAGTATCAGACTATTCCTTCACCTTGCCCAGTAACCTTAGGAGTTCGCCCTTGTGGTACTTCCTCTTTCCAGCGGGATTCATCTGGGAAGCAAGCTCAATGATTCTCTCAAGCCCGGCACGACTACGATGCTTGTTTTCGTAGACGAGCCTTGATACTTCGGCAAATCGCTCGAAGTCTTCGTGCTTGTGTGATATCAGCGGGTACTTCAGGAAATGAGGAACTACTGCAGCCATCAAGTCAGAAACACTTCTCACTTCGTACTTGTAGTTTCGATCGCGGCGCGAAAAACGAATTGCTCCAACTCCAAAGTAGCTCCTGACGAGTTTGACCAGCTCGAGGTTGCGCTTGTGTTGGGACAGCGAGAAGCTAGGTCTGACCTCGATACCCAGCTTGAGTTTCTTGCGAAGGCTGAAAGAGACCATAAAGCATGCCTCGCCCTCGCAAAGGCCTGTAATGTACCAGGGCAAATCCATAGTTACCTTCTTCTAGGCAAGGGCCGGCGTGTTGCCTCCCTTACGGGGGGCCTCACCTTTCGGATCAGTCGTTACGGGTCCCACGGCAGAGACCATTCTACCAGAGGGTTCCCACGGCGTTATCCGCCATCGCCGAAGCTAGCACGGACTTCACCGTTATGAGCCGGTTTGCTGAATGCGAGTTGCCTCGCATTTCGGGCAAGTCTCCGACCATGCTTACCCGACAAGGAATTTCGCTCGGTCAGTCTCACTTCGTTTCCGAAGGAGCCGGACTTTATCTTTCCCGACCTGTGTTCATCCTTGAAGCTAGTTCTCTAATCTTCTCGATGCCTTCTTTGCTCAGGTGCTCCCCTCGCTGCATCATCAGCAGAATGCGCCTGAACTTGATGAAATCCAAACGCTTTTTCGTCTTGAGAGGGTGCTGCTCAAAGAACGGAACGATCTTCTCGTTCAGATGGCTTATGCCGCGGACGCGGTAAGCCATCCTGTCATCCCGGTTCTTCCTCACTACCCCGCAGCCAAAGAAAGCCTTGAGGGCGTGAAGGAGTTGTACATCACGCTTGTGCCGCACAACCGTGAACTCGGGTAGCACCTGATATCCTGTGCTTATCTCTGGGTGTGGGTTGATGCCGACGAAGAAGCAGCCTTCGCCGTCGACAAATCCTACCACCCATTGTGCTTCTAGCCTCATAGGCCGGAACCGGACGTAAAGTCTCTGAGGGTCCTCCTGACTATTATAGGAGTCTTCCCTGCGGATTGTCCCCATGCCCGGAGGATTGTTACTGCCCGTGAAATCACGAACGAGTACCTGCCGGTTTTGGAGGAGTTTCCCGCATATGGTCCGGTTTTACTAAGGCAAACGCCAATTCACCTTAGGACCGTTATAGTTACGGCCGCCGTTTACTGGGGCTTCGGTCGGAAGCTTTGCCCCGCCGAAACGGGGCTAACCACCTTCCTTAACCTTCCAGCACCGGGCACGCGTCAGGCCCTATACGTTGGGTTGCCCCTTCGCAGAGCCCTGTGTTTTTGGTAAACAGTCGCCCAGGCCTTTTCACTGCGGCCACCTCGGGCTCCGGGGGAGACCCCTTCACCCTAACGTGGCGACCCTTATCCCGAAGTTACGGGTCGAATTTGCCTAGTTCCTTAGCGGTGGTTAGCTCGCACGCCTGAGGATTCTCTCCTCGCCTACCTGTGTCGGTTTGCGGTACGGTCACCTGTAGCCTCCACGGACGGCTTTTCTCGTCCCCGGGGATCACCTGCTCCCGATTGGTTACCCGCTCGGTCGCCGGTTCCCTTCAGGGCACCACTACGGGCGCCCTTATGTCCCGGATAGGCACTACCATCCACCTTCCAGGCTACCCCGAGGCGTCCCCGCCCGGTTCAACGAACTACAGGTGGTGCAGGAATATTAACCTGCTAGCCATCACCTACGCCTTTCGGCCTCGGCTTAGGACCGACTAACCCTGGGTGGACGAGCCTGCCCCAGGAAACCTTAGGCTTTTGGCGGACGGGATTCTCACCCGTCTTATCGTTACTCATGCCAGCATTCGCACTTCCCCGGGCCGGCACCGCTCGTTTCCGTGCGGCTTGTATCTCCCGGGGAACGCTCCCCTACCATCGTCCGTTGAAACGGACGATCCAGAGCTTCGGTTCCAGGCTTAGCCCCGTTACATTTTCGGCGCAGAGTCTCTTGACCAGTGAGCTGTTACGCTTTCTTTCAAGGGTGGCTGCTTCTAAGCCAACCTCCTGGTTGTCTGGGAGGCTCTACCTCCTTTACCACTTAGCCTGGATTAGGGACCTTAGCTGCTGGTCTGGGCTGTTTCCCTTTTGAGCACGGAGCTTATCCCTCGCGCTCTCACTCCCGAGATAAGGTGGCGCGGTATTTGTAGTTTAGTTGACTTTGGTAAGCGGTTAAGCCCCCTAGGTCATCCAGAGCCCTACCCCCGCGCTCCATTTGCTCGAGGCTTCCCTTAGAGGAATTTCGGGGAGAACCAGATATCTCCAGGTTCGTTTGGCTTTTCACCCCTACCCACAGGTCATCCAACAGCTTTTCAACGCTGAGTGGTTCGGGCCTCCATCCCGTGTTACCGGGACTTCACCCTGCCCATGGGTAGCTCACCTGGTTTCGGGTCTGCCCCCGGCAACTCAGTCGCCCTGTTAAGACTCGGTTTCCCTGCGGCTCCGGGTGTTATCCCTTAACCTTGCTGCCGAGGACAACTCGCTGGCTCATTATACGAGAGGCACGCCGTCAGGCATTGCCACGCAAAGCGCGGCCATAGCCCTCCGACAGCTTGTAGGCATCCGGTTTCAGGTACTATTTCACTCCCCTCCCGGGGTGCTTTTCACCTTTCCCTCACGGTACTTGTTCGCTATCGGTCGCCGGAGAGTGTTTAGCCTTGCGGGTTGGCCCCCGCATCTTCCCACAGGGTTTCACGTGTCCCGTGGTACTCGGGAAACGAGCCGGAGTCCACAACCTTTCGCTTACGGGGCTGTCACCCTCTTTGGCGTGGCTTTCCAGCCACTTCTGCTAGGCAGTGGATTGGTAACTCCGCTTCCGCTCCGCAGACGGAATAGCTCGCTCCAAAACACCGCACCAGCAACGGCTGCGGCCTTACACTGGTACGGTTTGGGCTGTTCCCGTTTCGCTCGCCACTACTCAGGGAATCGAGATTTTCTTTCTTTTATGTCCAGCTACTGAGATGTTTCAGTTCGCTGGCTTCCCCCCGACTGGCTATGAATTCACCAGCCGGTGACACGCGATGAAGCGTGCCGGGTTTCCCCATTCGGAAATCCCCGGATCGAAGGTTGTCGCACCTCCCCGAGGCTTATCGCAGCTGACCACGTCCTTCATCGGCTTCCGGCGCCAAGGCATCCACCGAATGCCCTTAGTATCTTGACCACCCCACCCTGGATCAACGAAGTTTGAAGGAAGGCTCTCTGAAGCCGAACCTCAAAAACCGCGGACCAAGGCAGGGCAACCACCGAAGTTGCACTCTACCCTAATCGCAGTTTTCAAGGTTCGCGGAAGGAACGGTTGTCGGCACATGTTTGCCTTCAAGCCATCTCCTTCCCATTTTCCGAAATCCGTTGTTTCGACATACTTCCCGCGAGGTAGTAGTACCACGCGCTAATACAGTCTAACGCAACTCGCGCCGCCTGTCAATAGGAAGAGCGAACATGGCTTCTGCTTGTCGCCCGCACACGCGCCCGACCGAGCCGGTTTCCTCTGCCCGCATGACTGCTGATGTGAGTAATGGCAGGAACAATTCGGGGGTTGCGGGGTCTAATTGAGTATTGCGCAGGATGATCCTACACTGAGGAGGTTCAAAATGTTAGGAAGAATGATTGTCGCGATTGCGGCATTGGCGATGCTTTCTTTCATTGGTTCGGCAGCGCAGAGCCAGAACTCATCCCTTGATGGCGCCGCGAAGGCAGGCCTGCAACAGGTGCAGCTTGCGCTGGAGCGGTATCACGTCGATAGCGACGCATATCCGCTCTTGCTCTCGGAACTGGTTCCCGACTATCTGCCGGCAATGCCGGAGAATCCCTACCTTCCGGGCGAACGAATGAAGCAGGTGAGCCCGGAGCATTTCTACCGCGGGGGCATGGTCTATCACCCCTTCTCGCTGGGCGGCGATGTCATCGATCATTACTTCCTGGGCGTTTTCGGGGCGAAGAAAGATGGCGGGAAAGACCTCTTCCTCACCGACGACAGGATTTACTGGGTTGGGGATTACCGCTTCTATCCCGAGCGCAAGCTGGATGGTGAACCGGAAGGACTGATAATGGTGTTGGACAATCTGGACGAGGATGCCTTGGCAAAGCTGAAAGAACACCGCAAGCTCATCTATCAGTTGCCGGAAGACATTGTTGCTGAACTGGACGCAAGGGCGAAGCAGTTCGCGCACGCGTTGCAGGCGCAGATTGAGCGTTGCGGAGAGGACTGGGGATTCGGGGACGACCTCGATCACGTTCTCCAATACGGCTACGATGGCGGAATCACTGAGCTTCCGCAGAATCCCTACTATCTCGTTAGCGACTACGCGGCGCCCAGAATGCGGGCTGCCAAATTGGAGGATGCCGCGCCCGGCGACATCGTGTATTACACATTTTCTACTGATGGCTCTGAACTAGACCGCTACATTCTGCTGGTGAAAGGAGGGCGGTGGAACGACGGCCTCGACCTGTTCCTGGGGCCAAGACACTGGGACGACCTTTACGCTCTCTTCGACCCGCCGGTTCAGCCTGACGGTGGCGGTGAAGGATTTGTCGTTGCGCTCGACAACTGGGATGATTCCACGCGCAAGCTTCTGCGCGAAAAGCCGTGGCTGATCAAGCATAATGCCGCGTGGCTCGCATCTCAAGTCAATGAGCGGGCGAAGGAAGCCGCTTTCCAGATGCAGATCGCCGTGGAGCGGTATTCAGTGGACAACGATGTCTATCCGCCGAATCTGCAGACGCTGATTAAAGAGGGCTACACCTACTGGCCGCTTAATCCGTACGCTGAGTTCGACCCGTCGGCGCCGAAACGGGCTTTCTGCATACTACATCGGCATCTATGGGGCAGCTCCTAACGGCGGCAGCGATGTCGGCGCAATGACTCCGGAAGGCTGGAGGTTCTACTGGTTCGGGAAGGAGTTACCAGCACCCGATGGATTCGCAATCGAAAGGGACGGCAAGCCAGATGGCATCATCGTGCTGCTCGACAGCGGGCCGGTTGCAGTATGGGAATACAGAA
>MVCR01000010.1 GCA_002050035.1 Planctomycetales bacterium 4484_113 | reverse complement strand
GGGAGTGCGCCCCTCCAAGCAGCGCTCCCAGCACTTCCTCATCGACGATATGACCCTCGCCACCATCATCCGCCAGGCGAATCTGAGCGAGGATGACACGGTGCCTTTCGCGGCTCATAAGCAGGACACGGCTCCACAGGATACGCGCTGGTGGTAGGGGAGCGGCTCGTCAAGCTCTCCTAGTCGTATCCCATGGCGCGGACGGGGTCCATCTGCGAGGCGCGGAAGGCGGGGAAGACGCCGAAAACTACCCCCAGGACGACGGAAAGCCCGATGGTGAGGAGGATGATGTGCACCGGCACATGGGCGGTGAATGACAGTTTCATCAGCTTCGACAGCCAGAGACCCACGCCGATACCGACGCCCCAGCCGAAAAGCAGCCCGATGGCACCGCCCACCAGTGTCAGCACCACCGCCTCAACCAGGAACTGACTCAATACGGCGATGCGATTCGCCCCCAGCGCCATCCGCAAGCCGATTTCGCGGGTGCGCTCGGTGACGGTGACCAGCATAATGTTCATAATCCCGATGCCGCCAACGAGGAGCGCAATCGCGGCGACGAAACCGAACACCATCACCAGGGCATTCAGGAATTGCTTCACGAAGCCAATCCAGTCCTCGACCGTGTAAATCTCGAAGTTGTCCTGGGTGGGATCGCTCACCCGCCGGCGCTTGCGCATCACCAGCCGCACTTCGTCCTTCGCCGCTTCGACCTGCGTCATGTCCTTCGCCAGCGCGATGATGTACTCGATATCGTCGCTGCCGGCGATGCGCTGCTGCATCGTGCTGAGGGGGACGTAGATTCGTTTGTCTGAGCTCGACCCGCCACCCATGCTGCCCTTCTGCTTGAGAGTGCCGACAACGGTGAAGTTCTGGTTTCGCACTTTTATCGTCTTGCCGATGGGGTCCTCGAAGGCGGGAATGAGGTCGTTGCGCACGTCGTAGCCAATCACGGCGACACGGCTGGCGCCCTTCTCTTCCGCTTCGTTGAACGGTCGTCCTGCATCAAGTTCGGTGAGCGGCCCGTAGAAGTAATCCGGCAGCACGCCTTCAGCGGTCACCCTCATGGTGCGATTGCTGTACTTCACGGTAACGCCTCGGTTCAGACCGGGGAAGACATTGGAGATGTGCGTGGATTCGCGCGCGAGGGCTTCGGCGTCCGCACGCTTGAACAGCTCCACTCTGCCCGCAAAATAGGAGCGACCGCGCTGAGTCGGAGCCTTGGGCACAATGTAAAGCGAGGTGTTCCCGAAGGACCCAACTTCGCCGATAAAGGATGTCTTCAATCCCTCACCCAGACTGACAATGGCGATGACAGCACCAACCCCGATGATCATTCCCAACAGCGTGAGCAACGAGCGCATCTTGTTCTGCATAAGACTTCGCCAAGCCATGCGCACACTGTTCACGAACTGCAGGTTCATTGCCAAATCGCTCGCTGCTCACTCATAGCGCAACGCCTCAATGGGATCGAGCTGGCTGGCGCGATAGGCGGGATAAACGCCGAAAACAACGCCAATACCGATACTCACCAGAAGCGCAATTGCCGCGATGTTCACGGGAATCGCGGGAGTCCAGGAAGCTCGAATCAACTTCGTCAGCAGAGCACTCATTACCAGCGCCAAGCCCCATCCGGCAACCAGCCCGATTACGCCGCCGAGAAGCGTGAGCACAACCGCCTCCAAGAGAAACTGACCGAGCACCGTCACTCGTCCTGCTCCAAGCGCCATGCGCAGGCCTATCTCGCGCGTGCGCTCGGTCACGGTCACAAGCATAATGTTCATAATGCCGATGCCACCGACCAGGAGTGAGACCACCGCCACAGCGCCGAAAACCATCACCAGGATATTGACGAAGCGAGTGCCGAACTCCATCCAGTCGGCGGGAGTCATCAGCTCGTAGTCGGCTTTCGTCGGGTCCTTGAGGTGCCGCCGCGCCGCCAGCACGCGGTTGACCTCCGCTTTCGCCTCCTCAAGCCTCGTTATATCCTTCACCCGTGCCAAGATGTAGAATACTTCGTCCGTGCCGGTGATGCGCTCATACATCGTGGTCAAGGGAACGATAATGAAATCGTCCTCGCTGGGACCGCCGCCGAACCCCCCCTTCTGCTTGAGCACGCCTATAACCGTGAAGTTGCTGCCGCCAATCTTGATCACGTGACCGAGCGGACTCTCGAAGGAGGGGAAGAGGCGTTTGCGAACGCCAGCGCCAATAACGGCCACCCGTTTCCGCCCCTTCATATCTCCCTGAGTGAATCCCTCGCCGTGTTCAACTACCATCGACGGCATATTGAAGTAATCGGGATCTCCTCCTTCCACGAAAGCCATGTAGGTTTCGCCCTCGTAGTTTACCTCACGAATCACGCGCATTCCCGCCTGCACAGTTGAAAGCAGCGTCGTGTTGCGCTTGAGTGCATCCACATCGTCAATGGTGAAATTCTTCACCCCGCCCTCGCCCGCTATCTGCCCTGAGCGCATTACCTCCTTGGGCATGATGTAGATGACGTCATTCCCTAGTTCTGTGAACTCGCTGGCGAAGAAGAGCTTAAGCCCTTCGCCGAGACTGACGATGGACATCACCGCCGCTACACCGATGATCATTCCGAGAAGCGTGAGCAACGAGCGCATCTTGTTAGCCAACAGGTTGCGCCACGCAATCTTCAGATTGGAGAGGAATGCACTCACTGCGGTTGATGGTCTTTCCTGTCTTCTTCCGCAAGGCGTGCTTCTACGAGCGCCACATCATCCGGAGTGTCGACGGAAAGCGGACGGTAAGGGAACTCCACCGTGAGGATGCGACGGCCGTGCTCCAACGCCCGCAACTGCTCCAGAGACTCGGTCAGCTCCAGCGGCGTTGCCGTAAGCGCGGCGAAATCCTGCAGCGCTTCACGAGTGAAGTAGTAAATGCCGATGTGCTGGTAGTAGCGCGCCGATTCAGGATGACGGGGAAATGGAACAGGCAGCCGCGAGAAGTAGAGCGCATGCCCGTCCAGCGCTTGCACCACCTTGACCACATTGGGATCCTCGAGCAATGCATTCTCCTGAGGGGCAATCGGGCATACCAGCGTGGCGATGCCCGCACTCGCCGCTCGCGCCGTCTGCACCAGAGAGTCGATTGCCGCCGGCGGGATCATTGGCTCATCTCCCTGGATGTTCACGTAGCCAAAGGCCGGGAAGCGTTCGGCAACCTCGGCAACTCGGTCGGTACCGCTTCGATGCGTCTGCGCAGTCATCACCGCCTCAATGCCAAGCTCCTCGCAGTGCTCAGCAATGCGCTTGTCGTCCGTGGCAACGAGCACGCGGGATAGCTCACTTGCCTGACGCGCCCGTTCGTAAACCCGCGCCACCAGGCTCCTGCCGGCAATGAGGGTGAGTGGCTTGCCGGGGAAGCGCGTGGAGCCAAAGCGAGCCGGAATGACTCCCAGGATTTGCTGGCGAGCGTCCATCTCAATTGGTTACTACGTGGATGCCGCCCATGGTGTCCGGGTTCTCTTTGAACTTCTCGCGATGTTCAAGCGGGACTTCTTCACCCAGCGCCTGCTTCGCCAGTTTCACATAGAAGTCAGCTTCCCAGCGCTCGGAACTCCACGAGTCGGCATCGTCAGCGGTTAGCTCAAGAAACCGGCTGAAGGCTGCTTTGACTTCTTCCCACCGCTCAAGCTTCACCAGCACCTGCCCCCGGCGGAAAGTAAGCACCGGCGAATCGGGCTCGCAGTTGAGCCCCTTGTCCAGCGCCGCCAGCGCTTCTTCATAGCGGTGTGCGGCGAAAAGCGTATTGGCACGGTTGAGCTGGTTTTGCGCCGGCGAGCTGCAGGAGAGAAACTGCCCAAGCACATAACCAAAGACGAGCAGCAGGCTAACGGATCTCACATCACCGATTATACCCTATGGCAGCGCGGACAACGTCGACGCCGCACGTTCGGGTGCAGGAGAAGGCGAGAATCGCGCTGGGCAAAGATTTCCGCTCCAGCACTGGCAAAACCTCTTGTTAAGCAGGGAAGAGTGTGGTAGAATAGAGTATCCTTAACCAAGGGGGTTAATATGGCTAAGTCGATACGCAAGAGCGACTTGATTGCCCAAGTGGCCAAGCGGGCCAAGGTCGAGAAGACCAAGGCAAAGGCGATTGTTGACTCGACGGTGATGGAAATCACTAACGCCCTCAAGAAGGGCCACAAGGTGCAGCTCACCGGCTTCGGAACCTTCGCGGTGGCGCATCGCAAGAAGCGCATGGGCGTTAACCCGCAAACGGGCAAGCGTATCACCATCAAGGCGACACGCGTACCCAGGTTCACTGCCGGGAAGAGCCTCAAGGACGCGGTACGCAAGTAGCCTTAACCGGCCACTGATTTGCAGCGTATGAAGGCGGCTCGGAAGAGCCGCCTTCTCTCTTCCCTTCGCTGTATGCTATCCCGACAGCAGCGTCTGCTCCAAGACCGACCGCAGAGCACCTGGCTTCACTTCCTCAAGCGAATACTGCACACGCACCGTGGGCTGCTGAATCCCAATTACCCGCGAGAGGTCAATGGGGGTTCCTACCAGCACGGCATCACAGGGAACACGCGCAATCGTCTCTGCAAGCTCGGTGAGCTGCGCTTCCGAGTAGCCCAGCGCCGGCAGCACGTTCTTCAGGTGTGGGTACTTCCTGTAGGCGTCCTGAATGCTGCCGGTAGCATACTGGCGGGGGTCGATGATTTCCGCCGCTTGATGCTCCGTGGCGGCGATATAGGCGGCACCGAAACTCATCCCCCCATGAGTCACCGTCGGGCCATCCTCTACCGCAAGCACTCGCCTACCCTGAATCAGCTCTGGATGCTCTGCCACGACGGGTGATCTCGCGTGGAGTATCTGCGCTCGCGGATTCACCGAACGGACATTACGTTCCATGGCGGCTATCTGCTGCGAGTCCCCAGTGTCCACCTTATTGATTAGCACAACATCGGCAAAGCGCAGATTGAGCTCGCCGGGGTAATAGGAGAGTTCGTGTCCCGCGCGATGCGGGTCGGTCAGGGTGATGGTGAGACGCGGACGGAAGAAGCAAGTATCGTTGTTGCCGCCGTCCCAGAGCACCACATCTGCCGCTTCCTCCGCCGCGGCAAGCACCTCGGCATAGTCCACACCCGCGAAAACGACATTCCCCGCCGTAATGTGAGGCTCGTATTCCTCCATCTCCTCAATAGTGCAGTGCTGGCGTGAGAGGTCTTCAATGGTTTCGAACTTCTGCACCCGCTGCGCTTCCAGGTTGCCATACGGCATCGGATGACGTACCACTGCCACCCGCTGGCCCATCTCGTTAAGCTCACGCGTGAGGAAGCGTGCGGTCTGGCTCTTCCCGCAACCGGTGCGTGCCGCCACCACGGCAATCACTGGCTTGCTCGCTGGAAGCATCGTCTCAAACGGACCGAGGAACGCAAACTCGGCACCGGCACTGAGCACGCGTGCTCCCACCGACATCACATCCTGGTAGGAAATGTCGGAATAGCAGAAGTAGCAGACATCCACTTCCAGCTCGGCGATGAGTTTCTCCAGGTCGTCCATCGGTTCGATAGGTATGCCCCGCGGGTAGAGCTTTCCCGCCAGCGAAGGCGGATAGACGCGTCCCTCGATATCCGGAATCTGCGTCGCCGTGAAGGCGACCACGTCAAACTCTTCGTTCTCACGAAAAACGGTATTGAAGTCGTGGAAATCACGACCTGCAGCGCCGATTAAAACAACTCGTTTCCTCGCCATATGGTCTCCCTTTCGTCGCCCCCACCGAGCCATAAGTGTGGGCAGACTAGCTCAAAGCAAAACGCGCGGTGAAGTGGCGCAGCGCCTTCGGCTCCTTCGTAATCACTACGCCGCGAATGCGCTCCGATTTCCGGTGCAGCCGATCTAGCACCGAAACTACATAGTCAAGCTGATCGAAGGAATACACCCTTCGTGGAATGGCAAGACGCACCAGATCCAGTCCGTTGAAACGATCGCGTCCGGTTCGGGGGTCACGACCGCGCAGGATGGTTCCGATCTCGCAGGCGCGAACGCCACCTTCCAGATAGAGAGCGAGTGTCAGCGCCTGTCCCGGATACTGCTGCCAGTGGAGATGCGGGCAGAAAGCCAGCCCATCCACATAGACCGCGTGCCCGCCAGGAGGCAGCATCACCCGGATGCCCTGCTGATGCAATCTCGCTGCCAGGTAAGCGGTCTGGCTCACCCGAAAGCGCAGGTAGTCCAGATCCGCCCCTTCCCTCAGACCCGTCGCCACAGCCGCCAGGTCACGCCCCGCCAGCCCGCCGTAGGTCAGAAAACCATCAAAGAGAATCGTGTACTGTTTGAGCGCATCGTAAAGCTTGCCATCATTCGTCGCGATGAGACCGCCGATATTAACCAACCCGTCCTTCTTCGCGCTCATTATCATTCCGGTCACATGCGAGTAAAGCTCGCGCAGGATGCTGCGAATGGAGCGACGCGAGTAGCCCGGCTCGTAGGTGCGAATGAAATACGCGTTCTCCATTATGCGCGCCGAGTCAACAAAGAGAGGAATGTGATACTTCCGACACAGCCGCCCCACCTCGCGGATGTTAGCCATCGAGACCGGCTGCCCGCCCCCACTGTTGCAGGTAGCGGTGATGATAACGAGCGGCACCCGTCCTGCGTGCCCGGCAAGATAGGCGGAGAAGCGATCCAGGTCGATATCGCCTTTAAACACGCTGGTGTCATCGAGGTCGAAGATGCGCTTCTGCGGAAATTCGCGGATCCGACCGCCCTGGAAGAAGATGTGAGCAGAGGTCGTGTCGAAATGCAGATTGCCGGGGACCGTCTTGCCCTTGCTGACGAAATGACTCATCAGCACGAGTTCGGCGCTACGACCTTGATGCGCTGGCAGCACATGCTCGAAGCCGAACAGGTCGCGCACGGTCTCCCGCAGCAGGTCGAAGGAAACACTGCCGGCATAGGCCTCATCACCCATCATCAGAGCAGCCCACTGCTCTTGACTCATCGCTCCGGTGCCGGAATCGGTGAGAAGATCGATGTAAACATCGCGGCTGCGGAGATTAAAGATGTTGTAGTGTGCACGCTGAAGCGCCGTGCGGCGACGTGCACGACTGACGAGATGCACCGGCTCCACGCTCTTGACCTTGAATGGAGCGGTCTTCTTGAGTTTCGCCGGGTCAACCGGCATCTGCCAGTGTAGGTCATACAGTTTGCCCATAACACCTCCCGAATTGATGAGCTCTCAACTTATCGGGATGGCTGGGCTGGAGCTTCCTCGAGGACTTACTGTGTTCATTCTAACACATCGGAAGGAGCAATTGCCAGTGTGTCCCCGCTTGTTTGCAGCAAACGATTCGCCCTGGCAAGCCCTGAGGGAAAAGCACTGGCTCGAACCGACAGCGCAAGAACGTGCCCTTGAGCCAGCACCTGTGCGCCACCCCAAGAAACGCTTTGACGCCGCCAGACTAGAACCTTGCGCCCTCAAGGGCACGCTGGCAGGTGCAGGAGGGTTTGGACGGTATCTGCGGGATCAAAGCGAAAAGCAGCCGCTTCAGTTTCTCGTTGTTCTCGTTGAATACGCGGATGACTTCTTCGTGTGTAACCGGCTTGACGTTAGGATCGTCTTCGAGCCCGACATCGTAGTCGGTAATCAGGCTGATGTTGAGGTAGCACATCTCCATCTCGCGTGCGAGCAGAGCCTCCGGATACTGGGTCATATTGATGACTTCCCAGCCCTGCCGCTGGAACCACTTACTCTCGGCGCGAGTGGAGAAACGCGGCCCTTCAATCACTACCACCGTGCCACGCTCACGGACATCGATGCCTAGACCCGCTGCCACATCGTAGGTCACCTTGCGCAGTTCAGGGCAGTACGGATCGGCGAAGGAGATATGCGTGGTCTCGGGACCGTCGTAGAAGGAGTCCTCGCGATGGCGCGTGCGGTCCACCAGTTGGTCGCAGAGCACGAAGCTGCCCGGAGTTACATCCGCTTTCAAGGAGCCTGCTGCGCAAGGACCGAGCACCCTGCTGACGCCAAGCTGCTTAAAAGCACTGATATTGGCTCGATAGTTGATGCGATGCGGCGGGTATTCGTGCTTCAGACCGTGCCGCGGGAGGAACGCGACTCGGCGTCCTTCGATCTCGCCAAGAGTCAGGGGAGCTGTGGGGCTGCCATACGGCGTGTCAACGGTGAGTTCCTGCGCATCTTCCAGCAGGGAGTAGAAACCGCTGCCACCGAAGATGCCAATCTCCGCCCCTTCCACGTTCATGCTTCCTCCTTTACCGAATGAAAAAGATCTGCCGTTGCATTCTCGTCAGCGTCATCCTCAGTTATGTGGACCACGTTCACCGATAGCCTGAGCAGAGTCTGGGCTATGAGATGATGACGGTGCGAGAGGCGGTAGTCGCCTTCCGAGCTCATCACAGCCACATGGTAGCGCTGCGCATATTCCAGCAGGCGGCTGATACCGGTCTGATACGCGTGGTCCTTCTCTCGCCGGATGTAGTCAAAACGCCCGTCTTCGGTGAGAGCGCCGAGCTGGCTTCCCATAAACACATACTCAATCCCCTGACGCCGCAGGCTGTTCTCGATGCGGTCACGGTTGAACCACTCAGCGAAGGTGGAATAGGGATACGAGCGCACGTCGACCACGAGGTCGATTCCCCTTCGCTGCAGACGATCGATGAATCGGGGTAGTTCCAGTCCCGAGTGTCCGATGGTCAACACCGTGTAGTAGTTCTTCGCGCTCATACTCCCACTGCTCCCATTCTAACAAAAGTATCAGCAAAACTGAACCGCAAGCGAGGATTTACATATGACTTTCGTCTATAATATCCAGCGCCATGGCTCTCCCCGAGCGCACACCACGGAGAAGATGCAGGCAATGCCTGATCCGGTGGGCGATGTGCCTGATGGCTCTCGGTGTACTCGCCGGATGTGGCGGTATCCCCCCTTCTGTTCCCGGGAGTGGAGTGCTGAATCGCCAGCCGGCAACTACCATCGGTGCTGACGAAGCTGTGCGCATCAGCTTCCCCCGACCCCTCGATAGCGATTCCCTGTCCGGACGCATCCGCGTGACGCAGGACGAGCTGCCTGTGGACTTCGGGGTCTCGCTGGAGGACAGCGGCTACTCGCTGGTCGTGTTTCCGCGAGCTGAATGGCGGCACGGCAAGCCCGTGAGGATTCGCCTGGGAGGAAAAGGGGAGGAGCTGCGCTTCCGCGATGGCGAGACGATTCCCGACATTGAACTCACCTATATGGTGGAGGAAATAGCGAAATGAAAGCTCTTATTACGGGCATTACGGGCTTTGCCGGAAGCCATCTGGCGGAGCTGCTTCTATCGGAAGGGCTGGAAGTCCATGGCACCAAGCGCGTGCGCTCGCCGCTGGACAACCTGGAAGCCATTCGCGGGCAAGTGCAGCTCCTGGACTGCGAGCTCATCGACACCGGTGCAGTGCGGAGGTTGCTGGAGCGCGTGCAGCCACAGCTTATCTTTCACCTGGCGGCTCAGAGTTACGTGCTCACGAGCTGGAGCTATCCGGCTTACACGCTCTTCAATAACCTGGGCGCCGAGCTCAGTATCCTGGAAGCAGTCCGCAGCCTGGAGCTGGATGCCAGCATCCACATCGCCGGAAGCAGTGAGGAGTACGGCAAGGTGGAGGAGGATGAGCTTCCACTCACCGAAGAATCGCCGCTCCGTCCGCTCAGCCCCTACGGCGTGAGCAAGGTTGCCCAGGATCTTCTGGGCTACCAGTACTTCCAGAGCTACGGGTTGCGAGTCGTGCGCACGCGCGCGTTCAACCACACGGGCCCGCGACGCGGCAGTGTCTTTGCAACTTCCAACTTCGCATTGCAGATCGCGGAAATCGAAGCGGGAAAACGCGAGCCGGTAATCAAGGTTGGCAATCTCTCAGCCAAGCGCGACTTCTGCGATGTCCGAGATGTGGTACGGGCGTATTACCTGGTCGCGACGCGTGGCACTCCCGGCGAAGTGTACAACGTCTGTTCCGGTCGGACGATCACCATCGAGGAGATGCTGAAGATGCTGCTGGCTGAAGCACGCGTGGAAGTCAGGACGGAAGTCGACCCAGCAAGGCTCCGACCGTCGGATGTTATGGTGCTGCAGGGCGATGCCAGCAAGATCAAGCGCGAGCTCGGCTGGGAATCCGCGATCGCACTGCAGCAGAGCCTCAAGGACTTGCTGGAATACTGGCGTGAGCGCGTGGGGAATAGGTAAAATTTCTTTTCGCCGCCAAGGGTGCTTGACAAAGGACTTGCGCGGCAGCGGCGAAGTAGGGTAAGATTCTTACCCCAAAAGACGGCGCTTCGGCGGAGGAGGTGCCGCAGGGGGATAGATTGTTGATAGAGTTTAACCTCGCGATAGTTGGAAACGGCGGAACTCACCGCCATAACGGCGTGTATCCCCCTGCAGGCGCGTCACCGCCGGCGATTCTGGGGATAACCTATTATTTCTGTTGATAAGTCGGTCCGGCAGGACGCTATTGATGACTGATGCTCGTGCAACAGGAGTGCTGAAACAGGTGAAAGAACGCCTGCGCGAGGTCATCATCGGTCCGAAGTATGACCTGCTTATCGAGCCGCTGGAAATAGAGAGCATCACAGGAAACCGCGTGACACTGGTTGGGGGCGGGCAGAAGCAGGTGGAGTGGTTGCAGGAGGAATTCGGCAGTCGGCTTAACGAAGCATTCTCCGCTGCCTTAGGAGAGCTTGTAGAGGTCGTCGTCAAGCCCAGCGAGGTTATCCCCGACCAGTCCAGCCCCCTGGATCCATTCACCTCGCTGGGAGCACTGGCGGCTACGGCACGTGGGCAGGCGCGTCCTCTTCTAAACCCGCGCTTCACTTTCGAGAACTTCGTCGTGGGGCCGTCGAATCAATTCTGCTACTCGGCGGCCAAGGCAGTGGCGGAGCGTCCCGGCTTCGCCTACAACCCCCTCTTCGTCTACGCCGATGTCGGCCTCGGCAAAACGCACATCCTGCACTCCATAGGACATCGCACGCTGGAACTCCATCCCGAGTACCGCGTGATCTTCGTGACCAGCGAGAAGTTCACATCCGATTTCATTGAGAAAGTGCGCACCGGTCGGATGAATGAATTCCACCAGCGCTACCGGCAGTGTGACCTGCTGCTCATCGACGACATCCAGTTCATCGCTGGCAAAGTGGAAACTCAGATGGAGTTCTTCCATACTTTCATGAGTCTGGTGGACGCCGGTAAGCAGATTGTGGTCACCGCGGATCTACCGCCGCAGGAACTGAAGAACATCGAAGCCCGATTGCTCTCGCGATTCGGCAGCGGGCTGCTGGTGGACATTGGTCCACCGGAGGCGGAGACACGCCTGGCGATATTGCAGAAGAAAGCAGAGCTCGAAGGACGCAAGGTCGCACCGGAGATTCTCGCGTTTGTGGCGGAGAACGTGCGCAGCAATATCCGAGAGCTGGAAGGAGCGCTGATTCGCCTGCTGGCTTTCAGCGATTTCTCCGGCGCCAAGCTGACCATCGAGGCGGCGCGACGCGTGCTGGCGGACTTCGTCAAGGGGCAGAGCGGATACCGTTATATCTCCATGGAGCAGATAATCGACGCAGTTTGCGAAGTCTTCCGCGTCGACCACAACCTGCTGATGGGACGCGACCGGCGCAAGAAGGTTGCCGATGCGCGGATGATCGCTATGTACCTCGGGCGCAAGCGCACGAACCTGACCCTGGCGCAGATCGGCGAAGAAGTGGGAGGAAGGGATCATTCCACGGTGAGTCATGGTGTCACCAAGATAGCGCAGGCGATGGATGAGGATCCCTACCTGCAGCAGATGGTCCAGCGGGTCATTCGGAAGCTCTTCTAGGTGCCCTTCATGCGGCAGCTTTGCCTTCACAGCCTCTTCCGCAAAGGCTTCACCGCCATCGTACTCGCAGTCATCCTTCTCCCTCTCATCGGTTTGCCCGCGCTGGCAAATGAAGCTCGCAGCGAGCAACGGGAGATTCAGCTTGAAAGCGCCTTCGTTCAGAGCGGACTGGCTGCCATCGCCCGTTGGAAGGCAATGCTTGCTGATTCCGTGCATCCTCTCACCGGTATTGACCGTCGGGTGGTAGTTGAGAGTATGCTGGAAGAGGTGACGCGGCTCTGCGAAGTGGACAAGTTGCCCTTCGCGGAGCAGCACCTGAGGGAGCTTCTGAGGCGAGAAGGGCGGGAGTTCTCCCGCTTTGGCTTTCATCCCTCCGGCAGTCTGAGCGCGAATGTCACGCGACTGCAGTTGAAGAATCCCGCATTCGAGAACTACACGATATTCCTGTTCCGGCTGGAGAACAGGACGCCGCTCGAGCTGAAGAGCGACGGCAAGGCAGCGTGCAGGCTTGTCGCTACGAATGGTGCAAGCTGGGAGCTGGCAGAGCTCTCGCCGGAGCACGCGCTGTATCCCCATCTCAGCCGGATGCAGGCGCAGTTTCGAATGCCGGATGTGGTGCGCCGCGGAGCCATCGCCAGCTTCGAGCTTATCCTGAACCGGCCGGGCATCACGGAAGAAGATATCGCGTACTTCCTGCTCACTTTTGGCAAGTGGCAGATTGTGATAAAGTTCTACGAGAATATCCCAACATCCGGGGAGTGACCATCGATGGAGGAACCGCTCGCTGAAGAATCAGAAGTTACCGTCGAGGAGGAGAGTCCGGACAAGGTCCTCAAGCGGCTGCTGGAACTGGACGAGAAGCAGGAGACGGATGCTTTCCTGGCGCCAGCGGGACCGGTCATGCGTCTGTTCGTTTACGACGAGCTGCTGCTGAGCGAGGTTCTGAAACGCTATCTGGACAAGCCGCACCTGGAGATGATCGCCCAGGTGCCGCGGCACAGCCTGGTGTTTCCCCGGTACTTTCCCCCCAGGAAAACCGGCCTGGCGAGCATCGTGCGTTCTCTAGAAAGACAAGATGAAGTCTGGGGAGTGACTATTGACGTCTCGGGGCAGGATCTCTCGCGCCTGGACCACTACAAGGGAATCCCCAACCGCTACCACCGTCGGAACATCTATGTGCAGGATCGTGGGGGCTTGAAGTACGCAGCCTTCACCTACGCCGTTTCGGTTCCGGAGAAGGAGCCGAGCCGACCCAGTACCGAGCTAAAAGAGTTGATGCTTGCGGGAGCCCGCGAGCGCAATCTACCTGCTAACTACATCGCATTCCTGGAATCACTGCCTACTCTGGACTGAAGCCAGCGAGAACTCTGAGCTTACTCTGCTGCAGGACTCCGCCAGATTTCGCCGCGGATGCTCCCGCCATTTCCCCCTACTTGGTGAAGGGCTTCCTCGGAGTTGCTCCGGAGGACTTGCGTCGGCGCGGCTGCGCTGTGGGGCGAATCGGGCGGCGTACGCGACGGGGCTTCGCCTCGCGCTCCTCCGCCTCCTTTTCACTCGCGCCAACACGCGCATGCCGCTCCGGCGGATGCCACTCCGGTACCGTGTCCCAGTCTTCAGGGCGTCCTTTGCGCCTGACCACAATGAGACCCCAGATGGAAAGGATGATGAGCGGGATGGAAACCCACTGCGTCATCGTGATTCCGCCGATGCCGTAATGCGTATTCACGGCGTCGATGAAGAAATGAGGCACGTGGCGGAAAGGCTCCTCGATGAGCGAGCGGACGAGGGAATAACTCAGGATGAAAGTCCAGAAGTTGGTACCCGGTGCGGTCTTGCGAAACCAGACTACGAGCACGATGATGAGCACGATGAGACCGACGAGACCGCCATATATCTCTGCGGGATGGCGATAGATGACTTCGGTGGCTTTCGCGCCGAACTCGTGATACTGGTCGAAGGGGAAGTTCATCGCCCAGGGAACGACCTCGCGGCTGACCTTGTAGCCGAGAATATCGCCGTTGGATAGATTGCCCAGGAAGCGCACCAGCATAATCCCAATAGCGACGCCGGGAGCCGCCGCGTCCATAACTTCAATGAAACGCAATGGAGAGCGGCGGAAGTAGAGCCAGCAGCCCAAGATGCCGCCGACAATCCCACCGTGGAAAGAAAGCCCGCCCTGGTTTATCCCGAAGACCTCAATCGGATGTGCGATGAACTCACCAGGACTGGTGATAACGTAGCCCACACGGGCACCGATGATGCCCAGGATGGCCGCCCAGAGTACGCCGTCCCAGATGTACTCGGAGGCGCGTCCACGACGACGCAGCAGCCACGCTGCCAGCCAGGCTCCCTCCAAGAGCGCCAGCGCCATGGCGATGCCGTACCAGCGAATGGCGTACCCGAAGATGGAGAATGCTTCAGGGTTGAACATAGCTGAGTCCAGATTCTAGCACAGGGTTGATCATCTGAGCAGAGGGAATCCAGCTCATTGCAGAAGAGCCTGCTTGACCTCGTCCACTCGATTGATCCGCTCCCACGGCAGATCCAGGTCGGTGCGACCGAAATGACCATAGGCCGACACCTGCCGATAGAGGGGCGCCTTGAGTTCAAGCTGATGGATGATGGCTGCGGGACGGAAGTCAAACACCTCGCGGCTTTCCAGGAACTGCTCGATTCGCTCTGTTGACACACGCTCGGTCTCAAACGCATTGACAGCGATGCTCACCGGACGCGCACGACCGATCGCGTAGGCAACTTCCAGCTCCAGCTTGTCCGCCACTCCCGCGGCGACCAGGTTCATCGCTACATAGCGTGCGTAGTAGCTGGCGCTGCGGTCAACCTTGCTGGGGTCTTTGCCAGAGAACGAGCCGCCTCCGTGATGCGCGCACCCGCCGTAAGTATCCACGATGATCTTGCGTCCGGTGAGACCGGTATCCGCCAGCGGCCCACCTTTCACGAACTTCCCGCTTGGATTTACCAGCACACGATCGCCGCTAAGTCCATCAGTGGGATAGAGCTCGCGCGGAATCACCGGTCGGACAACCGTCTCCAGCAGCGCCTGCTTCAGCTTGTCGGGGGGCACGCCTTCCAGGTGCTGGGCGGCAATGAGCACGCGCTCAATACAGACCGGCTCGCCATCGCGGTAGCGCACGGTCACCTGGGTCTTCCCGTCGGGACCGATGAAATCGATGGTCCCATCTTTGCGCACCTGCGCGAGTTGCTGCGCCAATCGGTGCGCGAGGAAGATGGGAAGCGGCATATACGCCCCAGGGGCAAAGCGTTCGCTCTCGGTGCAGGCGTAACCGAACATCATCCCCTGATCTCCAGCGCCCTGACGGTCAAAGTCATCCTCAGCCGTGCCCAGACGTTCCTCTTCGGACTTGCGGACTCCCTCTGCGATATCACTGCTCTGATCATCTACCGAGACAAACACCCCGCAGGTCGCACCGTCGAAACCGAACGCCGCCGAATGATAACCGATGCCCTGGATGGTGCTGCGAGCGATGCCGTTCATATCGCAATAGCATCCGCAGCTAACCTCCCCAGAAACCACCACCAGCCCGGTAGTGGCGAGAACTTCCACGGCCACATGGGATTCGGCGTCCCGGGCGATAATGTCGTCCAGAATCGCGTCAGCAATGGCATCACAGACCTTGTCTGGATGCCCTTCAGTAACAGATTCGCTGGTAAAAAGGTAGTCTTTCACAGTATCAACTCCTACTGGGAATCTACCCATTCTAGCATCTCGCCGCCGCGCTGCTACCGGCAGCAGAAGCACGGTCAAGCGATCTATCGAGTCAACTCTGCTAGAATGAAGCCAGAAGCATAGTCGGGGAGGTGAAAACTATGCTCGGCATTGCGATAGTCGGTCCGGAGGGCACCGGTAAGAGCTTGCTGTTTGAGCTGCTCACCGGCACGGCTCCGCAGGAGAGAACGCTTTCCGACACCTTCACGCCACCAGTGGGCACAGTTTCGTTGCCGGACAGCCGTCTGGAATCGCTCCAGCAGATCTTGAAGCGACCCAAGTACGTCCCACTTGCCGTAGAGGTGAAGGACTATCCAGGCTTCACATCAGGCACGCCCTCACGGCTGCTCAACCGGATTCTCCCTGAAATCAAACAGGCAGACCTGCTCCTCATGGTGGTGCAGGGGTTCAGTGTGGCAGAAGCGGAGCGGGTTCTTAAAGCGACGAGGGCTTTCGGTGATGAGTTGCTTATCCTGGATCTGGCGATTGCCGAGAATGCCCTGAAGAAACACCAGCAACGACTCCGGGGAACGAAGAAACCGGAGCAGGATGCTCGATACAAGTTGCTTTCCAGGGTGGCGGAGCTTCTGGAAGCAAGCAAGCTTCTGCATAACGAGCTGACGACGGATGAGAAGAAACAGCTAAGAGACCTCGCCCTGCTGACGCTGAAGAACCAACTCATCGTGATCAACGTGGACGAGGAGGTTTACGCGAAGGAAGAGCTGAGGGAAGGAATCTCGGCGCTCATTTCCGAGGAGGTGGGAACTTCGCATATCATACCGGTGAAGCTCGCAGTGGAGTTCGCGGAACTAGGCGACGAAGAACGGGATGAGTTCCGCCAGCTTTACGGCATCAACGAACCGCTGGTACCGCCGCTCAAACGTTCGATACTGAAGGCTCTGGACCATATCGTCTTCTACACTTTCAATGAGAAGGAACTGAGGGCGTGGAGCATACCTGCTGGCGCCACCGCCCTGGATGCAGCCGGAGCCATCCATAGCGATCTCGCTCAAGGCTTCATCCGAGCGGATGTCATTCCCGCCGAGGAATTCATCTCTGCCGGCAGCGAGAAGGTTGCGCGCGAAGAGAAGCGGTGGCGAACCGAAGGGCGGGACTACACAGTCCAGGACGGGGACATCATTCTGGTGAAGTTCAACCGGTAACTAGTACTGAGTCCCTCCTCCGAACGGCCGGCGCTGGCGCCACGAGCACCCCCTGGGCGCGCCAAGCAAGCAGGGGATTTCGCATGCGACAGCTACCCCGCCCGAGCCCCGCCCAGCACTTCGCGCACCTTTCGCAGCAGCGATTGCGGGGTAAAAGGCTTCTGCAGGAACGCCGTTTCCGAATCCAGGACGCCGTGGTGGACAATGGCGTTGTCCGTGTAGCCAGAGCAATAGAGGACTCTCATATCCGGACGCAAAGAGCTCAGTCTTTTCACTAGCTCGGGGCCATGCATATCCGGAAGCACAACATCAGTCACCATCAAGTGAATGGGATGGCGATGCCGTCCGGCAAGCGAAAGCGCTTCGCGCCCGGAGTAGGCAGAATCCGCAGAAGCCCGCTGCACACTGACCGAATCAGCAGGTCGATCCACCCTTGGCAGATAGACCTTGAATGTGGTGCCCTGACCGAGCTCGCTGTAAACCCAGATGTTCCCACCGCTCTGTTTGACGATGCCATAAACGGTGGAGAGACCGAGCCCGGTGCCTTCACCCTTCTTCTTGGTGGTGAAGAAGGGATCGAAGATACGCCTCTGCGTCTCGGCGTCCATCCCAACTCCGGTATCACTTACTGCCAGCATCACATAGGCTCCGGGAGTCACACCAACATGCTGCTTTGCATACTCCTCGTCCAATTCAACATTCGCCGTTTCAATGGTTAGCTTGCCGCCGCCCGGCATCGCATCACGAGCATTGACCGCAAGATTCAGGATGATTTGCTCAATCTGCGTGGGGTCAACTTCCACGCTTCCAAGTTCTGGAGCCGGCACCGTGACAAGGTCAACATCTTCCCCGATAACCCGCCGCAGCATCCGCTCAACACGGGCGACCACAGAGTTGAGGTCCAGAACCTTTGGCTCCAGCACCTGCTTGCGGCTGAAAGCGAGGAGCTGATGGGTGAGAGCAGCGGCACGTTCGCCGGCGTCCCTGATCACCTGAAGGTCCTCACGCAGAGGACTCCCCTCTTCCAGCCGATCCAACAAGAGATCGCTGTAGCCATTGATAGCCGTGAGTAGATTGTTGAAGTCGTGGGCGACACCACCCGCAAGGCGACCGATGGACTCCAGCCTCTGTGCCTGCCGTAGTTGATCCTCTAAGTGCTTCCGCTCGCTGATATCGGTAAAGAAACCTACGTTGCACTTCCGCCCGTCGATCTCCACCAGGGCTGTCTTGATATCCGCGCGCAAAGTGGTTCCATCCTTGCGCACCACGGGAACGTCAGGATTTAGGTTCTTCTCCCCCCTCGCCTGAGCTCCGAACTCCGAAATCACGTGCTCCAGTACTTCCGCCGGATGAATGTCCTCAACGGACATTGACTCCAGCTCCTCTTTCGTGTAACCCAGCATCTTGCAGATGGCGGTGTTGGCATACTTGAACCTGCGGGTCTCAACATCGGCGACCAGGATGCCTTCGGCGGCACCCTCAAACAGCGTGCGGTATCTTTTCTCAGATTCCCTCAGCGCTTCCTCGGCTCGCTTCCGCTCGCTATCCCTGCGGTCTCTCTCCAAGCGAGCGCGCAGGATGGGAGCCTTGTAGGAAGCGACGCTCTCGAGCAGAGCTATGTCCTTCTCCTCGTAGTCAGTCGCCTTGTTGCCGACCATCAAAAGCCCAATCGCTTCCCCCTGATGCACTAGTGGCACTGCCACCGCTCTCTCGATGGGAATGTGTCCCTCGGGAACGGAAAAAGGCTCATTAGAATAGTAGGTCTTCTTGTCCAGGAGAGCGTTGCCCCAGATGCCAGCCCACTGCTCACGCGGGAAAACGACCGACTTCGCAGGAATCTGGCACTGATCCCAGACTTTCCTCGATAAGGAAGGAGAAACCAGAGAACCATCCTCCTCCACGTAGCCGAAGATCCCGTATGCGCTCTCCGTCGCCTCGAGTATGAGCTGCAGCGCTTCACCGTATACCTCTTCATCCGGAACTGTAAGGAAGATTTCAGCCAACCGATTGTGAATGCTCAGTTCATAGCGTGAGCGCCGCAGCGCCTCCTCCGCTTCGCGCTCCGTGGTGATATCTCGCCCTACCACCAGCACGCCGATGGTCTCGCCTATCCGGCTGAGGATGGTGGAGGCGCGGTATTCTAGATAGACCAAGTCGCCGCTGCGGTTGCGATAGCGGATGGTTACCGGATCGGGAGGGGCTTCCAGGCGCGATATCTTGTCGAAGTACTCCGCCCGCTTCTCGCGATCTTCGGGCAGGACAATGCGATCGCCCAGTTCCGGGTCTTCTTGGTAGTCTTCCGGCGAGTAGCCGAGAATGCGCTCGTGCGCGGGATTCACGTATGCGGTATTGCCGGAAGCATCGAAGATGAGAACTGTTGAATCGGCCTGTCCAAGAAGCGTGTCCAGAGTCCGCTGGCTGCGATCCATTTTCGCTGAACCCGCCTGCAACTCGCGCTCAAGAGCGCCCACCCGTTCCTGCTCCCGCTCCAAGAGCCGCGCCAGGAGCAAGCTGGCGGAGGAGAGAGCTAGTAGGGTGAAGGAGATGAAGAAAGCCAGGGGCCACGCCTGCTCGGGGTGGATAACTACCAGCTGGATATGCACAAAGCGCAGCAGCAGCGCCCCGAAGATGAGGAAGCTGATGAGCCAGATAAGCAGAGTGCTCGCGGTCAGGAAGCGAATGCGCCTCTTGCTGTACATCAGCATCTCCTCCTTAGGGCTTCGAAGCCCAAGGCGAACTTCTCCGACCGGGAGAGCACGCTCCCCGCACCCAGAAGGCTGAAGGTTCGCTCATACCGTCCCCGCCCGAGCCTTCAACCGGACAAGCTTCAGCGATCAGTATCGGCGAACGCATCTTGAAATCACTCCCGATAGTAAAGCAGAGGACCCGTCGGAACATCCAGGCTGGTCAAGTCCGCATTAACCTGCTTCACATAGAAAAGCTGAGATGCGAAGGCATTCAGCTCGCGACCGCCGGGGATCGAGAGCTCCGACAGAGTCCCGTTTACGTATCGCCAGATGCTCGCATCAACAAGCCCGGAAGTAATCCTGAACTCGGGATCGCTCGCAAAAAGGACTGTGCCCTGCCCACGCGCGAGCACAATGTCGTCCTCAGCCGCCAACGACGGAAAGACCGCCCAATCAACACCGATTTCGCCATCCGCATAGTCGCTCAGGTCGGTAGTGCCTTCGAATACCACCTCAGCACCGGTTAGCTCGCCAACCCCAGCGTTCCATCGCAGCTCAGCAGAAATGATGTCCGAGCCGACAACGACCGTTTGATCGAAAATGGTGGTTTCCCTAACCTGGCTCATAGCGAAAGGTATTCCCGCGCCAAACGGGGGCTCCGCTCGCGTGTGCAAGAACACCGGGTTCTCATCTCCGGGCAGCAAATCGGGAACCGCGATTGGGTTGACTTCCCAAGGACCGCTCGCTGTCGCCAGGTAAGCACCGGAGAGCAGAGTAGCCAAGTGCAAATGATCCAGGTCGACTTCGCCATGCGTGAACAGCACACTTAACCCATCTTCGCCCTCAACGGTCACCGGTGCCACCACATCAAGCATCCAGGAGTCGGAAGCCACCGCTCTTTGCAGGTGCCAATCGCCAATCCGGTCTAGCTGCCGCCACGCCACGTTCAACTCATGGCTGCTTCCTGATGCGGTGGTGTAGGCGACCACAAGCACCGGTGCGCTGACATCAGGTAGGCTGCCAACACCCACCGCCACCCGCAGAATCTCATCGGAGGTAGCATCCACAACTTCGCGTTCCCATGCGCTGCCGGCTGGATCGCCCACGTAGAGGTCCAGCGAAGGCTCATCAAGATTCGCCGCCGCCACATAGGGATGGTCGCCAAAGAGGAGAAAACCAGGACGCCGGCAGCGTGCGCTCGGATTGATCTCGTAGGTGACCCAGCGCCCTTTGCTGAAGTAACCGTAAGTGAGAATCGTGTTCTTGACTTCAGTGCAGCTTACCCAGACCATCGCCGGCGCTCCATCCTCATAGAGAGGGTTGTTCAAGCCGCTGCCGGGGCTTGGATGATTCTGCATCCGCGTGGAGGTTCCGATACCGCCCGGCAACTCATAAAGCCCGCTCGGAGGCAGTTCATAGATCCCTACCGGATTCGGAGTCGCCACCACCGGTCCCAGCGGAGCCGCGCTGTTTGGCGGCGACATAGAATCCTGCGCCTGAACAAGGAACCACAACGGTCTCGCGTTCTGCAATCCCGAGACCACCGCTTCGGTGACGCTACCGGCTTCCTGCACGCCCTGCGCCTCCGTAGTGCGAACTATCGGATGGTCTGCCCAATAGAGCGTATAGATAACCGGCGGCGTTTTAGTATCAGCCCACGCGCTCCAGTTCAGAGCCACGCTGCCATCACCTGGAATCGCTGTCAGCAGCGGAGGTTCTACAACCGGACTGGGCGGTTCCGCGTCTGGCGTCGTATCCACGTTCAGCGGGTCTGCCAGCGCATCGGCAGCCCCCTCGTGCACACCATCGGTGGCTACGACGCGAAAATAGACCGCCCCCTTGAAATCGTCCACCTTCGGGGCGACGAAACTGTAGCGCTGCAACTCACCGCTCTCACGGGAAGGATTGAACGGCACCGTCCACAAGCTATCGGGGCTTCCCGGCGGCGTCAGCCAGCTTTCGCTCCAGGAAATCGCGCTCTCGCCTTCAGCTTGCAGTCCCAGATACACCCGGTAACCGGCGAGCACGGCTCCGAAATGCGATGCCAGCGGGGTGATATCACCTACTCCCACCACCCCATCACCGTCGCCGTCAACATATGCGAGATACTCGTTATCGCCCAATGCCACTGGTAGCCCTTCATCGTCGTAAAGCGGAGTCGCTCCGAAGTGCGCTGCCAGGGGAGTTACGTCCGCAATCCCCACGACGCCGTCGTTGCTGTAATCCCCCAGATTCGCACCGCGCCAACGCAACTGAAAGTCACCATCATCGGTAAGCCCCGCCTCAATCGCCCATGGCCGGTTGGCATCCCCTGTCGCTGCCGCAGCGACAATCCTCCCGCATCCACGAGACGCCAATGCCGAGCGCAGAGCACTCTTCAGAGCGGCGAACCTTGCTGCCTCCACCCCCGGCGGGCTTGCGAGGGCATCCAGCTTCGCCAGTGCACCGGCAACATCGACCTTAGCCTTTGAGCTAGTCGTCGCTTCCGACTGCGAATCTGTCCCTGGGGGCGCAGTTGTTGAGATCGCCGGCTTCCCCTTGCCCCCGCAAGAAACCAGTGCCAAGAGTAGAGCTACAACAAGCCACACCCCAAGTTTGTTCAAGTGATGCCTCATTTCATTCCTCCTCTCAGATTTGTCAGAAAGCAACTGCGCGCCGCCAGTGCCCACACTCTTCTGCACTGAAGGCGCGATGACCGGCTGGAGAGATCCCGGCTGAGCCCTCGCCACGGCTCCGCCAGCAGAAGCAGAACCGACCCCAATAAGCTGGCGCGCGTATTCAGCGGGTCGCCGGCTATATTCCACTCGCTGTCCGATATGCTTCCCCAAAGACGAACCCTCGAAGCTGCATTGACGCTGAGGTACGCGCGACTCAATCTTGTATCCCGGAAATAGCCGGGGAAGTAAGCTCCTGCGCGTGCAAGCTCGCCCTCAAGATGTATACGCTTCTGCTTACCACGGGCGAGGTAGGATGGAACGTTGGTTTCCTGCTTCCGCACGGCCGTCAGCGCAACTTCGGTATCTGAGGGAAGATCCACCGAGAGCTGCGCACCCAGCAGGTTTTCCGGTCGCCACCCTGAATGCCGCTTGGTCGCGAATATCCCCCAGAAACCGGAAGTCCGTAACCGCGCGGCCTGAACGGAACATGCCAGAAGAGGCAGTAAGAAAGCACCCAGCAATGGCATTCTCCGTTTCTTCATTTGCTTCCTTCCTCCTGAGGTGGTGTGCCCATTGCACACCACCCACGAGCAAGCGTAGACGAGATGCGACGCCACGGACAATCCGCGCATACCTGATTCACCGCTTCGGAATGCCTGATTCTGCCATAACCAGCGCAGCCCGATAATGCATGCGTGGACGCACCGCCGCACGCAACCTGCGGGTTGCCGCTACCGACGAGAACCCCCGCAGCATCAGCATCTCGTAGTTCCAGCCGCTCCATCTGAACGCAGGGGTGCCGATTCCCCCGGCAGTCTTTGTTCAGTTGATTGGTGACAAGCGCTAGCCACGCCCCCAAGTCGCGCCTGCGACCGGTGGCTGCACGCCCCTGCAGCTTCCCGGCCCAGAGCAAGAAGTGGTATCCCGTCTCCATTGATATATGGCCTCTATCTGCCGCAATAGCCGCCACCAGACAATGATACAGCATGCAGTATAGCAGCAGAGGCAATATCTTGTCAACACGATACGCGTGTATAGGCTGCTCCCGTTCCCTCTAGCCACGGCTAGCCCACTGGGCACCACTTGCCGCAAAGGATCAAGCGCGCTTGGAGGAACAGAGAGAAACGGGGATACCGCCTATCATTCAGGCAGGGCTCAGGCTGGTCAATGCAACGCCCCCATCACACTGGCTAATGGAGATGCTCGCATGCTACTTGGCTGTGCTATCCTACTGTTAGACCTGCTTCAGAACACTCGCTCATTGACCAGATTGCTGCTTTGCCAGCTCGCGGCCAAAGGTGAACGCTTCGAGGTTCGCTTCTCGGTAGTGCTTGGGAACACGGCGCGCCAGTGCTTCCGTTACGGATTCCGCACGCAGGACACCGCTTCGCTCGATGAAAAAACCAAGCCCGATCACGTTAGCGAAGAGAGCCATTCCAAACCGGCTGGCGGCTTCCTCGCTCAGGCGAAGCGCGATGATGGGCGCCGGCAGATTCTGCGGCACCGCTTCCACCCAGCTTGAATCCGCGAGCACAAAGCCCTGCGGAGAAACCGTGTGTGCATACTTATCGGCAGCGAGTTGAGTGAGCACGAATACGAAATTCGGGCTGATCACACCCGGATAGTCGATTTCCTCGCGTGAGAGAATCACCTGACTCCGGCTTGCCCCCCCACGGCTCTCCGGACCGTAGGAAGCGGTCTGCACAACCTTCCGCCCTTCCGCAATGCCGGCTTCCGCCAGCACGATTCCGGAGAGGATGATGCCCTGCCCGCCGGAGCCGGAGAGAAGGATCTCATACCTGCCGGTTAGTGCACTCATCAGCTTCGCTTCGCCTCCCAGGATCGCACGCGTTCCCGCAACTGCCGGAGCAGCTCGCCGTATTCGACCTTGGTTTCATCACGGAAGAGCTCGCCGATGTAGTACTGCTCGTCCCGCAGTTCCTTCTCCTTGCCGGGAACGTACTTGACCGCATTGTCCCTCAGCCACCGGAGCATATCGCTGGGATTCGACATCCGGTTGAAGCGTCCGAAGTAAACCGGACACTGTGTGAGCAGCTCAACGAAGGAGAAACCGCGATGTTTGAGCGCTTTCTTCACCAGGCGGATCGCGAGCATATAGTGATAGGTGCTGGCACGGGCGATGTAGGTTGCACCTGCGCCCTTGACCATATCGCAGAGATGGAACTTGTGCTCCAAGTTGCCGAAAGGCGCGGTGGTGGTTACCGATTCGTGAGGAGTCATCGGCGAAGTCTGACCGCTGGTCATTCCGTAGTTGGAGTTGTTGAGCACCAGCGTCGTGATGTCCACATTGCGACGAGCGGCGTGAATGAGATGGTTGCCTCCGATCGATGCGGCGTCCCCGTCTCCCATCGCCGCGACCACTGTCAACTCGGGACGCGACAGCTTGATGCCGGTTGCCAGCGCCAGAGCACGTCCGTGCGTTGTGTGCACAGTGTTGCAATCCAGATAACCTACCATCCGCGAGCTGCAGCCGATGCCGGAAACCACTACCAGCCGGTTACGGTCCACCTCCAAGTCAGCAAGAGCTTTCATCAGTATGCGCATACTCGTTCCGAGACCGCAGCCCGGACACCATATGGTCGGCAGGTGCTGCGTACGCGCGAACTCCTTGACAAACACCTCCGGCATCAGGGAAGCACCTCGTTTACCTTGACCAGGATTTCGTGTATCTCCAGCATACTGCCGTCGACCTTGTGCAAGCCAACAACCCGCGCCTCACCGCAGGCGATGCGCTCTACCTCAAGCCGCATCTGACCGAGGTTCAGCTCCGCCACCACGAAAGTGTCCGCAGTGTGCGCAAGCTCCCGCACCCGCGCTTCGGGGAACGGCCACACGATGCGAGGCCGGAAGTAGCCAACGCGATGTCCCTGCTTGCGCAGCAGGCGAGCCACATGCTGACAGGCGCGACCGGTAACGCCGAAGGAGGCGAGAATCACTTCTGCATCTTCCACCGCCTCTTCCTCGAAGTCAGTCACCAGATCGAGGTTCTTTGCCACTTTCTGGTTCAAGCCCTCCACAAATTTCCGGACCACTCCCGGATCGTTGGAGGGAAACCCGTCCTCTGCGTGCGCCAGACCGGTGTAATGCGGATGAAACCCACTGCCCAGAACGGGAGGATACGCCAGACCCCTCTCGTCTCGCCTAAAGAAGCCATTCCCCTCGTAATCGTCTGGCTGATAGCGGTCGATCACTTCCATTTCGCCCGGGTCGGGGATGCGCACAGCTTCGCGGATGTGACTGACTACTGCCTCTGGCAGCAGAACCACTGGCAGGCGCAACGCTTCCGCTATGTTGAAAGCTTTGACCGTGAGGTCGAACATCTCCTGCGCGCCAGCAGGAGCCAGCACCACCACAGGATGGTCGGAATGCGAGCCCCACCGTGCCTGCATGTAATCGCCCTGACCAGTGGCGGTTGGCATACCCGTCGAAGGCCCCCCGCGCATCGCATCAACGATGACCACCGGTGTTTCCGTGACCGCCGCAAGATCGAGATTCTCCTGCATCAGAGAGAATCCCGGACCGCTGGTCGCAGTCATTGCCTTCACGCCAGCCATAGAAGCGCCGATGATAGAAGCAATGGATGCAATCTCATCCTCCATCTGCACGAATGTCCCGCCTGCCAGCGGCAGCTTGCGCGCGAGGTACTCCGCAATTTCCGAGGAGGGTGTTATCGGGTAACCGCCGTAGAAGCGGCAGCCCGCGTACAGCGCGCCTTCAGCGCAAGCCTCATTGCCCTGAAGAAGGAGTGTCTGCGCCATAGCTGTCAAGCCCGCCTGGAAGCAACTGCGTGCACTTGAGGTCTCTCTGCAGCGGGTTCCGGAACCTTACCTGATGATGGCTCGATGGTCACTGCGAAGTCAGGGCAACGATGCACGCAGATCATGCACAGCGTGCAGTCCTGAGCACGGCTCGCAACCGGCTGCCCCAGTGCCGAGTAGTCGAAGACTTCCTTCGGGCAGAACTCGATGCAAATCCCGCAGGCCTTGCACCACGCGAAATCGATGTAGATCGACTTGCCACGCTTGCCGGTAGGAAACTCCTGCTGGCCGTGCTCCTTGATATCCAGGCGAGAGGTACCCATTATGGTGTCACCACTTCTCCATACACAACTTCATTCATTACCAGAAATCACCGCCGACTATTGCCGCTCAAACCAATGTGACCCCCCGCCATTCCTCTCGTCCCGGGAAGCACAACACCCCTCCTCCAATGGAGCCACATTATACCACCGCCCCAACACTAATGCAACACCTCGTGAACAGCTTCTCAAGCATATCTCCCAGCTCACATTTCTTCCGCCCGATTTCCTCAACCTCACACCGGACAGCAGCTCCCCGGCGACAACTCTCACTTCCGGCAGCGATCCCACAACAGCCCTTCTGTCATCAAAGACAGTCTCTGACCTTCCCTATGCATCTGGCAAAACAGGCTGTTGCCACCCATCCCTCCCGCACCAGCAAAGCACAAATAATTGCCGCGAGCTAGTGAAGGGGGGCGCAACGTCCAAGCGAATGGAAGCACACGCGCTCCGCCGCGCAATGCCGATTGCGACCCTGAATCGATGCGTCCTCGGACTCACGCCGACTACATTGCGGAAGCACGTGCCGTTGCCGTATAATACGGCGAGTTGAGAACCGGGTGCTCCGCGCCCAGTGAACAGCATGGTTCTTCGCCCTCAATATCGCGAATGCGAGGAGTTGATATGCGCATAGGCGTCCTTACAGGTGGCGGTGATTCTCCAGGCACCAATGTTGCCTTGCGGGCGCTCGTCCTGCGCGCCGCTAAGAGGGATCATCAGGTGGTTGCATTCCTCGACGGCTGGAAAGGGGTGCTAAACGGGGAGTTCCGCGAGCTGGTTCCTACGGATGTGCGCGAGCTCATCGCCGTCGGCGGCACTATAATCGGTAGTTCCCGCACCAATCCGTTCAATACCGAGGGGGGGCCTGAGCTATGCATTCGCCAGCTTCGCGAGGCGAAGGTCGATGCGCTCATCACGATCGGCGGAGACGATACGAACGGCGTGGCGCACCGTCTCGCCGAACATGGCGTGAAGGTAGTAGGAATACCGCAGACCATCGACAATGACCTGGGAGCTACCGACTACAGCGTTGGCTTCCATTCGGCGTTGCACACGGTCACGGAGGCGCTCGACCGCCTGCGGACGACTGGCCATTCCCATCATCGCGTAATGGTCTGCGAAATCATGGGACGCGATTCCGGTTGGCTGACGCTCTTCGGCGGCCTTGCCGGAGGCGCGGACATCATCTTGCTTCCTGAGGAGCACTTCGACATCGATACCGTGTGCGCCGAACTGAAGCGCCTGCATCAGGAAGGCGCTGATTACTCCATCGTGGCGGTCGCAGAGGGAGCGGTGCCCCAGGAACTAGCCGGCCAGGTAGTCGAGGAGGAGGAGCGAGATGCTTTTGGTCACGTGCGCCTTGGCGGTATCGGCAAATGGCTGGCGCAGGAAATCGAGAAACGCACGGGTTTGGAAACACGGGACGTGACGCTGGGACATCTTCAGCGAGGTGGCCCGCCCACCGCAGCAGAGCGCGTTCTAGCTACCAGAATGGGCATCAAGGCAGTTGGGCTCTGCGAGAGCGGGCAGTTTGACATGATGGTGGTTGTACGCGGACTAGAAATCGGCGCAGTGCCAATGACCGAAGCACTGCAGCAGAACCGCATGGTTCCTCCGGAACTCGTCCACCTTAACGAACTGCTGGGATAAGAGCTGCTTCGCGTCTTCTTCTATCAGGCAAAGGCTCAGCGCTCTGCATCCCTCTGCCAGCTTCAGTTTCTGGAGGGCGCTATCCAGTTGTATAAGAGAGCAAGGATGAGCGCCCCGATGAAGGCATCAGCGAACGCCCAGATGGCACCGATTACCGAGCCGAGAAGCGTCGTCGCGTAACCGATGTAGAGAGAGCCCACGACCTCGACCAGCGGTGTGCCCCAATCGAACTGCCAGGCGCAAAGCCCCAGGCAGAAGAAGTAGATGGCGAAGATTATCCCCGCCGCCAGAGCAAACGCCAGCACATTCAGTTTCATCGTCCTTACCTCCTTCTTGCCCCGTGGGCAGAATCGCTGCCGAAACTGCACCATGATGCGGTGCGCTCCGATTATAGCTGCACCGGGCTTTTCCCGGCTGGCGGCGGAAACGGAGCACGAGTGTCTCCTTTCTCTTCCGGCGATTCCGAGCACGATCGCAGCTTGAAAGCTACAATTGGGGTCTGCGGAACCTAATGGGCAAAGGCAGCATCAATACGAATGAGCGCGGGCAGACCGCAGTACCGGCGGCCATCGCCCCCGAGGTCTATGATGCGGCAAAGAAACGGGAAGCAGATTAAGTCGTGGAGATACCGTCATCGCTACTTCTGGGATGTATGGCCGGGAACGATACTGCCTGGCAGGAGCTGATCCGCTTGACCAGCGGACGGCTCAGGCGCATCGCAGCCGCTAACCTGCGAGAAAGGCACTGGGTTGAAGACGTGTTGCAGGAGACCTACTACAAGGTGTTTCGCAGCCTGAACCGGCTTCGGGACCGCGAGCGGTTCTACCCCTGGATGGTGCGCATTCTCGTAAACGAATGCCGGATGCTGGAGCGGAAATTACAGCGCGAGCGCAGAGCCTCAACCGGTGACGGTTCAGACCTGCACAACCTGCCGGTCCGAGAGCAGGAGCGGGGAATGGAAGAGCTGCGAGGCGTACTCACGGGACTCCTAGACGAACTGCCGTCCGGTCTCCGCGACCGTGCGGTGCTGGAAGATGAAGAGCTCTTGAACATGTGTCTCACCGGAGGTGATAGCCTTGCTTAACGCGCGACTAAGAGAGCTGATATCGCAGTACGCAGATAACGTCCTCGACCGAGACCTGGCGCGCAGAGTGGCGGATTTGATGGCAAGGTCGCCGGAAGCGGAAGCCTACCTTGCTCAGTTGCAGCGGCTGCGGCCAATCGTAGCGGGATTGTCGCACGCTCGCGCCAAATGGCTGGAACACGTGCTGGCGGCTATGGAGCACAACGATTCCTTGGCTCTGTGCTTTGCTGGAGGTGATGGCGTTGCTCAGCTCAATACTTAAGGATCTGATTTCCCAGTACGCCGACGATGCACTGGATCTGGAGAGCACGCGCAAAGTGTCCGATCTGCTATCGTCCTCACAGGAAGCGGAGGAGTATTTCACCGAGCTACAGCGGCTCCGACAGGTCACGAGGAAGACACTGGGACAGCTTCCGCCAGACGAACCGGTACTGAACGCGCGACTTTTCCACAAGCTGCGGCAGCGCAGCTATGAAGCCAACTGGTGGGAGCGACTGGCAGAGCGATGGGTGCTCGCTCCCCGTTACGCCTTCGCGGCGAGTCTCGTGCTGATCATTCTCATACTCGCACTGTTTTCGCGGTATGAGCCTGCGCTGTCGCGCTTCCTCAACCGAACCGAGCAGAAGGTTACCGAACTGCAGAAGGAAGCACGTGAGGGGCTGCGGGCGTTGACCCGGAGCGTAGGTACAGCCGACGGCTCTTCAGCGGACTCACTCTCGCCAGAACATCGAGAGAGAGATTCCGCGAGCAGTGACGATACGGCGGTGAAGGTGGATGCCGAGGATGAACATTACTTCGCCGACGCACCTGGGGGAATGCTGTAGATGGCCAGATGCTTCTATCATCCGGAAACCGAGGCCACCTTCAAGTGCAGCGTTTGCGGAAAGCCGCTCTGCAGCCAATGTGTGATCCAGCAAGGAGAGCGCCATCTGTGCCCGCGCTGTGCCCGACATGATGCGAGGAGACCGATTGAAGGGGCAGCGCAGAAGGAGGGACCGACTTGGATCGGGCTCTTGATCCCGGGACTGGCGCAACTTCTGCGCGGGCAGATGTACAAGGGCGCTTTCCTACTCGTCTATTTCCTAGTAGCACTTGATGCCGGCAGTCCTTTCTTCCAGCCGTTGGCATACGTCCTCAGCATTTGGGATTACTTCTCCCCCTTAGTGCAAGAGGAATCGAAGTCAGCACGCCAGTTGGATTTCCAGTGGTTTCTCGGGATGCTGCTGGTTATCATCGGAGTAATGACCCTCTTCCTGGGGCAGCTCGGACGCTATCTGCCGGCGAAGGGCTCTGACCTGATACTCTCGGTTTCCACCGTGGCTCTGGGCGCGTTTCTCGTCTGGTACCACACGCGAAGGGACCGAAAGGAGGACGGAGTATGACTGTGAGAGAGATGTTCGGCTTGATGCTGATTCTTCTTGTCGGGCTGCTCGTTAACCGGTGTGCTCATCTGAGCGGGGGGCAGCAACTGCACTATGCCCGCTATGGAATTTCACGATCGCCCAGCAATAGCGTCCAGATCCGGATTGGACAGCATGGCGCGAAGCGCCAGAAGGAACGGAGCCGCGAGCAGCCGGGTGATGCCTGGCGCCTCATAGAACCGGAGGAGGTAACGCCGCAACTGAAGCGCGAGGGCGGCGGGAAGTCGTCGCTACGCAGCACGGTGCATGTGCTCGTCCTAAGCGAGGCTACGCAGGAAGTAGAAATCGAAGCACCTCCACCCCATCTCGTCTTGAGCTGGGCCGGGCGGCAGCGGCAAGTGCGCGTGGAAACAGCACGCTCCAAGCACGGAGAGGGAGTGGTTGTGACCCTGACGAGCCCTGCTCGAGCCGTGATAGCCTTCCGCACCACTTCTGATAGCGCACGACTCGCGCTGCCCGAGGACATATCGGAGCTGACCCTGGAGGAGCCTTATGGCATCACCCTGCGGCCCACGAAGGAAGGATATGATGCCGTTACCCGTCGCAAAGGTGGAATCTCGCTCCGGAGAGACGACGGGAACTTGATCCTTTCGACACAGGAATGGGAGCTCATTGTGGAGGATGTTACCGGCGAAGTGCGGATGCTCAGCACGCGTGGTCGGCTGCTACAGAGGTTAGCCCCAAGTGAAGACGCAGACGCGGCGGACGATAGAGCCAGCCGCGCCAAAGGAGGAGGAAGATGAACCGAGTTTCCCTGGGGATTCTCCTTATCGTCATCGGTGTGCTGAGTCTTTCGGCATACCTCTTCGGCAGCGCCCTGGCGCTCGCGGTCTACTGGCCCATTCTGCTCGTGCTGTATGGCGTCATCCTGCTGGATAGCGAGCGCACCGCCTACGCGGTAGGGATGATGCTGGTAGGCATCATTCTGCTGGCGGACAACCTGCTGCCATTGCCACCATTGGGACGGCTCGGTGACTTCTGGCCGCTGCTGCTCATCATCCTCGGTATCTTCCTGATACTCGGTGTTACTCAGGCAACGCACGAGAGAGAGAGGTTGCACGTGGTCTCCTCACCTGAGGGCGCCGCCAGCGTGACCATTAAGGCTGAAGGGAGAACGGCTCACGCAGTCAAGGATGACGAGGGCGTGAGGGCCGAAGCGGCTTCTAGGGTGAACGATTCAACCGCACCCATTTCCCACGAGACACCCGCGCCAACTGAGCGAGCAGGCGGCGAATCATCCGAAGAGGAGCCCACACCTCCCGATGTGGAGGAAGGATCAGAGGAAGCGCATGCTACGGCTGAGAGGATCCCCCTAGATGCGAGCTACAAGGATGGTCGAGGGCACTTCTCCGTAAACCTGCCGGCGGATGTGGACCGCCTTCGCTACGAACTGCACCTGAGCGCCGGAAGGATGAAAGTTGCCGGCACTACCGACAGGCTAATCGAAATCATCACCGATCGAGGGAGCTGCGAGCCGCGTTTCGAGCTGCAGGTCTCCGAGCGGGACGGCAAGAAGGTCGCCCATCTGCGAGTCATCGCTGAACACGTGAGCTCACGTCTGCCCATCCTCGCCGGCAGTGTGTGGGAAGTGCGACTCAATCGCCAGTTGCCGCTGGCACTGGATGTGGAGGCAAATGCCGCCAAGTGCGAGCTTGAACTCACGGAACTCGCGGTGGAGGAAGTGCATCTAGAGAACAACGCCGCGCATACGCAGATTCGCCTCGGGGAGCGGCTCCCGGAAGTGACGATGAACCTGATGAACAACGCTGCCAAGCTGGAGCTACAGGCACCGGAGGGATTCGCCTTCGATGCCCAGGTCGTTAATCACCTGGGCCATCACAACCTGACCGACTTCCCCATCCACAGGGAAGACGAACGCTACATCTCACAGGGATACGAAAGCAGCGACCGCAGATTGAAGCTGCAAGTGAGTAACAACGCGGCGAACTTCGAGCTGAAGCTGGTTTGATATGAAGACACAGAGCGAAAAACTGTATCGGTCCCGCAGTAACCGATGGCTGGGTGGCGTGTGCGGCGGACTGGCCCGCCACTTCGGCTTCGACCCGAATATACTGCGCGTTATCTGGCTGGTAATGGTCGTGGTTAGTCCCACGGTCTTTGCGCTGCTTTACCTGCTTGCATGGGTCATCATACCAGGCGAACCTTGGGCGATAGCCGCCAGAGGAGATGCAGAAACCTATCATCCGGAGTCCCGTGGTGTTCACATCAGCGCAGGAGTATTCTGGGGTGTCCTGCTCATCGTGCTGGGGACCATCTTCCTGCTCGGAGAAAGCTGGCTGCGCGCGGCCACAGGACTTATCGCGCCGGTGGCACTTCTGGTGCTGGGGATTCTGCTGGTTGCCGGCAAGCTCCCGCACAACTCTTCCGAACGGAGGGACGAGAAATGAACCACCTAGATCCAGAACACCATTACAGACGGGTGCGATCGCACGGCGAGAGCCTATTCTGGGGAACGCTGATTATCCTGGTCGGAGTTACCTGGCTGGGAATCAACCTGGGCTATTTCAGCTCAGCCATCTGGTACGAGCTTTTAAGACTCTGGCCGATTCTCCTCATCATCTGGGGTCTCAACATCCTGGTGCGCCGGACCCCTCTGCAGTTTCTGGTCTATGTAACTCCCATCATTCTCGTCGTAGCGTTTGCGTGGGTACTTGTGGGAAAGCCAATGTGGCCCACTTTCACGATGCTGCAGAGCGGTCGCTTAGTTACCACACCACGCTTAGAGGGCTCGGCTGAGTTGAGAAATTACCACTACCTCCTCGAGCGAGAGGAGGGTGTGGCCGAGCTGGTCGCCCAAGTAGACGCTGGCGCAGCGGTGGTTGTCATCGATTCGATGGTGGCGGATTCGGACTGCGTTGCCGAGATCGACTACCTTACTTCACGGGGAGAACCGGAAGTATCAATGAAGGTGAAGGGCAGTACAGCGTACGTGGAGATTCCGCAGCGGGAAAGCGTTTCCACCTCGCTCGCTCATCCCTTCCCGGGAAAGCAGGAGATGACTGTCCATCTCCCATCGGATCTTCCCCTTGATCTTGAGCTCAACGCAGGAGCTTCGCGGGTGGATGCCAGGCTGACGCATACCCTTCTCAGGTCGCTGCAGATCAACGGGGGAGCGGCTTCCGTGGACATCGCCCTCCCGGAAGTCGGAGACTCCGGTTATCGCGTGGGAATCAGTTCTGGGGCGGCGAGTGTGCGCATCCGCTTCCCGCAGGATACGCCGCTCTATCTGGAATCAACATCCGCACTTTCCGCCGCCAATTTCGCAGAGGCAGGACTCACCCGGCAAGACGACCACTGGGAAAGCGCCAGCTATAACCGCCAGAAGCCGCATGCGAAGGTTACAATAGAAGGAGCATTGAGCTCGATTTCACTTTCCTTCGAGCCCTGAGCAGGGACTGAAAGCCCGCTCTCCCGACGCCTCGCAGGATGCTCCCAGCACACCCCCAACACGAGCTTTCTGTTATAATGGCAACAGGCAGGGGTGGAACCGGCGGGCGATGAGCATCATACAACTTTTCACTGGTAAGAAGACCCAAAAGGGCTTGAAGCGCGCCGCTGACTTGCTCAGTCGCGGTCGTCCTGCAGATGCAGAGCGGGTTCTTCTCAAGATGGCTCAGGATTACGCCGAGCCAATTGATGAGTCCCGACGCGATGAGTATGCGGAGTACTATACCCTTCTCGCTCGCGCCCAGATAGGACAGAAGAAGCCGGAAGCACTCCGAACCGTCCTTAAGTGCCACCAGATCAAGCCGGATGAGCACATTCTGCGTGAAGCCATAGCCTTCATTGACGCAGAAGACCTGCTTACTCCTGAAGCCACGGAGATAGTCAGCCTGCTGGCAGAAGAAACCGAAACCGAACGCGGATTCTTGCTCACTTACGCCAAGAGGCTGGTGACGCAGAGAGAGCGCAGGCTCACAGAAGCCGAGCACCACATTGTACTGGCGGCAACCAAAGCCTTCACGCTCTGGAAGGGAGGAAGCACGCTGCTGGCTGAGGAGTTCCTTGAGGCAAACCGAAGGGACGCCGAGGCCATCTCGGTCTATCGCATCGCCTACCCCACGCGCAAGGATGATATGAAGCTTGCCGGCATTCTGCTTGAACATCTGGTGGTGAACAATGAACGAAGCGAGTTCGCCGCGCAGGTGTATAAGGAGTGCCTCGACCGTGGCATCGAGCATGAACAGGCGTTGAGATTGCTTGCAGAGTACTACATTGAGAAGAAGGATATCACGCCGAAGACAATAGGCTACATAGAGGACGCGCTGCGCCTGGGTCTGCTGGGGCGCGAGTATCTGGAACAGTTCAGCGCCTACCTCCTGCGAACGCGGAAGGAATTCCTCAACAAGAAGGATCTCCTGCTGGCGATCTACCGCGCTGGCTACTTCAATAAGAACGTGCTGGCGTTCCTGGCACTTGCTTTCGCCGAAGAGGGCAATTTCAGCGAAGAAGCGCTAACGGCATACGAAGAAGCACTGAAGAACAACCTGCTCACGAAGCGCATCACACTGCTCCTCGCCGAGCATTTCCTTGGCGAGGATCGCCGGGACGACTTCGCCTGCCGGGTTTACGAGCAGTATTTGAGTTCCTGGCCGGAGCGAAAGCAACCGCGCATATACTACCTGCTTTCCGAAAGCTACCTGGAGAAGAAGCGCACCGATGAGCAGGCGCAGAAGATATACGAGGACGCCCTTTCCTATGACCCGGAGTTCACCCAGGTAATGCCACTGCTGGCTGCCAGCTACCTGACCTACGACACCAGGCAGCCCAAGGCGTTTGCCATCTATGAGCGCGCATATCCGATGGTGGAGGAAGATGCTCTCAGGCGGCAGATCGCCCGCCTGTTGGCCGAGCATCGAATCGAGAATGGCAACTTCGACCGCAAGACGCTTGAGTTCATCGAAGTGGCTTTACCCACGGTCTCCGGCCCCGCGCACGAAGCGCTGCTCGATGCTCGCACCAAATGCTACCTCAGACTCGACCGGCGCGACCCGTCCGCGATTGAAGTTTATCTGGAACTCTATCGCAAGAGCATTGAAGAACGCGAAGAGAATATCCGCCTTATCAGTGTCCTTTCCGATGTGGCGATCTCTCCACCCGAGGGATTCACATTTGATCCGGAGCTGAAGCTGGAGCTCTGCTACCGCCGCTTCGAGTTCGAGAAGTTCAATTGCCCTGAGAAGATAGCTTTCTTCTTGCTGCATCAGGTGCTGACCGTAAATCCTGATTACAAGTATCGTCTGCATCTGGTAATCAGGTGCTTTGAGCTTAAGCCAGAAGCGCTGGCAGAGGAGCTTAACAGCGCAGGTCAGCTGGCGCTTCTGCAAGACGTTGGACGCTTCTATCTTGAGCGTCACAATTATCAGCAGGCGGCGCGCGTGTTCGAGCTCGCCAATGAGTATGAGCCTTCCGAGGAGAACACCTACCAGCTCGCCAAGATCCTACTCACTGAAGGGAAGACCGAAGAAGCAACCAAGATGTTCTCCGAGATCCGCGCGCCTGAACTCGAGCCGCGGGTCCGCTACTGGCAGGTAGCGGCGCTCCAGCAGGAGATGAAGCCAAAGAAAGCTGGCCCGCTGCTGCAGGAACTGCAGGCGGAAAGCGATTCTATCCCCGGATACCTCCTGCGACTGCGTCAGGGGCTGAACGCAGAACTGGCTGGCGAGTTCCATCAGGCGATAGAGCTCTATCGAGAGGTGCTTTCGGACGAAGAAAGCCGCGCTTTCCACCGCTGGTTGAAGATACAGATCGGACTGGCGCACTGGCGCGCAGGCGAGCAGGAACAGGCGCGCGAGCAGCTTGCCGAGGTCTATCGCGAGAATCCCAGCGGGCGGGCGGAACAGCGCAATTTCTCCTACATCCTGGCTGTGGACGTGTGCAGAGCCGCAGCCGAAGGTGACTGGACCAAGGCACTCGGAGACTCGCTCGAAGCGGTGGACGTGAACCGTGAGGATCGGCTGCTCCGGACTGTCCTGGTGGACATCCTTCATTACTACGCGCAGACTTTCTTCTTCGACGGCAACTACGAGATGGCGGCGCAGATACTGGAAACCGCTCACCGGATACTGCCACGGAACATCGAGACCAAGATATATCTGGCGTACTCCTACCACCTCCTGCACAAGTATGCGCCAGCACTCATCTACTATCGTGATATCACTTGGTCTGATGACGCGCCGATGCTGGAACGTAGCCAAGCGTACTGCTACCTGGCGGACAAACAGCTGGAGAGAGCATGGCGCGTATTCCTGGATCTGAAACGGCGAGGCAACCTGCTGCCGGACGACATCCCCCTGCTGATCAACGCTTTCCTGGCGGATCGCGATGCAGCGGGCGGAGGAGCATTCGCCAACCTCACTTTCCCAGAGCAGGACAAGGCACTCCTCCCGTTTGCGGCCCTTTTCATCCACGACGGCCAGTACGACCGCGCTCTCGCCCTCCTGAGCAAGCTTGCTGGCACTCAGAAGCAAGAGTTGCAGCGGCTGTGGTTCATGGGAAAGGCATCTTCCCTCAAGGGCGACCGCGAACTGGCGGTGGCATACTGGCGCCAGCTCCTCGAAGCCTGCCTGAAACGCCCAACTCATACTGAGACCAAGATTTCACAGCTCCTCGACATCGGCACTGCCTTCCTGCAAGCCGGATATGCTCAGGAGGCGATGGAAACATGGGAAACACTGAAGGAGCTCGCGCCTGACTTCAAGCATCTGAGAAAACTGTACGCCGCGACACTTGACCTTAACGCCTACACCCTTTCGCGGAAGGGCAATCACACATCCGCCATAGGTGAATGGGAAAAAGCCGCAAGTTACGATCCCGACAACCCCAGCATAGTGCAGAATCTCGCCATCGCCTACATGATGGTGGACGATTTCGACAATTCGGCAGTCTACTGGAACAAACTCACGACCCACTGGCAGCAGATGGTGGATAGGAATCCCCAGCAGTACGCCCATTTGACGGTCGCCATCGGGGAGGTGGAGAAGCTGCTCACTGATGTTTTCGTCGCCCAACGCCAGGAAACCGAAGATGTCTACACTGCGAAGACCGAAGAGATGGTGGACTACTTCCAGCGAGCAAATCAGTTCTACTGGATTCTGGGTCTGGACAAGCGTGCCACTAAGGGACAGATTGAGAAGAGCTACTTCCGACTGGTGAAGATATTCAATCCCGAACGACACGCAGCCGACTTCATGCTGCTGGAGGACTCTTACGCCAACCTCACCAACGACAAGAAGCGAGAGCGGATAGACATCTTCGCGTTCAACCCCGTGGACGCAGATGAGGTGCGCAGAACAGTCCTCGGAGAGCAGCGGGCGAGATCGGTTTTTGAGGAACTTGGATTGAATCTCCGAGTCCCAGGCCCGGACTACAGCCAGTTGAAACAGATGGAAACACCACCAGAAGAAAGCCTTGCCAAGCTGACTGACAGCATCACTTTCTACTTCCGGTTGGGAGACATTTCGGTGGTTTAAATGCGAGCGTCGACGAGAAAACGGCTGAGGGAGCTGGCATCTCGCGTTGACTTCTCTTCCGAGAGATATTATCATATAGAGCTTGGTCCAGCGGGTAAGGGGCAAGCAGGCGGGGCGCAACCGGAAGCAGCGGAAACGTTCAACCTCCTCACGTACCAGACCGAGCTGAACCGCCTGCGCATCGAGTTCTTTCGCCTGCAGCGCAACGTTGAGAACCTGCGGCTGCCAGCCATTGAGGCGGTAGGTCTTGATGAGTATGCGGCCGAGCTATCCGCACTCAAGCGGGAGTTGCACTCGGTTGCCAAAGGACTGAGTGAGCTGGCAACCATCGAACCTTTGAAATCAGCGCTGGAAGGATTGCTGGATGTTGCTGACTCCTGCGATCGGGTGGTGGCTCTCGCTGAGGACGAATCGGCTAAAGTCCCCGAGAGCGTACTGACAGGCGTCCGCTCCATTCGCGATCAGTTGCTCTCGCGGTTAGCGCGCTTCGGCATCGAGCGCATGGAGCCGGGAGAGCGGTTCGATCCAGCGCAGCACCTGGCGCTGTCAACGGTGACGGATCCAGAAAAACCCAACGGGACTATTGCCCAGATTGTGCTCGCCGGCTACAAGCAGCACGGCAAGGTGCTTCGCCCCGCACAGGTGGTGGTGGTGAAGAACCCGTGATTCATATTAACATCATTGACTTGTCATCATTAGGGAGAGATTATGGGTCAGATTGTAGGAATTGATCTCGGAACGACGAATTCCGAAGTGGCTGCCATTATTGACGGTAAGCCGCAACTCATGCCCAACGAACGAGGGAAGTTCCTCACACCCTCTATAGTTGGCTTCACTGAAACCGGTGAGCTTCTGGTGGGCGAACCGGCAAAGAACCAGGCGGTCGCCAATCCCGAGCGTACAGTGACCAGCGTCAAACGGCTGATGGGCACTGACCGCCGCATCGTTGTCGGCGAGAAGGAATTCACGCCGCAGGAGATATCCGCCGTCATCCTGAAGAAGCTCAAGCTCGATGCCGAAACCTACCTGGGCAGCGTCGTTGACGAAGCCGTAATAACGGTGCCGGCATACTTCACTGATGCCCAGCGGCAGGCGACCAAGGACGCCGGCGAGATTGCGGGATTCAAGGTGGAACGCATCATTAACGAGCCCACCGCAGCCGCCCTCGCCTACGGCTTCGACAAGACCGGCGAGGCGAAGACCATCCTAGTCTATGACCTCGGCGGCGGCACTTTCGATGTCTCGATCATTCGGCTGGTCGAAGGAGCCTTCAAGGTTCTTGCCACTACCGGCAACAATAACTTGGGTGGCGACGATTTCGACTACCGCATCGTCGATTATCTCGCGGCTCGCTTCAAGGAAAAAGAGAAGATCGACCTGCGGAACATCCCGGACGTCTCTCAGCAACGGGCGATTCTTCAGCGCCTGAAGGAGGCGGCGGAAAACGCGAAGATCGACCTTTCATCGCTTCTGGAAACGGAGATTAACCTGCCTTTCATCTACACCGAGGCGGAGGAACCACTGCATCTGCATGAGGTGCTCACTCGCGCCAAGTACGAGGAGCTGGTTACGGATCTGGTCTCGCAAACCGAACAACCCATACAGCTCGCGCTTTCAGATGCTAATCTGAGTCCAGGGGACATCGACGCGGTCATTCTGGTGGGAGGCATGACGCGCACCCCTCTGGTGCAGCGACTGGTGCGTGAGCAGCTCGATAAGGACCCGCTGAAGGACATCAATCCGGAAGAGTGCGTAGCCATCGGCGCAGCCATCCAGGCTGGGATCAAACGCGGCTCACTCGAGGAATTCGTAGTCGTCGACGTCGCTCCCTTTACGCTCGGCATCGAAACCGAGGGCGACAAGTTTAGCACGGTCATTCCACGCAACACCGCCATCCCTTGCTCGCGCAAGAGCCTCTACCGCACCACCACCGACTTCCAGACTGAAGCGTTGATTCATGTGCTTCAAGGCGAGAGCCAAGTGGCAAGCGAAAACGAATCACTCGGGGAGTTCATCCTTAGCGGTATTACGCCAGCGCCAAAGGGCGAATCACTCGTGGAGGTCTCCTTCGATTACGACGTCAACGGCATTGTGAAGATCACGGCGAAGGATCGCAAGACCGGCGCCAGTCGATCCATCACCATCAAGGCATCGAAGAAACGACTGTCTGCTGAAGAGGTAACTCTTGCCCAGCGGGACGTGAGCAAGTACACCGGAAGTATGCTCGTGCAACGCGAGAAGTCCAAGGTTTTGCTGGAAGCCGAGAACACACTCAAAGAACTGCTGCAGCTCATCCGACAAGGGGAGAAGAAAGAGAAGCGGATCGATGACCTCGAGCTGGCGAAACTGGGTGACCTGGCCAATCAGTTCAAGCAAGCGCTTAAGGAAGAGGAACTGGAGGCGCTCGAGGGCTTGATTGAGAAAGCCACCAACCTCATTGCCGACTACTCGTATTGAAGCGGAATACGGATCGGGACGACAAGTTGCACTATCGTGAGATGACAGCATGTCCCGTATGCCACACGCCCCTGGCAGACCGTCCTGCGGAATGCCCCAGTTGCGGCACCTCCCTGACCACCTACTACGCTCTCTACGAGCGGGCGAACCGCCTTGCGACGCAGGCGATGGAAGCAGTCACACGGCATAACTTCGAACATGCGAGGGGACTGGTCGAAGAACTTCGTCGCACCAACCCGGAGTTCGAAGAGGAAGCCGTCTTCATTTCCGCGCGCGCGGCGCTCTACCAGCACCGCTTTGAGGAAGCGGCGCAGCTTGCAGAAGCACTGCCCCACGGGAGCGAGCAGCGACGGGAACTAGAGGAGGAAATCGCGGAGTTGCACGGCATCCAGCGAAGAGGCATGGAGCACTTCAACCTCGCACTGTCCTCAGCACAGAAGGGCTACTGGACAGACGCGGAGTTCCACCTCGATCGCGCGCTCGCTCTGATTCCCCACTTGCCAGCGCCCTGGAGACTCGCCGTGAAGCTAGCCCTGCGCCAGGAAAGGTGGGAGCTTGCGAAGGAGCGTGCCCAGAAGGGACTCCAAGCCGCGCCCGAAGATGCCTACCTGCACCGGATGGCGGATGAGCTCGCAGAACTAGTCTAACCCGAGGGATCAGCCCGCACGACGCAGCTTTCACCTGCTCCTGCTGCTCCGTCCAAGGCACCACGCCAGCCAGACAACCACACCAGCCAGCACATCTCTACCTCAGTCCGCTTGACCCTGTGCTTACCGTTCAGGGCTAAGCTCAGAGGTTCTTCTGGTCCTCGTAGAACAGCTCCACGAGCTGCGTGCTAACGCCAGTTTCCGTTCTTCCGCCGTAAATCCACACCGTATCAGGAGGACTGCCAGCCCAGCTGGGGAAGGAGCAGATGCCGAACCGAGCCACTCCTGCACCGGTGACAGCAGGGACCGAGTAACTCCAGATTCCACGCACCGGGTTGTAAACTTCGGTCGAAGCCACCAGGGTGGGCACACCGGCTCCACCAGCAGGATACACCTCACCGCCAAAGACGTAGATGCGACCGTTGATGACGACCGCACCGGTACCAGCTCGCGGCGCGTGCATATCCGGAAGCGCCTCCCAGCCGCCGGTGTTCAGATTCAGCCGCTCGACAGTCCGCAGGCTTGAACCCTCGATGCTACGACCTCCGATCACATAGAGGTAGATGTAATTGCCCATTGTGGCAATCACAGATGCGCAGTCATAGCGAGGAGTCGGCATCGGTGAGTAGAGGCTGGCCCAGCCGTTGGGGGGGGTGTATCTCCACACAGTGCTGGACACGGTTTCACGGTCTGGGTTTCCAACAAGACCGCCCGAAAGCATTATCACCGGTGTTCCACCGTAGGATACACCGGAGGCCAGACTGAAGTAGCGCATCCTGGTGTCGTTGTTGCGAATAGTACCTTCGCCCTGCCACGGATGCCCGCCACCATAGGACTCGATGATCGAGAGCGTCTTGTCAGTGTTGTTGTAGCCACCCAGCGCGTAGATAGTATCGGCGGATAGAGTGGTCGCGCCCAACCCGAACTGACCGCGAGCCACCATCATTGGTGGCAGGTTTGTAAGCTCGTACTCCACATCGTATATGCCATCATCAACGTTGTAGGGCTGTGTAATCATTTGGACATCGCGCAGCGCGAGATTCCCATCCATACCACCAGCAATGAAGGCATACCGGTCGTTGCCGGCAACTCCCACGCCCACCATTCCGAAATCAACTCTTGGAATTGGCTCGTCACTGCCGTCAGTGAAATCCCGGGGGTTTATGACTACCAGGGAGATGGGGATCTGCTTGATCAGTGTCCCCTTCTCCAGACCACCCTCCATGGCTGCCGTCCGGAGCTGCATTCCGAAGAAGCCGGGCAACCGTGTGCCGGGAAAGTGAATGGTGTAGGTAACCTGATTGTTCTCAATGCCGGCTACGCTGCCAAGCTCGACCGTTGCATCCTGATCCGACTCGTCATCTGGATCAAGGTCAACCGGCGTTCTGGTTCCGCTGTGCAGAGGATCCCAATCCAGTATCAGGTCGCCGTCACTGTCCTCCGCCCAGACCCCGTTTCCCAGAATATCCAGCTGGAAGTTGTACTTGTTGGTAGAGCCAGTAGCCGTAGCGCGCACCTTTACGATGAGCCCCTCACTATCGTTAGCCGATTCCGCGTTCACGGTTCTGTACTGCTGCGCATCCAGAGGCGTCCCGGAGGTAGTGTCGAAGGTCTCGTTGCCGTCAAGGTCTACATAGACTGTTACGTCCAGCGGGTTGATCACGTGAACATAAGCCCGATCCACGACTTCGACCTTCCACACACGATCGATCTTATTCCCTGCAGCGTCCTTGAAGTGAAGGGAGAGCGTGAAGGTGCCGTTGGCTTGACCGGTGGGAAGACGATACGGGTTGACCACCACATCAAGGTCAGGATCGAAATACGGAACCGCAACAGCCGGCGTGCGACGATCAACTACGCCGTCAGTAGTGAAATCCCAATCATACTCGTACGGTGGAACCCCCGGATGGGCAACGTCCACCGTTGCACTGGCACTGAGATGCGGCTCGCGCTCCTCCGCATTCTCACTCGTTGTGTCGTAGTACACGTATATGACGTCGCCGCTGTGGGTCGGTGGCGAGGTGTTGACGATAAGCTCGGGCACGCCCGGTTCCACGGGTAGCGGGATATCACGCGTGACCGTGTAGGTCACCGTTGCCGGAGGTTCCCAAGAAACCCGTATGCCGTTCGCATCGGTCACAAGAAGATGCGGGCGGAACTCCATGGTCTCCTCATCCCCCACCAAGGTGAAGGTGTATTGCGCGTTCTGCAGGGTTGAATCAGTCGTGCCATCACCATCGAAGTCCCACGCGAACGTGTAAGGTCCCGAATCCGCGCCCATAGGTATTACGTCCACGCGGAAGTACACAGGCTTACCTGAGAGATAGCCGTACTCGGCACCGGAATCGCTGATATTGGTTATGTAGTCTGAAACGACACGCACATCTAGCTGGAAAGGATTCTCCCCGGTCACGGTGATCGTGCGCGGGTCGCTGACCTTCACCACGTTATCGTCGTCAACTACCTTCACCACGGCCTCGTAGGTAGAGATACCTTCAGTGACATCTTCCGATCGCAGAAAAAACTGATGATACGCCTGGGCAGTACGAGATCCGATACTGTTGATCGCGTAGTCGTAGGAACCGTCGTTATTGAAATCCCAGAGGTAGGTCATCGGAAGCTTACCTCCGGCCACGGTCACACTGAAGTTGACTCCGAGCGGACTGGGGCCAGACAATGGCGAGGCGACGAAGGATGAGATCAGCACTTCGCCGCCAACAGCGCCAGCAGGCGGAGGTGGCACTGTAGTGTCATCTCCGCCTCCGCATGCCGTCATCAGAACTATGGTCGCCACGATGCCCAGCAACGAGTTCAATGTCCTCATCGGTCTAAGTCCTCCTCAAACAGCTGTTAGTGACAGTTCTACGGACGATAGTGCTCCACGATTGTGGTAGGTCCTTGCTCTGTGATACCACTAATGAGATAGTAGTCGGGTGCTCCAGGACCCATCAATCCTGGATTTGTCACGTGCGTAGCTTCGATCCAGCCACGCGGAATCAGGCTGACCGGTGCGTAGGAAACGGGTCCGTCTTCCAGCAGATCGAAGACGCTCCCGGTAACACCTTCTACGGTCCGTCCCGACATCTGGTGCAAGATAATACCACGCGTGGCGTTATCTTCCCAGCCTGCCCCTAATCCAGCCGCAGGTTCGGGTACCGAACCGATGGTCTCCCAGTAGCCCATTACCGGATTATTCGTATCGGTGAAGTTGTAGCGGTCGACCTGAGCCACGTAGTTACCGCTCTGGTCAAAACCACCAAAGACCACTATCTGCCACTTGCGATCGATGGACTGTCTGGGTGGAATCACGAATGCTTTGAAATACGCACGCTCAACGGGCATATCCACGACGGGCGAGTAGTCGCCCTGCGCAAGCTCCTGACCGCCGCCCTGCCTTTGCTGCGGCTCCACCGCGGTGTTGAACCACCGCATCGTCGGAACAACTGCACCATCTGCGTTGATACCACCGAGAATGAAGATGTAGTTGTAGGGCCCCTGAGGCCAGGTCGGCGGCACAACGTTGCCGTTGGTTTCAACGGTAACCGCTTGCGCTCCGTACAAGGGCTCTGGAAGCGGGTTCAGCGGAATCGCCGGTCGCTGACCCTTCGGACGATCCGGAACCATCGGTGGATTCGGACACTGACCTCTCTGCGGGCACATATCGCGGTCATGGAACGCGAAGTAGCTGGTCCAGATATCGGTCTGGTTGTTGACGATTTGCCCAGAGTACTGGGGTATATCCCAAACCGGATAGACGTCCTCAGTGCCGAAGGTCGGCGGATAGTACTTCTGCACCACGTCAAGCGCGTTTCCGTTCTCGTCGCGACCGCCGAACACGTAGATCACCGGCACACCGAGAGCTCCCATTGCTGGCGTTCCTAATCCCCAACCCGGGGGACAATCAGGGTAACCGACAGTTCACCCAGGAGGGGCGCCGTAGCCGCCAGGATTGCCGTCCCACGGTTCATGAATCAAGGTGCCAGCCGCCGAACCGCGGTTAACAAACGGCTCGGAGCGCTGGATATCGTTCCCCATCCTGTGGTCGCAGCGGGGACACGGCTGCTCGCTGGGGCACGACATACATGACGAAGGCGGATTGGCCACCGTTGGATTGCCCGCAGCGTCAAACGGATAGGGTGGTCCCTGCAGCGTATTGAGCTGCGTCCAGCCACCGCTGGGGAAGCTCCATCTGTCGGAAAGAGCTGAAGAACGGTCAGTTCCACTGATATTGAGCGCCCATGCAGCATCGAGCTGGTTGACCAAGCCTTCGAACTCTCCTGCCGAGTTCACCTTTTCCCCTCCGAAGAGGAAAACCATGCCGCTTGGATGCACCGCCACCGCGGAGTTGGAGCGTGCGGTAAAGGCGCTGCTGGTGCCAGGGCTGAATACGGAGTCGGCAGCCTTGGGATAGCGGAAGGCCGAATAAAGGCTCGCAGGCTGCGGAGCCTGAGGCGAAATTCGGATCAGGTTGCTGAACGCCTGCACACCGTTAGCATCAGTTGCGATCAGACGCACCACATAGGGATTGGGAATGGCAACCGTGCTTGCCGTACCCATCCTGTTCACTTGCACCTGCTCACCGACGTAGGTGGCAAAGGTAATCACCGGATTCGTTTCGGAAGTGGTTGAAGGCACGACAACTGCATTGCTGTCGAGCAGAGGAGCTGGTACCGCCGGCGGATCCACAATCATCGGCTCGGACCCCTGGGGGTATATGTCAGTGAACACCTGCCAGTTGTACGAAACCGGCTGCTTGCCGCCCTCCGTGAACGCCGTCATCTGAACATTCAACGGAACCGGCCCTTCGGTCACGTCGGCCTCTATGCGCACGTTGAAGGTGGGCTCCGTTGAGACCGTCACCATTACTGGACCGCTAGTGTCCGTCGTCTCCTGAGCATCTTTCACCGTCAGCCGCACCAGATAGGTGCCGGCATCCAGATAGATGTGGTCGATCACGGCGTTCGGACTCCAGTCGGTAACTTCGCTATCACCGAAATCCCACTTGAACTCGTAGGGCGGTTCTCCACCGGAAGCGCCACCCATAAATTCAACGGAAAGCGGCGCCTGCCCGGTCGGAGGATTCGCCCGGATATATGGCGAAAGAGCTGAAGGAGGTGTAACGTTCACTTTGACTATCCAGTCGGCTTCGCCATCGCCATCCCGGTCATCCAGAGTGGAAACTTGAACACCCCGGTTATCACTGACCGTTAGCGAAGGCGAGTAGTAATGCTCGCCTGGATGCCCAGTGGGATCAGGATTGGGTCCCGGGGAACTGTAAGTGTAGATGACATGTTGGCTGAAGCTGTCCGGGATACCATCGCCCTCGAAATCCCAGGAATAGCTGTAGGGCGGCCTTCCACCCGTAGCGATTGCCTCGAATTCAACCGTAAGCGGAGCCGTACCGGAGGTCGCCGAAACAGTGTATTTCACCTCCAGCGGCGCCACGCCGTACGAGGGCTCGCCGCCTGCTGTAATCGTAATGGAGCGTGTCGCCGTGACCACATCCCCGTTAGCATCGGTAACCTGCAGTTTCACCACTGCGCTCGAATCGAAACGATAATAGGGGTTAACCATATTCGATTCGAACACTCCATCTGCATTGAAGTCCCACTCGTAGGTGTATGGGGCTGCGCCACCGTAGGCATATGCTGAGAAATTCACGAGCAGAGGCGCTGGCCCCTGGTCAGGATTGGCTGTGAGAACTACAGAGAAGACCGGGTTGCCCGGCTCGCCTGGCGTTTCCGTTGGCGTCGGCGTCTGAGTCGGCGAGGGCGTAGAACCACCGCCCCCTCCCCCGCACGCGAAAGCCAGGCCCATCAGAGCCACTGCAATCAATAACATAAGGATGCGTTTCATCGTCCTACTCCCCAGTATTGTTTATGTTTCAGTCGTCCTATTTTACCCCAAACTGGGGAAATCAAACAAACGAGCCCTCTAGCCCTTCTCCCTCTCGATATAGGTGAAATTCCGGGTGTCCACCTTTACGCGATCGCCCTGATTCACGAACAGCGGCACCTGAATGGTTGCACCGGTCTCGAGTTTCGCCGGCTTGGTCGCTGCGGTCGCGGTATCGCCCTTCACACCTGGTTCGGTCTCCGCGACTTCCAGCACTACCGCCGGCGGTAGACTCACCGCAAGTACTTCGTCTTCGTGCACATCCACAAAGACCGTCTGGTTCTCTCGCAACAGATCCACTAAGCGCCCGAACAGATCTCGTGAAACGGGAGTCTGCTCGAAAGTCTCGTTGTCCATTAGCACGAGCGTATCGCCTTCAGGGTAGAGATAACTCATCTCCCGCCGCTCGATACGCACCTCCTGTAGCTTTTCCTCAGTGCGGAAGGTCTCTTCCGTGATAGCTCTGGTGCGGAGATTCTGGATCTTCGCTCGCACAAAGGCTGGCCCCTTGCCGGGCTTCACATGTTGAAATCCCAGAACCATGTAGAGCACTCCCCCCCGGGAGAAGGTGGTTCCGTTCCGGAAATCATTGGGCGTGATCATATCCTCTCACATACTACTTAATGACAACGACATCGGTGCCCAGAGCATTCAGCCGCTCAACGCGACGCTCGGTGACGAGGTACATATCTTCGATGCGGATGCCTCCCTGCCCCGGCACGTAGATGCCCGGCTCGATGGTAAAGACCATCCCCGGTTGCAGAACTTCCTTGCTGCGACTGTTCACCCGCGGCTGCTCGTGCACCTCAACCCCTACTCCATGCCCCAGACCGTGTCCGAAGTTCGACCCGTAACCTTCTGCGGTTATAAGGTCGCGAGCCACACGGTCGACCTCAGCACAGGCAACCCCCGGCGCCGCCGCAGCCGCAGCAGATTCCTTCGCGTTCCGCACAATACCGTAGATTTCTTCCCATCCCGGGGAGGCGCCACCGTAGAAAACCGTCCTCGTCATATCGCTACAGTAGCCTTCGTATACGACCCCGAGATCGAATGTCAGCGGCACCCCGGGAATAAGCTCCTGCTCCGAGAATCCGGCATGTGGCTTCGCGGAGTTGGGGCCGAAGGCGATAATGGGCGAGAAGCTCGCTGCCTGTACCCCGCGCTTGCGAATGCGGTATTCAAATTCCGCTGCCATATCGGCTTCGGTAACTCCAGTGGTCAGTGCGCCCATCAACTCCTGAAAAACCTCTTCCTTGATCCGAATGGCTTCCCGGATACGCGTGATCTCCTCTTCGTCTTTGCATAGGCGCATACTCTCGATGATACCGCTCCGCGGAGAGAGTTCACACTCCGCCGCCTGTTGCCTCATCTCCTCCGCCTCGGCGTAGGACAGATGCTGCGCCTCGAAGCCGACTCTGCGCCAGCCAAATCGCTTTGCCACCTCGGAGAGCTTGGCACCCACCGACTCCTGGTAGAAGTCGACGAGCTCATACTCAGGGAACACCTCCTCCCGAAATCGCTCGTGATAACGAGAGTCGGTAAGAAACAGGAGCTGCTTCTTCCCTACGAGAATCCACGCGGTTGTGCCAGTGAAACCGGAGAGGTAGAAGATGTTTGGAAGGTAGCTTACCAGCAGAGCATCGAGGTGCAGCGAAGCGAGCGTATGACGCAGGGCATCGATTCTTGATTGGTAATTCATAGTTGATGCGGACAGACAGACTCCTTACTGCATCTTCTATTCTAGGGCAAATGTCCTCCACGCGCAAGGGCTTGCAGAGCGCACGGGGCGAGAGCCCGCAGATCTGACGATTTGCCGCTAGACAACAGGCACCCGGTGCATCTGCTCAAACGCCAAAGACAGACGACGCCGTCAACGGATACGGGCGCTTCTGCTCATACCTTGTATAATGGAAATCGCGGGGTGTAGCGCAGTCCGGTTAGCGCGCCTGCTTTGGGAGCAGGAGGTCGGCGGTTCGAATCCGCCCACCCCGATAGGGTGCTTCCCGCGCGGATTGCGTCACGTGAAGGACACACGGTCTGCACGAGCCAATGATTCGAGGACCCCAAACCACCAGATGCCAAGATGAAGCGCACCTTTGCGGCGCGGAATGGACTCAGAGGAAGCGCCCCTGCCAGACCAGTTGCTTCTCTGCATTCTGAATCCAGATTACTTGAGTCGCTCTCTCGGAAGAAGACCAAAGACGATCTCACCTCTGAGCTTGAGCAAGCGCACAAGCGCATTGCTCAGCTTGAAACCTGGCTCGCACGGATCAAGCGAGCGGACAAGGAGCTGCGCGAGCAAGATGAACGCATACGGAACTACTTGGATGTAGTGCAGGTGATAGTAATTGTCCTAGACCGCAACGGGCAGGTTACCCTCATAAACCGAAAGGGCTGTGCACTGCTGGGGTGCGAAGAGAAGGAGGTTCTGGGACAGAACTGGTTCGAGAAGTTCCTTCCCGAGAGTGCTCGCGACGCTGTTAGCCGGGTTTTTCGGAAGCTGATGCGAGGGGAACTCGAGCCGCTCGAGTACTTCGAGAATCCGGTAGTGACGAGCAGCGGGGAAGAGCGACTCATTGCCTGGCACAATGCAGTGCTTTACGATGCGGCGGGAAACATCGTCGGAACTCTCAGTTCCGGAGAGGATATTACCGAGCGGAAGCGGGCGGAAGTGGCGCT